>CAZFLK010000101.1:0-20140 GCA_964519245.1 uncultured Verrucomicrobiota bacterium
ATATCCGACGCGGCTTCAGCTGGCTCTGGAACCTCCAGATCGGCGGTAAACGGGAACCCAAGGTCAACGAGGCCTGAGCGCTTTCCCCTGGCGCATCCCCACTCACGCCCCGCCCGCCCAAGCCGCCGTTCACCTCCTGAGCCGCACGCCAATTCGCAACCCGCGCCGCGTCAAACTGTTGCGACTCAGTCTCACTGCACTTTCGCTTGCCAACCAGAAATTCGAGCCGCAATACTTCGCACGTTCACACGAAAAAAACTGACAACCCACCGATAAAAAGAAAGTAAGACTATGGCCCATGTAGTTACCGACAATTGCGTGAAATGCAGGTTTACCGACTGCGTAGACGTCTGCCCCGTGGCGTGCTTCTACGTCCTCGATGACCGTCTCGTCATTCACCCTGACGACTGCATCGACTGCACTGCGTGCGTGCCGGAATGTCCGGTGGAGGCGATTTTTGCCGAAGACGACGTCCCCGAGGATCAGCAGCAGGCGATCGAGTTCAACAAGAACGAGGCCGAGCGCCTTCAGAGCGAAGGTCAGGAAGCCTTGACCGAACGTATCGACCCCCTCGACACCGCCGAAGATCGCAAGACCGAACTCGGCTTCTGATTCGACCCCGTCGATTTCAAATTCTCACCAGACCGGCAGGCCTCGCCTGCCGGTCTTTTCTATTTTGTATCCGGGGCGCAACGACCAAAGCAGGGCATTCCCTGGCCGCCATATCGCAGCGCCGTCACTTCTGTCAGGTCATGACTTGGGCGCTGCAACCGGTTCATTCGGATTCCAGTTCTCCATGTCCGCCGGCGCCGGATAGTCGTCCCTCTAAATTTGCCGGATCGCCCATACGGCGGGAAAACGTGCCAGGCTCAAGAAACGGGAAAACGTGCCAGGCTCATAGTAGAGATCCGGGCGAGGAGGGCAGACTTCAATGCTTTGGGACGGGACGTGAGCGCATGGCAACAGCGCATTTGCGGCGCCCGACGGTGAAAGCCTGAGAGAATCGGGGTAAAATTGGCGGAATCGGGTGAAGCCCTGGCAGACCTCCCCATCGCCGGGTGGAATCTCGACCGAAAGAATGGAGAGCAGGTGGAAGGAAGGGCGATTACCCTATGTGAAGCGGTCGCCGCGCAGGTCGCGCATGGCAAAGAGGCCGGGAATGGCGTCACCCGTGCCGATCTTCCGGGCGCCGGTCTTGCGCTTCGCGCCGAAATGCTCCCGGAACTCCGCGCGAACCGCATCCACGAACTCCTTGGAACCCAGAGCCACCCCGTCGCTGAAGTAGCGCACCCGCACACGAAGAACTTCGGCGAGCGCCAGTTCGCCGCCCGCGTCGATCACCTTCTTGATGGCCTCCCGATCTAGAACCGTCTTGCCCGAATGCCCGGCAACGCCCGATTTCACAAAGAGCATCTGCCGGTATTCCGGTCCCGCCTTTTTCCATTTTGACGCCTCCAGGAACGTCATGAGGCCGCGGCGGACCTCCGTGTCGCCGGCCACCGCCGCGGCGTAGCCGCACCAGCGATAGTCCTTGGGATCGGCGACGAGCCCTGCGCGGATGGGATTGAGGTCGATGTAGGCCGCCACGGTGGCCATGGCGCTGGGGCGGTTCTCGACCAGCACGGACTTGAAACGTTCGGCCCAGAGGGTCCCGAAGCGGCCGTGTTGCTTGTTGTGCCAGCGGGAATAACGCTGCTTGAGTTCCTTCATGAAGGCGGAAAGATCGCCCATGCGGGCAAGCATCCGCTCCCTGATGCTTTCACATAATCCGCCGACTTCCATGGCATTCTCGATGGCTAACCGCGTGGGATTCCGTTTCGGGTAGTAGCCCTGGACGCGGCGAAGGATCTCGGCGTCAGAGACGCGGCGGTCCCCGGGGATGCGCACAAGGAAATGGAAGTGGTTGCTCATGACGCAGTGTGTGATGAGCTCGACGCCAGCAAAGGCGGCGTTCTGGCGGAACATGATCCGTAGGGTTTCCTTTTCGGAATTCCCGAGGAGGCATTCACCCCCGACGATGCGACCGATGCAATGGTACACGGCATCGGCGCCCACAATTTTCAAGTGTGTGTCGCGCATGGCAAAACCAACGTCTCCTAACGTTGTCGAGAAGGTGACAGAGGAAGACGGGAATGTCGAGATCGGATTCTGGCTTTGAGCCTGTCACCATTGCTGGAGTCGCCGCTGCCATAGTCATCAAGCCACGCCTAAGGCCAGGCCCCGGGATCACTCCTTCGCAAAGCATCACTGACGTTTGACGAGGGTTTTCGCAAGGAAGGACAGAATCACACAGGGGGTGAGAAATGTTGCGATAACCGGCAGAGCAATACCGAGGGACGCGGAATCAGTGGCGGAATTCTTGAAAAAGACGTTCACATTTCGAACGCCATAGGCAGTCCCAATTATCCAGGGGAATGCAGCGAGCCACAACGGCTCCCGACGCCAATACAAGATCGCCAAAGTCAACACCCCGGCCATGAAGGAACCGATCACCCAACGACGAGCCGCCGGCCAATGCTTCTTGTAATAATGCCCTTCATTGATTCCTGCCCAGCTGGTCAGGTCGTCGCCGCCACCGCTTTCGTCGAGAAGATTCGCGCCAGTGGAGTAAACGTCAAATCTATGGCGCTTGCCGGGATGTAGCCAGACCAGGGGTTTGGCCCAACAGTCTGTCACGAATCCGATGCTATTCGTGCGTGTGGCCCAGAAAAGGTCTGCACTCAATGCCTCACTCCGGATCCAGCCTTCAGGACTGACGGCCGTTGTAGATCCTTCTTCCGCTTCCTGCTGGTTCAACGCATGGGCCAATGATCGCACTTCATAAACCGTCCTCTTGATCTGACCGGTCGCCCAAACAGATCCCGAGAATGCTTCAATCACCATTAACCCGACGGCCAGCCTGATTAAGCGGTGAAAATGCGTACTCTTGGAAGTCCGGCCAGTGACGGGCGGCCTGTCGGGCGGTGAATTGCCGGAATGCGCGAACGATGCTCCGGAGCCCGCTGTGATCTCGAGAACACTCATCTCAACGTCAGTCCGACTGCTGCCTATCAGCCTTCACCAGGACGATGAGCCACGCCACGATCAAAATGAATCCCAGAAT
The DNA here is from genome assembly GCA_964519245.1 of uncultured Verrucomicrobiota bacterium. Taxonomy (GTDB): domain Bacteria; phylum Verrucomicrobiota; class Verrucomicrobiia; order Limisphaerales; family JAYPEY01; genus JAYPEY01. The sequence goes on from CAZFLK010000101.1 coordinate 3,104, forward strand.
CCCTCCACAGCCTTCCGCAAGGGACTTCACCCGCCTTGGAGAAAAGCCATTTGCATGCGCGTAGAACACCGCCCCTATGATGACAGCAACCATGAGTAACGCCCATGCCCCCATCATGGCGACAAGCGGCTTTCGCCAGCGACGCAGATTCCGCCTGACGTTGGCGCCCCGTTCCTGGTTGGTCAGTCGCATGGAGTCGCTCCGGATTCCTGCTCAGGTCGAATTGATTCGGAGGCCGCATCAAGCCTGCGCCGCTCAGGCCCGGCCGAATCCGCCGGCCGCGACCGCCAATTGGAGCCTTCAGTGTTTCGCGCCAGTCAGGCAATCGACCAGCAGATCCGGCGCGCAACCGAAGGCGATCACAGCGGCGGCCAGACCGAACAAGGCGACCCAGGTGGCGAACGTGCTGTTGCACGGGCCTGTCCCAGCCGGTTTCTCGACGACGTAGATCTGCTTCAATGGCTGCAGGTAGTAGTAAAGCGAAACCGAACTCATGACCACGGCCACAATGACCAGCCACATCAGGCCCAGATCCTGTCCGCCGTCCACCGCGGCGGCGAAGAGATAGAACTTCGCGAAGAAGCCGGCCAGCGGTGGAATCCCCGCCAGGGAGAGCAGGAAGATCAACATGAAGAAGGCGAGCCAGGGCGCATCCTTGTGCAGGCCGGCAAAATCCGAGAGTTTGTCGCCGCCGCGGCTCCGTTCCACCGCCGCAACCACGCCAAAAGCGCCCAACGTCGCCGCCGCATAGGTCGCCGCAAAAAACAGGATCGCCGCAACTCCCTGCCCGCTGTTGCCCAGTATCCCCAACATGGCGTAACCGGCGTTGGCGATGGCGGAGTAGGCGAGCAGCCGTTTGACGCTGCGCTGCGCCAGGGCTCCAAGGTTGCCAAGGATCATGGACAGCGCCGCCAGCGCGGCGACCGCCGGAGCCCATCCTGGCTCGAAAGCCCGCCATCCGCCGCTGCCATAGGAAGCCGGGAAAGCCATCATCACGAACTTCGCCATCAGGAAAAACGCGGCAACCTTGGAGCCCGCGGCCACCAGGGCGGCGCTGCTGGTCGGCGCGCCTTCATAGGCATCGGGCGCCCAGAGGTGGAACGGCACAACCGCCACCTTGAAACCAAAACCGATCAGGACCATCACCAGCGCCGCCAAACTCAGCGGATCGGCCCCCTGATGCTGCAGGCTCTTGGCAATCGCGTCCAATTCAAGTGAGCCGGACAGGCCGTAAAGCAGGCTCAGACCAAACAACATGAACGCGGCGGACATGCCGCCGAAGAGAAAATACTTCAGCGCCGACTCGGAGGACTTGGCGCACCGCTTGTCGAAGCCCACCAGGATATACAGTGACAAACTCGCCAACTCCAATGCCACGAACATCATCAGCAGGTTCTCCGAGCTGACCATCAAGCTCATCCCGATCACAGCGGTCAGCATCAGCGCAAAGAATTCGCCCACATGCGGCGAGGCGTCGCTGTCGGCGGCCATCAGAATCGCGAACGCCGCAATGCCAAGGACGCACATCTTGGCAATCCGGGTCAAGGAATCCAGGACGAGCATGCCGCCCAGCGAACTGCCGTCGCTCCCCAACAAATGGACAAACACCAGCCCGGCCACACAACCGATGACCGAAAGCGCCGCCGCAAATCCGCGACGCGTCCCGAGCGGCTGGTTGCGGAACACGTAGAGGTCGAAGAACAACGTCACCAGCGCGGCGATTGCCAGGATCACCTCCGCCCCCGCCATGCGCGTCAACTCCAGGTAACTCACAAGCCGCCTCCTCCCCACATGGCCTGAAACAAATCGTTGTGCAGGCTGGGCACAATCAGGTCCAGAAGGACTCGCGGATAAAGACCGATACCCAGCGTGCAGCCAATCAAAAGAATCGCACCCGCTTTCTCCGACAAAGAAATCGGAGGCGTCGGCGGGACCGTCAGCTCATGCTCCGGCTTGGCGTCGCTGAAAAACACCTGGTTCATCGCGCGCAAGGTATAGGCAACGCCAACCACAATGCCGACGCCGGCGATCAGGGCGAATTTTGGAGACGCCTGCCAGGCGCCGATCAACACTTGCACCTCGGCGACGAAGCCGCTGAATCCCGGCATGCCCATGGAGGCAAATCCGGCAATGACGAAGGTTCCCATGGCGAACGGCAGCGCCTTTGAGAGCCCCATGCATTCCAGCATCGTCAGTTGCCGGGTATGCGCCCGATCGTAAACCATCCGTCCCACGACGCCAAACAGGAGCCCGGCAATGATCCCATGCGAGAACATCTGCAACACCGCGCCGCTCAACCCGACCTCGTTCATGGTCACCAACCCGAGGATGACAAAACCCATGTGGCTGACACTGGAGTACCCGATCACAAACTTGAAATCCCGCTGCACCAGCGCCACGCCCGCGCCGTAGATGATCCCAATCACCGCCAGCAGCCCGATCACATTGGCCCACTGCGCCACGCCCGACGGGAACAAGGCCACCGCCACCCGCAAGGCCCCGTAGGCTCCCAATTTCATGACCACTCCCGCGAGGAGCATCGAGACCGCCGTCGGCGCCGCGGAGTGCCCCGTGGGAGCCCAGGTATGAAACGGCCACAAACCCGCGAGAATGGCAAAGCCGACGAAAATCAATGGGAACGCCCAGGCCTGGAATGACGCCGAAAACGCGCCCTCCCTCGCCTTCGCCGCCAGCTCGATCAGGCTCATCGTCTCCGCGCCAGCGGTCACATAGACCGCGACCATGCCCGCCAGGACCATCGCGCTGCCAACAAAGGAATAAAGCGCCAGCTTCATGGCCGCATAGCGACGCTCCCCGCTGCCCCAGATCGCTATCAGGAAATACTTGGGGATGATCGCCAACTCGTAGAAGACAAAGAGCAGGAACAGGTCGAGACTCATGAACACGCCGTAGACGCCGCCGATCAACGCAAAATAGAGCGTGAAATACTCCCTCACCCGTTCACTCACATTCCAGGAAAACAACACGCCCGCCGTGGCCGCCACGCCCGTCAACAGGATCATCGTCAGGCTGATGCCGTCAACGGCGAGCAGGAAACGGAGGCCCAGCGACTTCACCCAGGCGCAGTCATGCAACACCGCAATGGCCGACCCGTCGATCCGTGCGAAGGAACACGCGCCCATCAACCCGAGAATCAAGCCGACCAAGGCCGTGCCCAGGGCGACGCGGCGCGCGTCCTCATCGGGCATGCGCACGAGTCCGATCACCGCCGCCCCGACAAAGGTGACCGGCACGATCAGACTCAGGCAGTTGGCTCCGAAGTCGTCCATGTCAGTTGGCAAGCTGATTCACAATTCTTGTCACGGTGGATTGGGTCAGGTGGAGCAGGAGTTGGGGGCATACTCCCAGCGCGAACATGAGCGCGACGGCGGGCACCACCAGGATCCGCTCCCGAACGCTCAACTCGGGAAAACTCTTCCAGCTCTCATTCAACGGCCCGCAGAAGACGCGCTGGAGAATCCGCAGGAGAAACACCGCGGTGACGAGCAACCCCGGCGTCGCCAGGGCCGCCGCCCAGGGATTCAACGCAAAGACGCCCTTGAAGATCAGGAACTCGCCGACGAATCCGTTCAACCCCGGCAACCCCAGTGAGGCGAACAGGGAAATTCCCATCAGTCCGCAAAAGACCGGCGCCACCTTCCGCAGACCGCCAAAGTCGTCAATTCCCCGCAATCCGCCCGACCGCTGCTCGATGAAGCCGATGAAACAGAAAATCGCCGCCGCGGTCACGCCGTGGTTGAACATCTGGATGATTGCCCCGCTCAACGCCGCCGCCTTCTCAACCGCCCACTGCGGATCCACCGAGGTGAACTGAGCCGCCGCGAACACCGCAAGCATGCAATACCCGAGATGGTTGACCGAGGAGTAAGCCAGCATCCGCTTGAGATCCGTCTGCGCCAACGCCGCGAAAGCTGACAACACAATCGTCAACAAAGCCAGTGTCACCAGGGGCCCCATTGCCGCCTCGATCTGTGCGGGGAAAATCGGCAGCAAAATCCGCAGAAACCCGTAGACGCCCATCTTGGACATCACGCCCGTCAGCAGCATCGTCACCGGAGTCGGCGCCTCCGCGTAAGTCGCCGGCAACCACGAGTGGAAGGGAATCAAGGGGACCTTGACCGCAAACCCCAGCAGGACGCAGATGAAGATCGCCATCGTCGCCGCGCCATTGCTGCGGGCCCCTTCCGCCAACTCCATGAAATCAAACGACTGCGCGCCGAGATAGAGCGCCATGAAACCGACCAGCATGGCGATGCTGCCCACCATCGTGAAAATGAAGAACTGCAACGCCGCCGCCCGGCTCTTCGGCCCGCCCCAGTTGCGGATGAGGAAGTAGGAGGGAATCAGGACCAGTTCCCAGAAAAGGAACCAATGGAAAAAGTTCAACGCCGTGAAGGCCCCGTACAAACCCGCTTGCAACGACAGGATCAACGCGAAGTAAAGCCGCGGCTTCCGCTCCACCCCGGTCGACGCCAGGATCGCCATCGGGGTGACGATTCCCGTCAACAGGATCATCAACAATCCCAGTCCGTCGACACCCACAAAATACTCCACCCCGAGGGTGGGAATCCAGTCGTGGCGTTCCACGAACTGCAGGCTGTCCCGGACGGACTGCGTCTCGAAGTTCAGCCCCAGGAAGAAGATCGGGGCCAGGGTGACCAGACTGATCGCCAGGGCCATGGCGCGAACCCGCGCCGTGTCGTTGGATCGCAGCAGGCCGACAATCAACGCGCCAACCAGCGGGAAGAATGTCAGAATGGAGATGAGCGGCGCGTCGTTCATGAGCCGGAACACCCCCACGTCAGCAACAGAACCCCGACCGCCAGGGCGATCCCGATCACCCTCAGGTAGGATTGAATCTCGCCGGACTGCGGCTTCGTTGCCAGGCGGCCGCCGTCGTTCACCCGTTTGCAGCCAAAGTCAAAACCGAGATTGATCACATACTCGTCGAAGAGTCGCGCAAACCAAGCGAACATCACCATGCATTGGGCGACAAACTGCGTCACGCCGTTCCAGACCTTGCGATCCAACAGATCCGCCATGCGCGCCAACCAGTTATTCACCCGAATCACCGAGGCCTCATACAATTCGTCCACGTAAAACCTGCCGGCCAGGGTCTTGAAGAACTCGGGAAAGCGCTCCTCCAGGGCGTCCGACGCCTCGGAGGAATCAATCTGGCGTCGGTAATAGAGTTGATAGGCCGCCCCCGCTCCGATCAGGAAGGCGACGACGGAGAGGAAGATCACCAATGCCACATGCCCGGTGGGAATGTTGTGGTGATGCCCGCCCTCGAGGAATCCGCTGAACCAGCCCCAGGGATCCAACTTGGGCAGACTGAAGAAAACCAGGGAAGCGGCCAGCGCAGCCAAGGGCCAGACCATGACCCGGGGGCTCTCATGCGGCTCCCGCGAACGATCCCCCCGATACTCGCCAAAGAACGCGTAGAAGACCTGCCGAAACATGTAGAAGGACGTCAGGACCGCGCCGAACAGGCCCATTGCGAACGGCAGCAATGCGACCACGCTCCCCGTGTTGCCGTGCAAGGCGCTGACGAGGATCTCGTCCTTGCTCACAAAACCGATCAGAAGCGGCATCCCTGTAAGACAAAGCATGCCGATCACATAGGTGTAGAAGGTCCAGGGCATGTAATCCTTGATCCCGCCCATCTTCCGGATGTCCTGCTCCTCGTGACAGCCGTGGATAACCGATCCGGCCCCCAAGAACAACAAGGCCTTGAAAAAGGCGTGCATGATCAGGTGGAACATCCCGACTGCAACACCGCCCACACCGATCCCCAGCATCATGTAGCCAAGCTGGGAAACCGTGGAATACGCGAGGATACGCTTGATGTCGTTCTGAGCCACGGCAATCAACGCGGCGAACACCGCGGTCGACGCGCCCACCCAGGTCACAATGGTCAACGCCGTCGCGCCCCCCTCAACTCCGGGCGGCACGGCGGCAAACACCGGGAACATTCGGGCCACCAGGAACACGCCCGCGGCGACCATTGTGGCGGCGTGGATCAAGGCGCTCACCGGCGTCGGCCCTTCCATGGCGTCCGGCAGCCAGACATGCAGCGGCAACTGGCCGGACTTGCCCGCCGCGCCGCAAAATATCAACAACGCAATGCAGGTCGAGACCGCGATGCCTCCCGCCGCCGACTTGGCAACCAGGGCCGCGATGGCTCCCTGCTCCAGGCAACCCGCGCCCCCGTCATAGAACAGCAACGTCCCCGTCTCCGCGTAAAGCCAGACCATGCCAAGCAGGAAGCCCATGTCGCCGATACGCGTCGTGATGAAGGCCTTCTTCGCCGCAGCCGCCGCCTCGGGCTTGTGGAACCAGAACCCGATCAGCAGATAGGACGCCACGCCCACCAATTCCCAGCAAATGAAAAGCAGCAACAGGCTGTTGGAGACAATCAGCCCCAACATCGCGGCGGCAAACAACGACAGGAAGCAGAAGAACTGCTTGAAGTTGCCGTCATGCTCCATATAGCCCACGCTGAAGATGAAGATCAACAGTCCGACAAAGGTCACCATGACAAGCATCACCGCGGTCAGGGGATCCAGGACAAGTCCCAGTTTCAGCAAGCCCGCCTCGCCGGCGCCGAAACTCAACCAGACGAAATTGAGGACCTCGCGGGCGACTCCATGATCTCCTTGGAGTTTCAACGACGCCTGCAAGGCGCGCAGCGACAATAACAACGCCAACCCCATCGAACCGATCGACAACAACCTGGCCGCCGTCCGGTTGTCGCGCGGCGTCAACGCCAGCGCGCCCGCCGCCAGCAGCGGCAGCGTCGGAATCAGCCAGAGGGTTTGCATCGCGTCAGACATCCTTCGTCGAGCCTAGCCTTTCATCGAATCGATCTTGTCCAGGTTGACGGTCTTGAAATGACGGTAGACCGCGATCACCAGGGCCAGCCCCACTGCGGCCTCCGCCGCCGCAATGCCAATGGCGAAGATGACCATCATCACGCCCGAGGCCGCATCCGCGTTCACGCCAAAGCGCCAGAAAATGATGAAATTCAGGTTGGCGGCGTTGAGCATCAACTCGATGCTGAGCAGCACGATGATGGCGTTGCGCCGGATCAACGCGCCCGCCAAGCCCACGCAGAAAAGCGCCGCGGAAAAGATGAGCCAGGTCTCCATGGTCATTGCGCCCCCCCCTTTCCGCCCGGTTCCTTCATCGCGATGATCACCGCGCCGATCAGGGCCGCGGTCAGCAGCAGCCCCATTGCCTCCAGGGGCAAGACGTATCTGCCCATCAACTCATGCCCGATCCGCTCCACCGTCAAGGGCGAAACCGGCGCGCTGAACTTGACCGAGACATGACTGGAGTTGATCGCAATCACCAGGGAGGCAAAGACCGCCGCGCAAATCAGCCCGGCCCAGATCGCCCCCTTGTTGAAACGTGGTTCGCCCGATTCTTCCGACGAACGGGTCAACAAAATCGCAAAGACGATCACGATCGCCACCGCCCCGACATTGACCACGATCTGGGTCAAACCGACAAACTGGGCTCCCAACTGCAGATAGAGGGCCGCCAACCCCAACAAGGCCACCGAAAGACACAACGCGCAATGCACCACGTTGCGCAGACTGATCGCGGCAATCGCGCTCAGCAGCGTCATGGCGGCGGCTATGAGAAAGGGGGCGTCCATGTTCAACTTGCGTAGCGATACGTTCTCGGGCCCCACTTCCGGTTGCGCAACAGATTCCTGCCCAGCAGGAGATACGGCGCCAGCAACAGGCCCACGCAGAGCAGCCAACGAACCAGTTCGGCCCCGAAATAGTTCCAGGGGCGCGTATAGGTCCAGACCGCCACCACAACCAGGTTGATCAGGGCCATCGGCAGCATGAACTTCCAGGCGAAGTTCATCAACTGGTCGATCCGTAAGCGCGGCAAGGTGCCCCGCATCCAGATGTATAGCAGCACAATGCAGGCAAGCTTGCCGATGAACCAGGCCCACGACGGAACCCAGGCGCACCAGAAAAATGGAAACGGCGCGTGCCAACCGCCCAGGAACAAGACGACGCACAGGCTGCTGATCACAAACAGCCCCAGATACTCCGCCAGGAAAAAGGTCGCGAACTTCATGCCCGAATACTCGACAAAATACCCGGCGATGATCTCGGACTCCGCCTCCGGGAGATCGAAGGGCGAACGATTCGATTCCGCGGCGGCCGCAATGAGAAACAGGATGCAGCCGGCAAAGCCCCAAGGGGTGAAGACGAACCAGTTGGGAACGATCTCGCCCCAACCGCGGCCGCCCTCCTGCGCCGCCACGATCTCATTCGGGTTCAACGAACCGGTCGCCATGACGACCGCCAGGGCCGCCAACAACAACGGCATCTCGTAACTGATCATCTGGGCGATCGCCCGCATGGCGCCCAACAGCGCATACTTGTTGCGGCTCGACCACCCCGCCATGAAGACCGCCAACTCCGTGCCCGCGCCCACGGCAAAGAAAAACAGAATGCCGGCGTCGATCTCGATCGCATACATGTTTCGGCCAAAGGGAATCACCGAGTAGGCCAGCAACGCGGAAACCAGCAACACGACCGGCGCCAGGAAGTGCACCACCTTGTCGGCGTTGCGCGGAACGATGTCCTCCTTGGTGATGGTCTTCAAACCGTCCGCCGCCCACTGCAGAAACCCGAACGGCCCCACGCGATTGGGCCCAAGGCGATTCTGAATGCGCCCCAGCAACTTGCGCTCCGCCACGGTCGTCAGGGCAAAAATCCCCGGAAAGACCAGCATGATCGGCGCAATGGACAGGACGATCGATGCGATAACCTGAAACGGCTCAGGGACCTGTCCCACCGCCCAGGCTTTCAGCGTCACAAAGATTTGGTCCAACCGTTCCATCAGCTCCCGCTACTTCTTCTCCGCCTTGCCGTTCGCCACGATCTTGTCCGCGTCCTTCGACTTCTGCGCCAGCGCGGCCAGCTTCGCGGCCTTGGCCTTCTCGGCGGCCGCCTTGGCCTGACGCTCCTCGTCGAGACGCGCGTCCACCTCGGCCGCCTCGGTCGGATGAATCTTGTGGTAATACTGGTTCGACTTGGCCAGCCGGTCCTTGCCCAGGAGCAGTCCGCCAAACCGGTCGAACTCGCCATACTCGAACTCCGTGTCCATCTTGATGGCCTCAAAGGGGCAGACCTCCACGCAAATCTGGCAACTCATGCAGACCGAAACATCGATATCGAAGGTCTCCGGTTGCTTGCTCGGCTTGGCGTTCTCATCGCGCTTCATCACGATGTAGATGCACTGCGGCGGACACTCCTTCTCGCAGATCTTGCAGGCGACGCAGCGCAAACCCGCCTCCGGATCCTCATCAAACACCAAAAAGGGAAAATTGCGCGCCGCCTCCTGCGCCGGGACCCGCTCCTCGGGATACTGGACGGTCGTCATCCGCTCCTTCGACACATAACTGCCGATGAAGTTCTTGGCGGTCTGCGCCATGCCGGTCACGATGCCTTTGCCGGGAATGTTCATCGGTCCACCTCACCCAATACGATGTCCACACTGCCGAGAATGATGACGGTGTCGGCAATGGAGTGCCCGAGACACATGTCTTCCAGAATGGTCAGATTGATCAGGCTGGGCGGCCGCACCCGATAACGATACGGCTGCGGCTTGCCATCGCTGATCAGGTAAAAGCCAAGCTCGCCCTTCGGCCCCTCGATGCGACCGTAGGCCTCGCCCTTGGGCGCCTTGAAATTCCGGATCTTCGCCTTCGGCGAGGTGATCGGGCCGTCCGGAATCTCCTTCAAGGCCTGCTTGAGAATCTTGAGCGACTCCCGCATCTCCAAGACCCGGACCATGTAACGGTCAAAGACATCGCCGTGATCGCCCAGCGGAACCCGGAAATCGAAGCGGTCATAAATGCCATACTTGTCGACCTTGCGCAGATCGTAGTTGACCCCGCTGGCGCGCAGCATCGGTCCCGTGATCGCCGCATCCACCGCCAGTTCGGCCGACAGGACGCCAATGCCCTGGGTGCGGGCCATCAGGATCTCATTGCCGGACAGCAAGGCCTCATACTCGTCCAGAAAGCCGCCGAAGCGATCGACCACATCCTTGGCCGCGGTCAACCAACCGGCCGGCAGATCCACCCGACAACCGCCAAATCGCATGTAGTTGCACATCATGCGCGAACCGCTCAAGGCTTCGAACAGGTCCAGAATCTTTTCCCGCTCGCGAAAGGCATACATCAGCGGAGTCCCCAAGGCGCCCATGTCCTGCACCAGGAAGCCGATCAGACAGGTGTGATTCAACAAGCGGGTCAACTCGGCGGTGATGACGCGGATGTATTCGGCCCGCTCCGGCACATCCAGACCGGCCAACTTCTCCACCGCCAGGGCATACGCCCAGTTGTTGGTCATCGAGCAAAAGTAATCCAGGCGATCGGTATACGGCATCGACGCCAAATAACTGACGCCCTCCGCGATCTTCTCGTGGTTGCGATGCAGATAGCCGAACACCGGTTTGAGCTTCACCACATCCTCGCCGTCCAGGGCGACGTCCATGCGGAACACGCCGTGCGTGGAGGGATGGTGCGGACCCATCGCAACCTCCAACAGGTCGCCGTCGATCTCATGACGGTGGTCACCCTTGGCCAGCACGGTGTAGCCCGGTTCTCCCGATCCTTCAGGCGCCGGCGTCTTGCCGAGGATCGCTTCCACGTCGAGCCGCTGCGTCATTCCTTCCCCCCTTCCCCGAAGTGCGCCTTGGCCTTTTTCAAGACCTCGTCGTGGGGCGTTGGTTCGTACTCATAGTCGTCCGGCTCAACATAATCCTTCCGCATCGGATGGTCCTCATACTCGTCCCACATGAGGATCCGGCGCAAATCCGGATGCCCTTCAAAGACCACTCCATACAGGTCAAAGATCTCCCGCTCCTGCAATTCCGCTCCGCGCCAAACCGGGGTCAACGAGGGCAGCGTCACATCGCCTGACCGGTTGCCCGTGCGCAAACGCAAGACCACCGGCCCGTGTCCCAGCTTCATGGAGAACAGGTGATAGACTGATTCCAGGTAACCCGGAGTCTCGATCGTCTTGACCTCGACGACCTCCTTCTCCTCGCCGTCCACCACCTTCTTGACCTTCTCCCGAACTTTTTCGACCGAATCCAACCAGTCCACTCCGGTGACATTGGAGCAATGATCCAACTTCAGGGATTCGTCGTCCCGCAGGAACTCCGCCACGCGCAAGGCGTGCCCATGGTCAACCACCAGCGAATGCTCCGCCGCCGCCCCCGGATTCTCGACGATCTCGAGAATCGCGCCCGGCACGGCGGCTTCAATGCGTTCCTTGATGGTTTCCAACGATTCCACTTGCGGCGTCTGAAATTCGAAAATGACTTACTCGGCGCGCTCCACCTTGGGCGGTTGCCAGAGAGCCGGGTTGTGCGGAGGCTCCAGATCCTTCGCGCCAAACGCCGGCACGGGAAACTCGCTCGGCTCGTCGGCGTTCAAATGGCGAGCCCGGTCCGGCCCCGTCAGCTTCTGGGCGTCGATCTTCTTCTGCAGCGTCATGAAGGCGTGGATCAACGCCTCGGGACGGGGCGGACATCCCGGGATGTGCACGTCCACCGGCATGAAGCGGTCAATCCCCTTCAGGACATTGTAGCCTTGCTTGAAGGGCCCCCCGGAAATGGCGCAGGCGCCCATGGCGATGACATATTTGGGCTCCGGCATCTGGTTGTAGAGCCGCACCACCTGGGGAGCCATCTTCTTGGTCACCGTGCCCGCAACAATCATCAGGTCCGCCTGCCGAGGCGAAGGACGAAAGACCTCGGCCCCGAAACGGGCCAGGTCGTAACGGGCCATCGTGGTCGCGATCATTTCAATCGCGCAGCAGGCCAGCCCGAACTGGAGCGGCCAAACGGAATTGCGACGCCCCCAGTTGTAGATGTCCTCGATGGTCGTCGTGAACACCCCCTGCTTGCTGAGTTCGCTGCGAAGTCCTTCGTCCATATCAGCTCACTTCCAGGTCAGGACCCCTTTCTTCCAGGCCCAGACAAGTCCCTCAACCAACAGGAGTCCAAACACCAGCATCGCCACTGCCGCCCCCAGAGGCAATCCGGTGAACGCCACCGCGAAGGGCACGACGAAGACCGCTTCCACATCGAAAATCAGGAACACGATCGCGTAAATGTAATACTCCGACTTGAACTGAACCCAGGCGTCTCCCTTCGACTCCAGGCCGCACTCGTAGGTTGCGTTCTTGTCCTGACCCGGCTTCTTCGGAGAGAACAGGCGCGCCCACACCGCCGCCGCGATCAACGGCGTCACCGCCATCCCAATCCCGAGAATCAGGAAGGTCGCAACATACTGGTATGGACTATACTCAACGGTCATGGGGGCTCCTGCGCAAAGGAACGAGAGATACATTGCCTACCGGCCATGCCAGCGTCAAGAAGGTCGCTGCTTTTTTGCCAAATCACCCCCGAAAGAACTCCGCTCAAGCCTCTGATCGCTTGATCTTATCCCGGAATCAGCGGGCCTTATGAAGCCTCTCCCCGGAGCGAATCAACCGCCCGTCCTGGAAACCCTCTTTACATCCCTTCTCCGCCGCCCCTGAATCTGACATCATGAATCGAGCCATCCGTTCAACGTTGTTCTTCCTCTGCTTCGCCCTCCCCGTTCTCGCCTCCGCCGCCAAGCCCAACGTCGTGCTCATGATGGCCGACGACCTGGGTTGGTCCGACCTGAGCTGCTACGGCAGCGCGGAGAACCAGACGCCGCACCTGGACAAGCTCGCCGCCGAGGGGCTGCGCTTCACGGATTTCTACGCGGCCTGTGGGGTCTGCTCCCCTTCCCGCGCGTCGTTCATGACGGGACGCTTCTGCGTCCGCGCCGGCGTCTACAGCTGGATCCACACCTCGCACAAGATGCGCCTGCGTCGCGAGGAGATCACCGTCGCCGAACAGTTGAGGGGCGTCGGCTATTCCACGGCCCACGTGGGGAAGTGGCACTTGGGCTACGACCTGGAGAAGGGCGCGGGCGACGGCCCGAATCCCGGCGACCACGGCTTCGATCACTGGATGGCCACCGGCAACAACGCCAATCCCTCGCACCTCAATCCCAACAACTTCGTCCGCAACGGCAAGGCCATGGGGCAGATCCCGGGCTACTCCTGCCAGATCGTCGCCGATGAGGCCATCGACTGGTTGGACAACCAACGCGACAAGTCCAAGCCATTCTACCTGAACATCTGGTTTCACGAACCGCACATGAAGGTCGCCGCGCCGGAGAAGTATCGGAACCGCCACCTCAAGACCAAGCGTCCGGACTACTACGGTTGCATCGAGAACATGGACGACGCCGTCGGCCGCCTCATGGCCAGGCTCGACGCCATGGGCGCCCGCGACAATACCTTCGTACTCTTCACCTCGGACAACGGCAGCTACATGCCCGGCAGCGCGGGCAATCTCACCGGCCGCAAGACGACGCTCTGGGAGGGCGGCATACGCGAGCCCGGCATCATCCGCTGGCCCGGCAAGGTGAAACCCGGCTCGATCACCGATGTCCCCGCAGGACTGGTGGACATCCTGCCGACGGTGTCCGAGGTCGCTGGCGTCGCCCTTCCCAAGGACCGTGTCATCGACGGCGTGAGCTTGCTTCCCCTCTTCAACGGGAAACCCATCAAACGCCCCCACCCGCTCTACTGGTTCTACAATCCGTCGCGCCCGGCCTGCGTCATCCGGGAGGGCGACTACTGCCTGATCGCCGATCCGGAGATCGACCTGCCGCGCGGCAACATGTTCAAGGAATCCTACATCGGCGACATCAAGCAAACCGGGCTCGCCAACTTCCGGATGTTCAATCTCCGCGACGACCCGCCACAACAAAACGACCTCGCCAAGACCGAACCGGCGCGCTTCGAAAAGCTGAAAAGGAAAATGCAGAAACTGCACGCGGAGGTCGTCGCCGAGGCCTACGACTGGCGGAACGACTGACGCCAAGAGAAGCGGAAGGACAAGCTTCCGCAAGTCACCGCCCGATTCTCCGTCCTCAACGCGCCGCAAACGAAGGTTCGCTCGCTTCCCTTACATTCTCCGGTTCCGCCAGCAACCGGGTCCGAACTCCTAGCCGGGCTCAGGAATAAAACACCTTCTCCGCCGTGCCGCGCAGCATCCAGTTGCGATCCTCTTCGCTCAACCAGGAACAGCCATCCCGCACCAGCGTCAGGCTGTCGCGATAGCTCTCGTTGTCCACGGCGTAGGGACAATCGCTCGCCCACATCAGACGATCGGCCCCGAAGGCTCCGTGCATCCGCTTGATCATCGGCTCCAAATCCCCGTGCGGCGGTTTGCGGCTGCCCAAGGCGTAAAATGCCGAAACCTTCACATGGGTGTTGGGAAACTTGGCCATGCCGGCCAGGGCGCTCACCTCGGTCTCCGGCATCGGACCCTTGATGCCGATCCGACAGAAATGATCGATCACGACCCGCGTGTCCGGATACTTCTCACACATCCGGGCCAGCGACGGCAATCCGCGCGGATCCATCAACGGACAGATCGCCAAGCCGTTGTCGGCGGCGTGCTTGAACATGCGTTCGAAGGCCGGCGTTTCCATCCAGGTGTCGATGGACTTGGCATTGCGGAAGGTCACCCGGAACCCGCGCACGCCCTGCTTTGCGAGGCCGTTCATGTCGTCGTCCGGGCGACTGCCGAACCAATCCACGATGCCCACCGCGCCAAAGACGCCGGGAAAACGCCGCATGCAGTCCAGCATGTAGGAATTGTCGTAGCGGTACCAGCTCATCTGGATCAGCACGATGCGATCCACCCCCTCGGGCTTGCAGTGGGCGAACAACTGCTCCGGCGTGAAGCTTGCCGGCAGCATGTCCGACCGCTTGAAATCCCTGTGGATCGGATACCGCGCCAGGTCCGGCGTCCAAACGTGGACATGCGCGTCGATGATGCCGCGCGGCGTCCGCCGCGCAGTGGTGCCGCAACCAACCGCCAACGCAGCTGCGCCCAGTGAGGATTGTCGGATGAAGGAACGGCGGGAACGCCTGTTCGACTGTTTGGCTATCTTCATTTCTATTTTGACATTCACCGGCAGTCTGCCATCCAGGCCACCGAGCATGAGATTATGGGGTCAATCCTACCTTCTACGCTGTGCGGTGGCAATCGTGGCATCGCTCGGTTCCTGTCTAAATGCCCAACACGGGCCGCCATCCTCAGCAGCAGACTCTGTCCAAATATCAGGTGCCGCCTTTCAAGGTCCTGGACAAAGCGATCTGTTTCTCTTTCTCCCGCGCAAGCATTCAGAAGGCTTCGCGCACAAAGACACCGACGCAAGCGACGCCACGATCGATAGGAGAGGCGACGAATCGAAGGAGGCTTGGCTTTTCGCTTTGAATTCGAACGCCCGGAATTTTGCTCTGACCCTGTTTTCGCGAAACCGGTCGACCCGGTTGGCGACCATCAGGATTGAGCGGATATTTCGGGACCACCAAACGAAGGGTTTCTTCAAGATTGGTGCCCTACCATTTGTTGTCGCGGACAACACATCGGTCAGGTTGCACGACTCGGATGAGGCTTCATCGCTCCTGCGCAGGCTGCACACTGCCGACACCAACTCCCGAAATGAAAAGCATGCAGCATTGGAGATCCGCAATCTTCGCATCACCTTCGACGCTTACCCGGAGTGGCGTCTTTCCGCAGCGAACGCCCGTCCTATGTCATCGGGTCGACTGCGACTGCGAAATGTCGTCCTCCATACAGAGGCTGGCGCGCGCCATCTAGCGCGCCAAGGTGATTTGTTCTTCACCCCCGACGGACGTGGCCGCATACGCCTTTCTGGCTCCCTGAAGGAGCATCCGTTGCCGACCCTCACACACGCCGCGATTTCGCATAAGAATCAGAAACTAAACACACCATGAATACCAACAACAATCGGTTGAAGTCGTTGTTCTTCACCCTCGTCGCATTCGCCGCGTTCGCCGCTTCTGCGGCCGGGCAAAGCGCGGAAACCCTGATCGCCGAAGGACGCGTCTTCCTGGCGCAAAAGGATCTGGTCAGCGCCGACACCAAGTTCGCGGCAGCCGTCGCCGCCTCCTCGACACACGAGGAGGCCAATGCGCTTCGGGCCGCCACCCGGCTCCTGATCCTTGTGAACCAATCTCCAACCAAGGAGTTTCTCGACCGGCTCGGCATCGGAGCCGTCGGCCGAGACATCTACAACTGGCAGGCCGAGCCGGCGAAGGACGTGTCGGGCTCCTTCATTGCCCCTTCAAGCGTCAAGGCGCAGGAGATCACCGAACATCTGCGATCGACGCTCGTCCCGGAACTTCAGGCCGCGCGAGCCAATCTCGACAAGATCGTCAGCCCCGGATTCGTCACCTCCCTCAACGCCTCCGAAACAACCACGGCCAACGTGTCAATCGACCAGGGCGACATCTCTCTGGTACGCGCTTTGACCCATTTCCTGGAGTATTTCATCTATACAACCGAATCTTGGAATCTCGACCTACTCCTCACCGACCTGGAGGATCTCGACAATAGCGGCCAATTAACGGCGGAACGGGTGCTAAACGATTACCCCGGACTCTTCACCTATAAGTCCACGGATGATCTGATGGCCGCCAGAACGGCATTCGACTCCTTCGTAACGCACTACCTCAGCGCCTCTTCCCTCATCCGGGGAAGGGGAGACCAAGGCGACCATCTCTTCATGGACAGCCCGAATCGACGCAATTCCGAGGCCGATTTCCGCTCCATCATCACAGACCTGCAGATGTCGTTGACGCAGGGGCCCGTTGTCCTGACTTTCAACAACAACCATATCGTGAACGCGGGAAAACAATTCGACGGGACGCACAGCCCGCGCGGAATGTTTCCAAGAACCTATCGTAACAAGCTTGTCTTGGGGACATTACCCGACGCTTCTTTTGGAGGAACCATCACTGGGTTGACAAGCGAACAGATCGAGAATTATGCGCTAACCCGGATATTTCATCAGAGGAGATAAAAAAAGCGAAGTTCCCTGCGTAAACCGCT
>CAZFLK010000102.1:0-19955 GCA_964519245.1 uncultured Verrucomicrobiota bacterium
AGGCGTTGCTGGACCGGTTGTTGATGGCCCTCCTGTGCAACAACCACGTGTTGATCGAGGGTGTTCCCGGATTGGCAAAGACCTTGTCGGTCACCACGCTGGCAAACTTGATCCACGCTTCCTTCAAACGGATTCAGTTTACGCCCGACCTGTTGCCGGCGGATGTCATAGGCACGCTGATCTACAGCCCCAAGGACGGCGAGTTCACGATCAAGAAGGGGCCGGTCTTCGCAAACATCATACTGGCTGACGAGATCAACCGGGCCCCGGCCAAGGTCCAGAGCGCCCTGCTGGAGGCGATGCAGGAGCGGCAGGTCACGATCGGCGATGAAAGCTTTCGCCTCGATGATCCGTTCCTCGTCCTGGCAACACAGAATCCCGTCGAGCAGGAGGGGACCTATCCGCTGCCCGAAGCGCAAGTCGACCGCTTCATGATGAAGCTCAAAGTGGAGTATCCGAACAAGGCCCAGGAGCACGAGATCCTGAAACGGATGGCAAGGACGCGGCCAACGACATCGGTCGATCCCATCATCAAACCCGAGGATGTCATCCGCCTCCGCGAATTGGCGGACGAGATCTTCATGGACGAGAAGATCGAGGAATACATCGTGAATCTGATCGAGGCCACACGAAATCCGGAGGCCTACCAGTTGGACATCAAACCTCTGATCCGATACGGGGCCTCGCCGCGCGCGACCATTTTTCTTGCGATGGCGGCCAAGGCCAACGCTCTGATCGAAGGACGCGGCTACGTGACGCCCCAGGATGTGAAATCGATCGCCTTGGACGTCCTGAGGCATCGGGTCATTCTGACCTATGAGGCGGAGGCCGAAGAGAAGTCTTCCGAGGACATTGTCGAACAGATCCTGGCGACCGTCGATGTGCCATGATTCCCCGCGAACTGGCCAAGAAGATCCGCTACATCGAGATCTACACCAGCAAGGCGGTCAATGATATCCTTGCCGGGGAGTATCATAGCGTGTTCAAGGGGCAGGGGATGGAGTTTGAAGAGGTCCGGGAATATCAACCCGGCGACGAGGTGCGCTCCATCGACTGGAACGTCACGGCGCGAATGGGGCAACCCTATGTGAAGCGTTTCGTTGAGGAGCGCGAGTTGACCGTCACATTTCTGGTCGATCTTTCTGCGTCAGGCGCCTTCGGCAGTTCGGAAAAACTGAAGAATGAGGTGGCGGCGGAGCTGTGCGCGCTGCTGGCATTCTCAGCGATCAAGAACAACGACAAGGTGAGTCTGGTGGTGTTCACCGATGAAATCGAGTTGTTCGTTCCGCCGGGGAAGGGGACGACTCATGTCTTGCGATTGATACGGGAGTTGCTGAACTTCAAACCGCGTCAGGCGCGAACCAATATTGCGGCTGCAATCGAGTATCTGGGCCACGTCACCAACAAGCAGAGCGTCGTTTTCCTGGTCTCGGATTTCCTCGAAAGCGACTTTGAGAAACCCTTGCGCGTGATTGGTCAGAAACACGATGTGATCGCCGTATCCATCACCGATCCCCGCGAGGTGCAGGTGCCCAATGTCGGATTGGTCGAACTGGAAGACGCGGAGACCGGCGAACTCGTCCAGATCGACACCGGCAGCGCCGGATTTCGGAACCGCTACGAAAATCTCGGAATGGAACGGGCCGCGAAACTGACCGAACTGTTTCGCTCCATGGGCATCGATTTGATCGAGATTTTCACCAACCGGGACTACGTGCGGGACTTGGTGAAGTTCTTCCGCACACGCGAACGAAGAGCGGCGATGTAAGGAAAGGGATGTCATGTCTGAGCAGAAGCTAGATTTCAGTTTGCCGGAGCGCGAAACCGCAGCCCTTCCGGGCGGTCGCCAACCGAGAGGTCTACTGATCGCGATCCTTGCCCTGACGCTGGTCAACCTGGCGGTATCATGGTCGCGCCGGAACACGACGGAGAGCAGCGCTCCCCCGGGAGGATCCCCCGAATCGATGGGCATATCGCTTTCCGCCGGGGCGTTGAAGGCGTTGGCGATGCGCGCCGAGAAACAGGGCCTGGCCGATGTTTCCGCCGCCGCATGGACCGAGTATCTTCAGGCGGCCGGAGCCTCGAGCGAGGAGGCCGCCAAGGTCTGGTACCGGGTCGGCAAGTTGCATCAAGAGGCCGGAAATCACGCCGACGCGTTGAACAGCTATTACCGCTCCGAAGGCTTTGCGAAAGCGCCTGAACTAGAGACCGAGATCGCCCGCCGGACCCAGGAGTGCCTGGAGGCCATGGGCAAATTCGCCGCCTTGAAATACGACCTCGCCGAACGGGTCAGCCTGGACGAGCAAGCGGGCAAGGCCGGGGAGGACGTCGTGGCTGAAATCGGCGCCCAGAAAATCACCATGGCCGACCTGGACAAGCGGGTCGAGGCGACGATCGAGAACCAATTGGCGCAATTCGCGGCGATGATGTCGGAAGCGGATCAGCGGCGACAGAAGGAGCAGATGCTACGCCGTTTTGCCTCAGCCTCCCAGCGACTTCAATTCCTGCAGCAGATGATCGGCGAGGAAGTCCTCTATCGTCGGGCGCGGGAGACCAACCTGCCGGATGACGCCGCCGTCCGGGACTTGTTGCGGGATTCCGAGCGTCGACTGCTGGCGCAGCAGGTGATTGCCCGGGAGGTGTCGGGAGCCATCAATCTTACCGGCACGGACCTGGTGAATCACTACAAGGCGAATCTGGACAAGTATCGGGAACCGGAGCGGGCCAAGGTTTCCCATATCCAGTTGGAGAATGAAGAAGCCGCCGAAGCCGTGAGAAAGAGATTGGCGGACGGAGGCGATTTTGCGGCCTTGGCGAAGGAGTTGTCCCTGGATGAAACGTCGAAGGATAACGGAGGCGAGATTCCGGGAACGGTGTCCGAAGGAACGCCCATTCCCGGCATCGGAATTTCGGAGGCATTCACTGCCGCCGTCTTTGCCACGGAGCCGGGCAAGGTGGCAGACACGATTGTGAAAACCGACAAGGGCGCGCATGTGATTCGCGTCCGGGGGCGTCTTCCCGGAAGAACACCCCAACTCGACGAGGTGCAGCGTCGGGTCGCCCAGGAACTGCGCCGCATCAAGGAACAGGAACTGCAGGAGAAACTGCTGACGGATCTCAAGGAGGAATACAATGTCGTGATCCACACCAGTCGATTTCCTCAGGAGCAGGACGAAGCCGCCAAGTAACGGATTGCCGCCAAAAATGAGTCCAGATCATGGCCAAGCGCATTCGGAGGAGCGACCCGCCCGTCGCGTGGCGCATGCGTCTGTGCTGATGCTGGCGTGCCTGCTGTCCTGGGGGTGCCGCGATGGCGCGGATGCGGAATCCAAGGCAAAGGCCGCCGATAAGAACCCCGCCGGAATTGAAAAGACGTTCGATCGCGGCCCCGTGAGCGTCCGCATTCATGTGGACAAAAAAGAGGCAACCATCGCCGACCGACTCAACCTGACCATCGAGGCCAGGTCAGACGAGGCTTATGAGACGCGCCTGCCTGCATTTGGGGAGAAGTTGGACCAATTCGGGATCGTCGACTATACTACGCCGCAGCCTGAGTTGCTGGCCGACAATCAAACGCTTCGCTCCCGCACCTACGTGCTGGAGCCCTTTCTACCCGGCGATTATGTCATTCCGCCGATGAAAGTGGCATTCTGGAAGCGGGACGAGCAGGACGCCAAGCGGCATGAGTTGGAAACGGATGAGATTGAGATCACGATCAAATCGCTGCTGCCCGAGGATGTTGCCGGGTTGCAGATCCACGATATTGAGGAACCAGTGGAGATGCCCAAGCCCGGGATGGCGGAAGGTTCCCGTCTTTGGGTCGGGCTGGGTGTCCTTGCCGCAAGCCTGCTGGCGACCGCTGTTTTCTTGCTGCGACGCAAGCGCCAGGGAGGCCCCGTGCTCGTTCGACTTCCAGCCCATGAGATCGCCTATCGCGATTTGGAGCGCCTGATTGCCGAGGATCTTCCCGGCAAGGGGGAAATCAAGCAGTTTTACCAACGGGTATCAGACATTCTGCGGCGCTATATTGAGAATCGCTTCGGACTGCATGCGCCCGAGCAGACCACGGAGGAGTTTCTCGCCGCGCTCGGTTCCGACGCCAAGCTCGCGCCCGGTCACAAAAGCCTCCTGAAGAATTTTCTACAGCACTGCGACCTGGTGAAGTTCGCCAAACATGAACCCACTACCGCGGACATCCAGAAAACCTTCGACGGCTGCAAGAATTTCATCGGAGAGACAAAATTGGTGGACGGCCCGCCGGAAGCCGGTCGCGGGGAAGGAGCCCGGACATGAGTTGGCGTTCCTTCATCAATCAGGGCGCGGGAACCGCTCGGAATCGGAGATTGCAGGACCCCCGATCTGCGGGCGACGCCGGAGATCGGATCATTGATTCGAGGTTGGGCCTTCCGGCCGTTCATCGAGAACAGAGCCCGAAACCCGCAGCCTTCTGAAAGTCATGCAATTTGCTTCTCCATGGATGTTTCTGCTGTTGTTGGCGATTCCAGTCGTCGTCTGGTGGAGCGGGCGCGGACGTCGATCCGGAGCGATCCGGTTTTCGACCACAGCCGGGGCGGCCCAGGCGGGACGCTCGCTGAGGCAGCGAATGGCCTTTCTTCCCCTGTCGCTGCGGGCGTCGGCCTTGATCCTGTTGACCGTTGCCTTGGCCCGGCCTCAGAAGGGAATGGAGCGCGTGCGTGACATCAACAAGGGCATTGCCATCGAGATGATCGTGGATCGCTCGGGATCCATGGGCGCCGAGATGACGTTTCGAGGACAGCGCATGAATCGCCTGGAGGTGGTCAAGAAGGTGTTTGAGGAGTTCGTGATGGGCAATGCGGACGAGTTGGAGGGGCGGCCCAACGATCTGATCGGGATGATCTCCTTCGCCCGTTACGCCGACACGGTTTGTCCGCTGACGCTTGCTCACGGCGCGCTGCCGAGGTTCCTCGAGTCGGTCAAATTGGTCGAGGGCGATCGCAACCCGGAACAAGGAACCGCCTTGGGTGATGGACTGGCATTGGCCGCGGCCAGATTGAAAACCGCTGAGGAGGCTCTGAAGCGTCAGGCCCCGGACCGCGAGGACAACTACGAAATCAAAAGCAAGATTGCCATCCTGCTCACTGACGGCGATGACAACGCCAGCAAGCGAAGGCCGATTGAAGCCGCCAAACTGGCCGCCGATTGGGGAATCAAGGTCTATACCATTGCGGTCGGCAGCGATGAGGCCGTGCAGGCACAACAGAACATCTTCGGGGCCTTCCTGACCCGGGGCATGCGGCCCCAGATCGATACGGAAGTCCTGGAGCAGATCGCCCAGGAAACCGGCGGCAGGTTCTTCCTCGCCAAGGATGCCGAGGCCATCGACCGGATCTACCGGGAAATTGATGAACTGGAGCGCAGTGAAATCGAGTCCATTCGCTTCGTCGACTACAAGGAACTCTTCCTGCCATTCGCCCTTGCGGCCATCCTCCTGCTGACGATCGAACAGGCGCTGATGAACACCGTCTTCCGCAAGATTCCATGAGCGGCGTGCATTTCCATAATCTCCCAATGCTGAACTGGCTGTGGCTGATTCCGCTGCTTGTGGCGCTGACCGTCTATGCCGGTCGGCGGCGGCGCGTCGCCCTCGCGATGTTCGTCGAGGCCGGAATCATGGACAGGATCAAGATTTCCGTCAGTCCGGTGCGACGGCGCTGGAAAGCGGCGCTTTCCATTGCCGCCGTGGCCTTGGTGGCGCTCGGCATGGGGAGGCCGGGCTGGAATCCGGAGGCCGAAACCATCGAGCGCCGGGGGCGCGACGTGGTGTTCCTGCTGGACGTCTCACGCAGCATGCTGGCGGAGGACCTCGCTCCGAATCGACTGGAACGCGCCAAGTTGGCGATCCAGGACGCGGTCGAGGGACTGCAGGGGGACCGCGTGGGATTGGTCGTGTTCGCCGGCAACGCCCTCGTCAAATGCCCGCTCACCCACGATTACGGGTTCTTTAAACTCATGTTGGAGGATGTTTCAACCGACAGCATCTCGCGCGGCGGCACGATGATTGGCGACGCCATCCGCAAGACCCTGGATGAGGTGTTCGACGAGCAGTTCAAGCAGTACAAGGACTTGATCCTGATCACGGATGGAGAGGATCACGACAGTTTTCCGGTCGAGGCCGCGAAAGCTGCTGGGGAACGCGGTGTCAGAATCATTGCGATTGGGTTGGGCGACGAGAACGAGGGGCGCCGCATCCCGATCACGGATGAACAGGGCCGCAAGACCTTTATCAAATATCAGGGACAGGAAGTCTGGACGCGCCTCGACGCCGACACGCTCCGACAGATGGTGAACATGACCCCGGGCGGAAAATATCTGAATGTCGCCACGGGCGCGATCGACCTGGGATCGGTTTATCGACAATTGATCGCGTCCGCCGAGAAGAAGGAACTCGAGTCGCGGACCGTGAAGAAGTATCAGGAGCGTTTTCAGATATTCCTGTTTTTTGCGTTTGCTTTGCTCCTTGGGGAAATGATGATTTCAGAACGGTCACGCAACCGAAATGAAGCCAATGCGTAGCGAATCGTCGCCAATTCGGAACCGAAAGCCGAGCATGGCCCAGCGCATCCCTGCGTTGTTCCGCTTGGTGGCAGGCGTGCTGTGCCTTGTGCAGTCGACGCACGCGGGCAACTCACACACGCTGATCCAGCAGGGCAATGCGGCGTATCAGTCAGGCAATTACGAGGAGGCCCTCTCCGCCTACGACGAGGCGTCGGTCGACGCGCCGGAGGCGCCCGAAATTTACTACAACCGAGGAGCGGTGTTCTACCGGCAGGAGGACTACGACCAGGCGAAACAGGCGTTCGAGAAGGCGGCGTTGAAAAGCGTGGAGCCGATCCTGGAATCCCGGTCGCTCTACAATCTTGGCAACTGCGCCTTTCGTGAGGCCGAACGTCAGCGCGACAGCGACCTCCAGAAGGCGTTTGAATCCTGTGAAGCCGCCATCAAGCGCTACCAGGACGCGTTGCGGCGGAACCCGGAGCTCGTCAACGCCGCGGAGAACATCGAGATCGTCCGACTTTACATGAAGGCGCTGCTGGATGAGATCGAGAAGCAGAAACAGGAGCAGCAACAGCAACAACAACAGCAGGAAGACTTGGCCCAGAAATTGAAGCAACTGATCCAAAGACAGGCAACAGCTCTGGAGGAGAATCGCCGGTTGCATGCCCGAAGCGGTCAACCCGACGCGTCGCAACAGCAGGAAATCTCCCTCGGCATGGAGGATCTGACCAAGGAACAACGGTCGATCCAGACGGATTCAGAGGCCGTCTCCAACCAGATCCAGGAAACCCTGGCCCAGCACGCCCAGGCAGCTCAGACGCCCGCCCAGACTGCGACCAACCAGCCGGCGGCGGACCCGCAACAACTGGCGCAAATGCAGGAGAAGCTGGGCAAGGTCAGGGATCACGTCGACAACGCAGTCGGCCAGCAGGCCGAGGCCAACCGGAAACTGCCGTTGCGACAATTGGCTCAGGCGCAACCAAATCAAGAATCCTCGGAAGCGGAGTTGAAGAAGGCCTTGGAGGCGCTGCAGGACGAGGATCAACAACAACAACAACAACAGGGTCAGAACAACGAGGAGGGGGACAAGGAGGAACCGGAGCAGCAGGAGTCGTCGGAGGACCAACTGGGCCAACAACAGGATGGACAGCAGGAAGAAGAACAACAGGAACAGGAAATGCAGGCGGCCAAGGCTGAGGATATTCTGAACGAGGAGAAGGATCAGCGGGAAGAGCGGCGGAGAAAGATGCCGGTCCGTTTTCGGGCCGTGGACAAGAACTGGTGACGATGCGGGCGATCGGACAGAAAGGATTCGGAATGGCAACCGCGATGAGCGCGCTTGTCGCAGTATTTCTGGGCTCTTTGCCGCCGGCCTCGGCTCAACAGAATCCGGTTGTCCAGATCGCGCTTTCGAAGCAGACCGTGCATGTCGGCGAGCCGGTTACGCTGCGGGTGCAGATTGCCTCCGCCTCTCGGGTCGCCGCCCCGGACCTGAGTGGTTGGCGGGACTTTGCCGTTCGCCAGACTGGGGCCATGAACAGCTCTGGCGGGACAACCATCATCATCAACGGCCGCCCCGTGCAACGCGGCAACGCCAGCCAGATCTATGACTACGAACTCATCGCCCGCAGGTCAGGGACGCTTCAATTGCCGCCGATTACGGTGACTGCCGACGGCCGAAAGCACACCTCATCAGCCCGGTCCATTATCTCCCAACCGCCTCCTGAAATGCCGGATTTCAAGTTGCGTCTGCGCGCCCCCAGACAGACCGCCTATGTGGGCGAGCCGATCGAGGTCTCATTGGTTTTCTATTACCGGGCCAAGCTGAAGAACAACATCCAGACAACGCTGTCCCCGTTCGACAAACTGGAGGCGTTTCATGTTTACGAGCCGGATGGCGACCGGGGCGCAGGCGGCGGCGTGGAGAGCCTCGATGGCCGACAGTTCAACACGCACGTATTCAGAAAGATACTGATCCCGAAAGCGGCGGGCCCCGTGAGTCTCGACATGGCGACCATTGTGTTCTACGCGCAGACCGGGGAACGCAACGTCCGCAATTTCTTCGGCCAGATCGTAAAGGAACCGGTCTACGAACGCTCAATCGTCGCGTCACAGCCGCTGACGCTCAACGTGCTGGATGTTCCCGAGGCGGGAAGACCCGCGAATTTCGCGGGTCATATCGGCGAGTATCAGATTCAGACCAAAGCCTCACCCACAGAGGTGAATGTCGGCGATCCGATCACATTGACCGTGGTCTTGAGCGGCCCTCCTTACCTGGAGCATGTCAACCTTCCGGCGCTGGGCGGACAACCCGAATTGACCAGCCTGTTCAAGATCCCGAATGAGCGGGAATCCGGCAAGATTCAAGGCTCGCAGAAAGTGTTCACGCAGACGATCAGGGCCTTGAACGCGGAGGTTGCGGCGATCCCTCCGATTCACTTGCCCTTCTTTGACACAGCGAGAGGAGAGTACCGGGTGGCGCAATCAGAACCAATTCCGATCAAGGTCAATGCGACACGGGTGATCACCGCCAGCGACGCGGAGGGCCTGAGCCCGATGGGGCAAACCAGTGATGTCGAGGCGGTGACCCGGGGTATCGCTCACAATTACGAGGGGCCCGACGTTCTCGAGAGCCAACTGTTCGGCCCTCGGGTCTGGTTCGACTCGCCCCGATCCCTGGCCCTCTTGAGCGCGCCGCCGATCGCCTACGCCGCCCTGCTGATCTTTGTGCTGACAATGAGGCGGCGCAACGCGGACCCCCTGGCGGTCAGATCCCGCAAGGCGGTGGGGGATTTGAATGAGGCTTTGCGGGATGTCGCTGACCTGAACGCCCTCCTGCAGGCGTTTCGCGGCTATCTCGGGGCCAAGTTGCGCCGGACTTCGGGAGCCTTGACCTTCGCGGACGTCGAGACAGCGCTGAGCGGTCGGGCCGTGGATGCGGGACTGCTGAAGCGCGTGAAGAGCGTGTTCGAAATCTGTGAGGCCAGTCGTTTTGCCGGGGCCTCAGGAGAGAAACCCGAGACCTTGGTCGCGGAATGCCGGGCGCTGGCACAGGAGTTGGAGGAGGCGCTGAAGTGATGCGGCGTCTTCCAGCGAATGCGCGGCGACTGATCCTCGCCCTTTGCTGCTGCGCGGCGACAGTCTGCTCCGCGGAGTTGTCCGAGTCCGAGATGGTCGCCCTCTTCGATCAAGGGCAGGAGCTGTTTCGTGAAGCGAACGACGTCGCGATCAAGGATCCTCAACAGGCGCGGGAGCTGTATTCCAAGGCCGCGCTGCGGTTGGAGCGAATCGTTCGCGAGGGCGGAGTGGAGAACGGAAAACTCTATTACAACATCGGCAACGCCTACTTCCGAATGAACGACCTCGGTCGGGCGATCCTGAATTATCGACGAGCCCAGCAGTACATTCCGAACGACGCCAACCTGCAGCAGAATCTCGACTACGCGAGGAAGCGCCGGATTGATCGCATCGAGCCGTCGCAGAAATCCCGGGCCATGCGCGCCGTCTTTTTCTGGCACTACGATTTCTCCACCCGGTCGCGCTCCTCCATCTTTGTGGGGAGCTTTTTGCTGCTGTGGGTCGCCGCCAGCGTCAGATTGTTTGTTCCGCGACCTTTCCTGAAGTGGATCATCGGCGTTTCAGCGACGCTGTCGCTGATGTTTCTGGCGTCGCTGCTGGCGGAGCGGGCCAGGCATGACTCGACGCGCCCGGGGGTTGTGATCATTCAGGAGGCTGTCGCCCGCAAGGGGGACAGCGAAACCTACGAACAAAGCTTCAAGGAACCCCTGCATGCGGGCGCCGAGTTCATCCTGATCGAGGATCGCGGCGATTGGAAGCACGTCGAACTTGCGGATGCGCGCCGCTGCTGGCTGCCTTCGAAAACTGTGGGCATGGTCAGATAGGACGTGTTTGCCGGCCGGAATCATCCCGGGCTACCGCTCTTCATGAACCCCACTGAACAGTTCGACGCAGCGCTTGCGTCCGATGCGCCGATTGCCGCCCTGGCGCCGATGCAGGATGTGACGGACCTTCCCTTCATGGACCTCATTGCCCGTTACGGGGCGCCGGATCTCTTCTTCACGGAGTACTTCCGAGTCTATCCGAACAGTCGACTCGACAAGAAAATCCTCCGTTCAATCACCGAGAATGAAACGGGGCGGCCGGTGCTGGCGCAGATGATCGGAAACGACATCGATTGGCTCACCCGAACCGCCCGGGAACTGGAGCGGTATCCGATTGCCGCGGTTGATCTGAACCTGGGATGTCCGGCTCCAGTGGTCTACAGGAAATGCGCGGGCGGGGGACTGCTGCGCGACCCGGACCGGGTCGACCGTATTCTCGGGGCGCTGCGCGAAGCGGTGTCGGGACGCTTCACCGTCAAGACCCGGGTCGGATTTGATTCCTGCAAGGTCTTTGATGAGTTGCTGCCCATCTTTGCAAAGCACGAATTGGATTTGCTGACGGTGCATGGGCGCACGGTCAAGGAGGCCTACAAGAGCGCGGTGCACTACGACCTGATTGCCAACGCCGCCCGGGCAATGCGCTGTCCCGTGCTGGCCAATGGCAATGTCTACTCGGCGCAGAAAGCTCAGGCGGTGGCGGATCAGACAGGCGCGGCCGGCGTCATGATCGGGCGCGGCGCGATTCGCAACCCTTGGATCTTTCGGCAGAGTCGACAACTGCAGGCCGGAGAACCGGTCTTCGTCCCCCGGGGGCGCGATGCGCTCGCCTATATCCGCGAATTGTTCGAGTCAGTCAAACCGCCGGGAATAGAACCGGACCAGCACGTCCGGAAGATGAAGAAATACATGAATTTTGTCGGCTTGGGCGTCGAACCAACCGGCCGGTTCCTGCACGAGATTCGACGGGCCACGACAGAGCGGGACTTTTTCCTGATCTGCGAGCGCTTCCTCGACAACGATGAACCGACGCCCTTGGAGCCCTACGATGTGCCGCTTGGCGAGCGCGACGTTCTCGCCGGCGTGCACACGTGAACCCTTGAGACGATCAGCGTGTGATGACCCGCGCAGTGGGGTGGCTGACGGTTCCGATCGGACGCTGCCCGACGCCGCGCGTCCCCCTGTCCCCCAGGTCCGCGCGCGCGCGATCGGCATGGGCCATCAGGCTCTGGACAATGTGCGGGTAGCGGTCGGCCAGGTTCTCGCTGCAGTCGACGTCGTTCAGGAGGTGGAACAACAGAGGCTTGGCGGAAACCCCTTTCTTGAAATGGGGGTGCCGGACAAAGTCATCGAGCGGCACGAACAGTTTCCACGGTCCGCTGCGAACCGCCTGAAGTTGATCCTGATAGTAGTAGAAGAAGGCATCGTAGGGCGTGCGCGCGCCCGGCGCGTTGAAGATCAGGGACGAGATGTCATGGCCGTCGATTATCCGGTCGGACGGAGCCGCGCCGCCCGCCAGACTGACGAAGGTCGGCAAGAGGTCCATGGTCGTGCAAAAGTCGTCGCAAATGGCGCCCGGCTCGATCTGTCCCGGCCACCACATGATGGTGGGCATCCGAAAGGCCCCCTCCGAAGTCGTATAGCCCCGGCCATGGTAGGGACGATTGCTGCCTCGCGCCAGGCTCGCGATATCCCGCGCCAACGGCGCGCCATTGTCAGAGGTCCAGATCACCAACGTGCGTTTCTCAATCCCCAGTTCCACCAGTTTGTCCAGGATGCGTCCGGCTGCCCAGTCCAGTTCCTCGATGGAGTCGCCCCAGGGGCCGTTCCTGCTCTTGCCCTTGAACTCCGGGCTCGCAAACGGCGTCGCCGTGCTGCCCGGCATGGCCTCGGGGATGTAGAGGAAGAAGGGGTGATCCTTGTTTTGTTCGATGAAGCGCAGGGAGCGCTCGTTCAGTTTTCGTGTGAGCAGGTCCCGGTCCGTCGGGGCCTCGACAACCTCCTCGCCATCCATGAGGGGCAGGGGGGGCCAGAGGTTCCCGTCCAGGGAATCGCCGGGACGCTTGGCCAACCGCTTGCCCACCGCCTCTGTCATGTCATCGCTGTAGGGCACGCCGTAGTATTCATCAAAGCCCTGACTGGTGGGTAGAAAGGGCAGTTGATCGCCCAGGTGCCACTTCCCGACACAGGCGGTTGCATAACCCTGCTCCTTGAGCGCTTCGGCGATGGTGATCTCATCAGGATGCAGTCCATGCGGTGAAACAGGACGCAAAACATGGCCGTCACGCTGGTTGTGATGCATTCCGACGCGCTGCGAGTAGCAACCGGTCATGATGCTCGAACGAGAAGGCGTGCAGACGCCTGCAGTCACGCAGAAGTGTGTGAAGCGGCGCCCCTCGCGGGCCATGCGGTTCAGATTGGGCGTGCGATGCAATTTCGAGCCGAACGGCTCGATGTCGCCATTCCCGAGATTGTCGCAGAAGATGACGATGAAGTTGGGTTTCTCAATTCCGGCGGGCTGACCCTGAAGGTTGAACGCCATCAGCAGCGCAACCGCCGCAACCCATGGCCGATTCAGTATTGTTTTCATGATGATGAGGGGATGACGGGAATCCGTTCTGTTTCTCGATCTTGAACTACGAAAGCAGCGCGCCTGCTCGGACGCGATTCTGCCGTGTTGGGGGCCACCTTCCAAATCCCCAATGCGTCCCAATCCGACGCCCGCAACCGGGGCGGCTCAAAGGCCTTCGGCCCCGGCGTCGCGGGCAGTGAGATCCACGACGGCGCTGCGCGCGTCTTTCCCTTCATACAGCACGGCATAGACCTCGTCGATGATCGGGGTTGGAACCTTGAGCTTCTGGGCCAGTTGACGCGCGGAGCAGGCGGCATGGTATCCCTCCGCCGCGTTGGCGGTATTGAACAGGATCTCGGGCAGTTGCTCGCCGCGTCCCAGACGCTCGCCAAAGGTCCGATTGCGGCTGAGTTTCGAGTAGCAGGTGGCGACGAGATCGCCGATGCCGCTCAGTCCGGCGAATGTCTCCCGTTGCGCGCCGCTGGCGACTCCGAGACGGGTCATCTCAACAATGCCGCGGGTCACCAGCGCAGCCTTGGAGTTGTCCCCGAACCCGAGGCCGTCCCCGATGCCCGCCGCAATGGCGATGACGTTCTTCAAGGCTCCGCCCATCTCCACGCCTTGGAGGTCCGAACTGGTGTAGACGCGGAAGGTCGGGCGGTGGAACAAATTCTGCACAGTTCGGGCCGCGGCCTCGTCCTCGCTGGCGACGACCGTCGCCGCAGGGATGTTCCTGGCGACTTCCTGGGCGAGCGTCGGCCCGGAAAGAGCTGCGATCCTGGATCCCGTCATCGTCTGCTCCAGAATGCCGGACATCGTCTTGCCGCTATCGAATTCGATGCCCTTGGTGCAAGTAAGGGCGATGCCCTTGAAGTCCGCAAGGTGCCTGGTCACGGATCGAAACGCCTTTGACGCCACCGCAATGACGACCAAATCCGCGCCCTTGACGGCCTTCTTGATCACGGATTCCGTCCGCCAGTCTTTGGGAAGCTGGATTCCAGGGAGGTAACGTTCGTTGCGCCCGGTCTCCGCAAGTTGGGCGAGGCGCTCGGCATTGTGCGCCCAGAGTGTGACGTCGTTGCCGCTTTCGTGCAGGAGTTTTGCCAGGGAACTGCCCCAGGCTCCCGCGCCCAATACTGTTGCCTTCATTCGGAGGTGGAATCTTTCGCTGTCTTCGACTTGCCTTCGCCGATCCGGCTTTCCGTGCCGGCGAGCAGGCGGCAGATGTTATCCTTGTGCTTGTAGATTGCAAGGGCCCCGACGGTCAGACCGACCCCGATCATCAACGAACTGCGCCCCGTCAGCCAGGCGGACAACGGCACCGCGACCGCCGCTGCAATGGAGGCGATCGAGACGTAGCGGCTCAAGGCAAGGAATACGATCCAGGTTGCGATGCAGATAAGCCCCCCAACCGGCATCAATGCCATCAACGTGCCCGCCGTCGTGGCAATGCCCTTGCCGCCCTTGAAATTCAACCAGCAGGTGTAGTTGTGGCCGAGAATGGCTCCCACGGCTCCGGTAAGTTGAAGCCGCTCGCGCAGCGCGGGTTCCAGATCGAGCGACATGCCGGCAACCTGCGTTGCCATCAACGGCGCGATATAACAGGCCAGCCATCCTTTCATGGCGTCAACCAGCAAGACCAGCGCCCCGACTCTCTTCCCCAGCGCCCGGGTGATGTTGGTGGCCCCGATGTTGCCGCTGCCAACTTTGCGAATATCCACGCCACAAGCCTTCCCCACCAGCAATCCGGTAGGGAAACTGCCCAAAAAATAGGCGCTGACGACGACAACGGCGTAACCCAGCGGTTCCACGCGCGGACTTTAGGCAGAGCCGGGAGCGAGCATCAAGCGCGATATTGGAAACACTGCCGCACGCATTCGAATTTGCGGTTGCGGCGTCACACCGGTATACATCCCCGCGTGGCGGGCAAAATCAAAGTGGCAGTCTTGGGAACCGGTTCCTTGGGGACGCACCATGCTCGGATCTATTCCGAGATGGCAGCGAGCGGCGAGGTGGACTTTGTCGGGGTCTACGACCGGGATCCGGCGAGGGGCGGGGACATCGCGACAAAGCATGGCGTCACTCTCTTCCATTCGGAATCCGAGGCCGCCGAGGCCGCCGAGGCCTTGAGCGTCGTCACTCCGACCGAGAGCCACTTCGAGTTGGCCCGGGCGTTGCTGAAGCAAGGCCGCCACGTGCTGGTTGAGAAGCCCATGACCAACACCGGCGAGGAGGCGGAGCAATTGGTCAATCTGGCCAGAGAGCATGACTGCATTCTTCAGGTGGGGCATGTCGAGCGGTTCAATCCCGTGTTCGACTTTCTGCAGCGCGAAGCCAGCGAGCCCAAGTTCATTGAGGCGCATCGCCTTTCGCCTTATCCGGCGCGCAGCATGGACATCGGCGTGGTGCTGGACCTGATGATTCACGATCTGGATGTGCTCCTGGCATTCGTCAAATCACCGGTGCTGAGCGTGGACGGCGTCGGTATCGCGGTCTTGAGTGAATCCGAGGATATCGCCAACGCGCGGATCAAATTTGAGAACGGCTGTGTCGCAAATGTGACGGCGAGTCGGATCAGTCCGGAGCGCATGAGGAAGATCCGGGTCTTCAGCGGCGGCGACAAACCCAGCTACGTGTCCTTGGATTACCGTGAGCAGAAGGGGTATCTCTATCGCTTGGGCCGCAGCGACGAGCAGGAGTCCTCTTTGTTGAAGAAGCTGATCGCCGCCGGGGATTCCAAGATCGTAAGTGAATTTGCCGGGCGCAAGATCGTCAGAGAGCCAGTCCCCATCGAGAAAGGCGAGCCGCTGAAATTGGAATTGCAACATTTTGTGGCCTCGGTCAACGCCCGCACCGCGCCGCTGGTGTCCGGCGAGTCCGCCAAGCAGGCCCTCGACCTCGCCCTCGAAATTTCGCGACAAATCGCCGCCGGAGAGAAACTGAAGTAAGGCGCCTTACTTGCCGAACCGGACAATCACGACTGGATATCAGCAGGGGAACCGATACACTCGCATCGCGTGCACGGCAAAAAGTTCATGATATTGGCGGGGGAGGTCAGCGGGGATGTCCGCGCGGCCGAGTTGGTGCGCGCCGTCAGGAAGGCCTCCGCAGCTCACGGGGAGGAGGCGCAACCCACCTTCCTCGGCACCGGACCGGCGCTGGAGAAGGCGGGCGCGAGACTGATCCTGGATCTGACTGCCCACGCCGTGATCGGTCACCTCGACTTCCTCCGGGCGGGCGCATTCAAGTTCTTCCATTTTTTTGACCAGTTGCTGGACAAGGCGCTCCAAGAGCGGCCGGACGTCTTCGTGTTTGTGGACTATTCCGGCTTCAACCTGCGATTTGCCAAGGCCCTGCGCCACCGGGTGGAATCGCAGGCCCCGGGATCCTTCAACAACTGGAACCCCAAGTTTGTCTATTATGTGTCGCCCCAGGTGTGGGCATCCCGCCCCGGGCGCGCGGCGCAGATCGAGGAGAACATCGACCTGATGCTCTCGATCTTTCCTTTCGAGAAGGAATGGTACGCCAGAAGGGCGCCCAGGCTGCACGTCGAGTATGTCGGCTACCCCCTGTTGGACACCTACCTCGCGATCGGGGCAGCCGGGGAAACACGCCGGAAGAACCGGAAGGAACCGCTGGTTGTCGCGCTCCCCGGCAGTCGCCACAAGGAAGTGGAGCGGCATGTGCCGGTCATGCTGGAGGCGTTGCGCAAGATCCAGGCGGAGCAACCAATTCGAATCGTCATGATTCTGCCCAATTCGTCCCTCGCCGAGTTTGCGCGGGAATTGATCGGAGACCAAATCGAGATTGAGATTCAGGTGGGAACACAGGGCGACGTCCTGCCCGAAGCGGATTTGGCCATCACGAAGTCCGGGTCGGTGACCATGGAGTGCGCGCTCTTCGGCGTCCCGGCAGTCGTGATCTATATCGCCAATTGGCTCGCCTATCAGGTCGGTCGCCGCATCGTGAAGGTCCGGTTTCTCGCCATGCCAAACCTAATCGCCGACGAGATGGTTTATCCCGAACTCATTCAGGATGAGGCGACCGGCGCCAACATTGCCCGCCAAAGCCTTTACATGCTCGAGAATAG
This sequence comes from uncultured Verrucomicrobiota bacterium, assembly GCA_964519245.1. GTDB lineage: Bacteria > Verrucomicrobiota > Verrucomicrobiia > Limisphaerales > JAYPEY01 > JAYPEY01. The sequence continues at coordinate 17,099 of CAZFLK010000102.1, forward strand.
CGACTACCGGGAATCGGTCCGGCGCAAACTGGCGGGCGTCATTGACGCGCTGGGGCAGCGCGGCGCAAGTCGGCGAGCGGCCGATCACATCTGGCGCCTGCTCAAGGCCGGAAACTGATTTCGGTCCGTCCGGTGGGTTTTTCGAATGCCAGGCCCGTTCATTTCGTTTCTCTTGAACCACGTGTTGCAGACCAGTCCAATCCGATCATCCGGCCGACATGACCGCCGTTTCGGCGCCGCGCTTTGCGGATTGCTTCTCGCCGGGCATGTTGGCTCCCTCGCCGGCGATGAGCTCGCCGGCATGGATTTTTTTGAAGCCAGGATTCGCCCTTTACTGGTCGAGCGCTGCTACGATTGTCACAGTCATGGCGCAGAAATAAAAGGCGGTCTCGCTCTGGATTCCAGGAACGGCGCGAGGGGGGGGGGGGAGTCCGGTCCGGCCATCGTGCCAGGCAAGCCCTACCAGAGCCTTTTGCTGCGCGCCGTGCGGTATGAGGACCCGCACCTCCGCATGCCGCCCAAGAAGGAACTCCGATTGACCTCATCGCAGGTGGCGGACCTCGAGAAGTGGATAGCCATGGGAGCCCCGGACAACCGCGCCGGCAAGGGCGTCCGTCTGTCCCCGATGGAGGAGATTCGCCGCGAGGGCAGATCCCATTGGGCATTCAGCCCCCTGAGAATGCCGGCCGTGCCGCGGCTCGCCGCCGGCGAAGAAACCGGCAATCCGGTGGACGCCTTCATCCGCGCGAAACTGCAGGCCGAGGCCATGCAGCCTTCGCCCGAGGCGGACAAACGCACCTTGATTCGCCGCGCCTACTTCGACCTGACGGGTCTGGCTCCGTCCCAAAGCGACGTTGACGCCTTCCTGGCTGACGAATCACCGCGCGCCTTTGAGAACCTGGTCGACCGCCTGCTCGATTCACCGCGCTACGGCGAACGCTGGGGCCGGCGCTGGCTGGACGTTGCGCGATTTGCCGACACCAAAGGCTACCTGCCGGGCGGCGTGGAGCGGCGTTACCCCTATTCCTGGACCTACCGGGACTATGTCATCCGGGCGTTCAACGAGGATCTTCCGTTTGATCGCTTCATCATCGAGCAACTGGCCGCTGACAAACTGGACCTTGGCGAAGACAAGCGACCGTTGGCCGCGTTGGGATACCTGACACTTGGGCGCCGCTTTCTGAACAACAGCAATGACATCATCGATGATCGCATCGATGTGGTGATGCGCGGTTTCATGGGGCTTACCGTCGCCTGCGCCCGCTGCCACGATCACAAACACAATCCGGTCACCATGGCGGACTACTATTCGCTGCATGGCGTCTTCAACAGTTCGCAGGAACCGGGCGAACTGCCCTTGCTGGGGATCACCCCGGACCCGGCGCAGCATGCGGCGTGGAAAACCGAACGAGCCAAACGCGAGAAGGAGCGCGACGATTTCCGGGCAAAGAAGGTGGCCGAGGAACTGGCCCGAATCCGGAGCCAGTGCGGCAAGTACATGCTGGCCGCGCATGAGGTGGGACAATGGAAAGAACGTCCAGCCCAGTTGAAGGAGATACAACGCCGCAAGCTGCACGCCAGCGCCGTGGCCCGCTGGAAGAAGACGCTGGACGCCAACGCCAAGAACCCCGATGCCGTTTTCCGCGCTTGGTTCGAGTTCGCCGCGCTCCCGCCTGAAGGATTCGAAGCCAAAGCGAAAATTGTGATGGAGGGCCTCTCAGGCACGGCTGACTCGGAACCTGGAAAGGTCAATCGCGCGATCGCGCGCGCATTCGAGAACCATCCTCCCAAGTCCTTGAAGGACGTCGCCCAAGTCTATACGGATCTGTTCAACGGAGCCGAGAAGAAGTGGGTCTCCGCGCGTGATGCAGGCAAGGGCGACGCTCCGACGCGACTGAAAGAACCGGAATGGGAGGCCTTGCGGCAGGTCCTGTATTCCGATGCGGGGCCGCCGAATATCCCGGCGCAGTTTCACGACCAGTTGCTCAGCGGGCCGAAGCCCCAACTGCGCGCGCTGCAGGCCAAGGTCGACAAACTGGACGCCACCCACCCCGGAGCTCCACCACGGGCAATGGCCCTGGTTGACCGGCCAAAGCCGATCGAACCGCGCATTTTCATTCGCGGAAATGCAGGCAATCGGGGCAGCCGCGTTCCCCGTCAGTTCCCGCAGTATTTTGCCCAATCCAAGGCCAAGCCCTTTACCGACGGCAGCGGCAGGCTGGAGCTCGCCCGGGCAATCGCATCGCCCGAGAATCCATTGACCCCGCGCGTTATCGTCAACCGGGTCTGGCAACACCATTTCGGAACAGGACTGGTGACGACTCCGAGCGACTTTGGCTTGACCGTCGATCCGCCCAGCCATCCGGAGTTGCTCGACTTTCTGGCCGCCTGGTTCATCGAGAACGGTTGGTCCATCAAGAAACTGCACCGACTGATCCTGCACAGCGCAACCTGGCGGCAATCCACTGCGGCTGCTCCCGAGACCGCCGAGGCCTACAACCTCCGCGATCCGGACAACCGCTTGCTCTGGCGCATGAATCGGCGGCGCCTCGACCTGGAGTCGATGCGAGACACGCTGCTTCAGGCTGCGGGCTCCCTGGATCTCACCATGAGAGGCATTTCGGTGAATCTGACGGAACGTCCCTTCTCTGGCAGACGCACGGTCTACGGTCTGGTGGAGCGCCAGAATCTCGCCAGCATGTTTCGCACGTTCGACTTTGCCAATCCCGACGCGTCGAGCGCGGGGCGTTTTTCCACAACCGTGCCGCAACAGGCCCTGTTTCTCATGAACAGCCCCTTCACCATTGAGCTCGCCCGGAAGACCGCGAGTCGGCTCCTCGAGTCGGCCGAGGATTCA
>CAZFLK010000103.1:0-19929 GCA_964519245.1 uncultured Verrucomicrobiota bacterium
CGGTGCCGGGATCGATGGTCAGGGAGACCAATTGCACGTCCTCGCGTTCGCCGAGCTTCGCCTGGACTTGCGCCATGGTCTCGCTGGCGATCAGGCAGTCAATGCCGCAACTGGTGAACACGAAGCCGACCACAAGGATCTTGCCGTCGAGTTCGGATCGGGGGACGAGTCGGCCGGAGCGTTCGGTGAAAGTGAAGTCGTTGAGCTGAAGCGCGGTGTAGTCGGCGGGCGGGGCCGCTGCTTGTTTCTCGGGCGGTGAAGTCAGCAGGAAGATCAACGAAGCGAGCAAGGCGACGATGGCCACGGCGGCGAAGGCGGAGAACAGTTTGACGTCGGCTCCTTCGTCTTTTTCGGTCGGCTTGTGGAGTTCTTTGTCGCTCATGCGGCATCAACGTAAACCCACGCCCCTTTCGCGGCAATCGTCGGGGCGTGAAATCAAAAGAATGAGCGGAAACTGGACAAGAAAGGGGGGCGACGAGGTTGGCATGCCTGAGGATCAAGGTTTGGGAATCTCCTCAACAAAGGCGGTGTAGGCGCCTTCATCGGCGGAAAAGGTACTGCCGTCAATTACATGCCGACCCATAAAGCCGCCCGGAACGGGTTGCAAGGCAGGTCATGCGGGAGTGGATCCAAAAAGAAACCCGGCGCGACTGACTCACAGCCGACGCCGGGTTTCTGAATTTGATTCGCGCGGTCTACTTGTGGCTGTTGATGGTCATGCCGGGCCAGTCGTCAGTGCGGAAGGGAGTGGCCGGGAGCCCGTCGCGGCTGTAGAGGGTCACGACGGGGTTCTCGGCCCAGCCGTAGCGGACGGCGACCGGATCTTTCACCTGGTCGCTCCAGACCTGGACCTTGTCCTTGCCATCGATCCGGGCTTCGGCCCAGACGAACTTCTTGTCCTTGCCGGCGACGGCAAAACCGACCGGGTTGTGAACATCGAAGGAATACAGGCCCTTGCCGACGTGGTCGAAGGTGAGCGTGGCCTTGCCTCCCTTGACGTCCATGGACTTGTAGGTCGGGCTCTGGTGGACGACATCGATGCCGTAGTCTTTGGCCAAGGCCCAGCGGGCGAGGCGTTTGGCGACGGCCTGTTTGTTGCGGGGATGGATGTCGCGACCCTCGCCGACGTCAATGATGACAGCCTGCCCGGTGTTCTTGAGTTTGGAGAGGGTCATGGTCTGGGCTTCGCGGAGTTCGGCCCACGCGCTTTCACCGGGCTGCTCGACCTCGTTGCGGAAGTCGGCGAGTTGGACGAAGTAGAAGGGGAAGTCGCCCTGTTTCCATTCGTCGCGCCAGTGTTGGATCATGAGCGGGAAGAGGTGGCGGTATTGGTAGGCGCGTCCGGCGTTGGACTCGCCCTGATACCAGATGGCGCCGCGGATGCCGTAGCCGATGGTCGGGTGGAGGACGCCGTTGTAGATATTGGCCGGCCGGTGGTTCCCGGTGAGCGGATTGCGCGGGGCGCGGGGCTTGTTCCCCTTCTTGCCGCCATCCTCCCACTTCTTCACGCGCGCCTTGTAGGAGGCGACGGCGGTCTCATGATTGTAGGACTTTTCAGTCTGCTCCCATTTTGCCAGTAGTTCGGCGTAGCGCTTGTCGGCCGCGAGAACATCGCGGCGAATCCAGGCTTCAGCCGCGGAGCCGCCCCAAGCGTTGTCGATCAGACCGATCGGAATATCGAGGGTCTGGTGCAGTTGGCGCCCGAAGAAATAGCCAACTGCGGAGAAACTACCGATGTTGTCGGGTGAGCAGCGCTCCCATTTGCCGTTGAAGTTGGATTTTGCCTCCTGCGTTCCGACCTGGGGAACGGAGATGATGCGAATATTCGGAAACTTGGCGGTCATGATCTCGAGGTCGGGATCATTCGCCTGCCCGACGGACCAGGCCATGTTGGATTGTCCGGAACAGATCCAGACCTCGCCTACGAGCACGTCGCTGAAGGTCACGGTGTTCTTCCCTTTGACGGTCAGGGTGAGCGGTTTGCCGACCTTCATCGGGGCGAGCTTGACGCGCCACTCGCCGTCGGCGTTGGCCGTGGCGGCATGCGACTGCCCGCCGATCGTCACGGTGATTTTCTCGCCCTTGTCGGCCCAGCCCCAAACAGGGTTCTGCTGGCCGCGTTGGAGCACCATGTGGTCGCCGAAGATATTGGGCAGGGTGACGTCGGCCTGGGCCGCGGCCGTCAGGGCCAGGGTTCCCGCCACAGTGAGGAAGCGTTTGAGGTGTTGTTTCATGAACAGGAGCTGAGCGAGTGGTTCTATCGTTGATTCCAGTCTCAGTTGGTTGACTTTCGAGAAGCCCGGAGTGTGGGGGATTTCCGACGGTCGACAATCCATTTCTTGTGGTTTGCCCCCTGCTGAATTCCGGGCTACGTTGTCGCCCATGAGAATCCGGGCAGCGTTCCTCGAATGGGTGAGTCGTTTGGCGGCGATTGTTGTCAGCCTATGTGTCTGGCCCTTTCGGATGCGCCGGCGCTATCAACCCGGCAGTCATGCCGAAGGCTGTGCGCATCGCTAACCCTTGGCGAGCCAGGCTTTTCTCTCCCTTTCCGGGAATTTCTCAATGGCGTAGCGCAGCATGGTGCGCGGCATTCGGTCGGCATGTTTGACCAGGAACGCCTCCTCGACGCCCCGATCCTTCTTGCCGATTTCCCGAAGCATCCACCCCACGGCCTTGTGAATCAGGACCTCGGGGTCGTTCAGCAGCCTTTCAGACAGCGTCAGGGCATCGGTGAAATCGTTCTGCCGAATGAAATGAAACGTGGCCATGATGGCGATGCGACGTTCCCAGAGATTCGATGATGCCGCCCAGGAGTAGAGTTGCGCGCGGTCGCGCGTCTCGAGATGAGGGCCGACGAGCCGCGGGGCGGAGTTGTCAACGATGTCCCAGTTGTTGATGAAACGGAGGTTGTCGCAATAGAGGCTGTAGATCGCTTCCTTTCGGGCGTCGTCGCCGCGATGGTATTGATCAACCAGGATGACCGTGGCGAGGAGCCTTGCCTCATGCCAGGGGGATCCGAGCAGACTCCGGACGACCTCGAGTTTGACCTTCCGGCATTGCCGGGCGACGTCGCGGATTTCGGGGACGCGAATTCCGAGGAATCGGTCACCCTCGCCATATTCTCCCTTGCCCGTCTTGAAGAATCGAAGTGAATGTTCGGCGATCTGTGGATCGCCGAGGGAGCGCAGGGTGGCATGAATTTCTTTGGCGGTGGGCGCGTTCACACGGAGAGATTGTCATCCCGCGGCGAATCTCTCAAGCTGACGCCTTATGCATTCCCTCGCAGACCGACGTCAATTCATCCGGCGTTCCTCCTTGTCCTTGGCCGGCGCGTCCTTGTGCGGCGCGCTTGCTTTCCGGGGGGCTGCGGCGCAAGCGGCGCGCTGCCAGATCGCCTTCTTTGAGAAACCGCTGCAATCGCTAACGGCCGCCGAGTTGGCCGATTTCCTGGCGGCGTTGGGATTCGACGGGGTGGAGGCGACCATTCGCCAAGGCGGTCGGATATCTCCGGAGCGCGCCGCTGATGAACTGCCGGCCTACGTGGCGGCGTTGGCCCGGCGTGAGTTGCGCATCCTGGTCATGGCGACGAGCATCAATCGAGCGGATCAGCCGCATGCGGAAGCGACCCTGCGCGCGGCTGCGAAACTGGGTGTGAAGACCTACCGCCTGGCCGGCTTGAAATATGACCTGAAGAAGCCGGTTCGGGCGCAACTGGACGCCTTGAAACCCCAATTCCGGGACCTGGCCGCCCTGAATCGCGAATTGGGAATCACCGCCGTTTACCAGAATCATGCGGGTTCCACGAATATCGGCGGCCCCATCTGGGATCTGGAGCATCTGATGGCGGAATTCGATCCCAAGGAGATCGCGGTGGCCTACGATATCCGGCACGCGATGGTGGAAGGCTCCTCTGCTTGGCCGGTCAGTTTCAAGATGATCCGTCCGCGGATCCGCGCGGTCTATGTGAAGGATTTTGTCTTTGAAAAGGGCAGGGCGAAGAACGTCCCAATGGGGGAAGGGATTGTGGGCGATAAGTTTTACCAGACCCTGAAGCAAAGCGGCTACACGGGGCCAGTTTCCATTCATTCGCCCTACATCCGGGCGAAGAACCGAAAAGACGCCCTGGCTGCGCGGGATGCGGTCATGAGGGATCTCGAACATCTGCGCGGCCAGTTGGGCTAGTAGGATGGGGTTGCGAAAGCGCGAACCGTCATGAAGCACGGCGGTTTGATGCCGCGTATTCGCCGGCGGGGGCGAGGCGGGATCGCGGGATGCGAAGGTAGTACGCTTGCCCAGTGGCGTGGTCGCATCCGCATGGCCCTGTGGCGTATGGGCGCGCAGCGAGGCGGCGTCAAGCCGCGCGCACTCCAAGGCGCTGGCGCGCGGCGGTTTGGCTGGTGGGGAGCGTAGGGGCGCGGGGAGTCGCGGGGCAGGCGGTGAACATGCGCGGAAAGGGTGGCCGTCTTTCGAGTGGAAGATGATATTGAAGTAATGGGCTGAAGGCCCAAGCGCGCAAAGCCAAGGCCTTCAGGCCTTGGACGGAACGGAAGCGACATCTGCGGCCTGAAAGGTCGCGCGCGATACAGACCTGCGACGCTGCGCGCGACCTTTCAGGCCGCAGTCGGATTTTCGGGCGGATCATAGGGCTGAAGCCCTATGCTTTGCGCGGGCGGGCCTTCAGCCCGCGAGGCCGGCCAACTGCCGTCATTTGTCGATATTGGTTCACTTTGTCGACATGCCGGTTAACGGGCGCCTTGTAAAAAAAACGGCCGACGTTTCCGTTGGCCGTTTTGAAGTTGGTTTGTTGACGCGCGTTATTCCGCGACGGCGGCGGCGACCATGTCGCCGATTTCGGTGGTGCTGAAGCCCATCTTGCCGGCTCCGAGATCCTTGATCTTCTCGCGGGTGACGTTGATGACCACATCCTCGATGCGCTTGGCGGCCTCGGTTTCGCCGAGGAAGTCGAGCATCATCTGGCCGGCGCAAATGGCGGCGAGGGGGTTGATGACGTTCTGGCCCGTGTATTTCGGCGCGCTGCCGCCGATGGGTTCGAACATGCTGGTTCCCTCGGGGTTGATATTGCCGCCGGCAGCGATGCCCATGCCGCCCTGCACCATGGCGCCGAGGTCGGTGATGATGTCGCCGAACATGTTGTCGGTCACGATGACGTCGAACCACTCCGGGTTCTTGACGAACCACATGGTGGCGGCGTCAACGTGCATGTAGTCGCGCTTGATGTCCTCGTAGTCCGCCGCGCCGATCTCGTGGAAGGCCCGGTCCCAGAGGTCCCAGGCGTAGGTGAGCACGTTGGTTTTGCCGCAAAGCGTCAGGTTGTTCTCCTTGTTGCGCTTGCGGGTGTATTCGAAGGCGAAGCGCAGACAGCGCTCGACGCCGCGGCGGGTGTTGACGCTTTCCTGAATGGCGACCTCGTTGGGCGTGTCCTTGAACACATTGCCGCCTGAGCCGGTGTAGAGTCCTTCGTTGTTCTCGCGAACGACGACGAAGTCCACGTCCTCGGGGCCCTTGCCTTTGACGGGGCAGAAGCGCTCGTCAAAGAGTTTTACCGGGCGGAGGTTGATGTATTGCTCCAACTCGAAGCGGGTGCGGAGCAGGATGCCTTTTTCGAGGATACCCGGCTTCACATCGGGGTGGCCGATCGCGCCAAGGAGGATGGCGGGGTACTTCTTGAGCTCCTCGAGGACGCTGTCCGGCAAGGCTTCGCCGGTGCGAAGGTAGGCGTCGCCGCCGATGTCGTAGTCGGTGAAATTGAGTTTGAAGCCGAATTTTTCGGCCGCGACCTTGAGGACTTTGACGGATTCCTGCGCGACTTCCGGCCCGGTGCCGTCGCCGCCGATAACTGCGATGTCGTAACTGTTCATGCGAATGTCTTTCTGGATGGTTCCCGCGATTGGGAGCCGCCGAATGTATCGACTCGCCTTTTGGATTCAACGGAATTCTTCGGGGAGCTGCTGAGCGGGTCTCCGACACAGTCTCGCTCCGTTCAGTCTATCGCGTGCCGGATTGCATCAAGCGCGTCATTGCGCCCGGGACATTCGCTGCTTTCTTGGAGACGGGTTCGATGTTAGGCTCCGGGCCATGGAGCAAGTCCTGAATTACCTCCGGGAAAATGAAGCCCGGTTTGTTGACGATCTGAAGGAATATCTGCGGTTTCCGAGTGTCTCGGCGCAGCCGCAACACAAGGCGGACATGAAGGCCTGCGCCAAGTGGTTTGCCGACCGCTGTCGGGCATTGGGGCTCAAGACCAAGGTGCATGCGACGAAGGGACATCCCATTGTGACGGCCTCCACCCGTCGCAAGGCGAAATCGGGCAAGCCGCACTACCTCGTTTATGGACACTACGACGTGCAGCCGCCGGAGCCTTTCGAACTCTGGGTCACACCGCCATTTGAGCCCACGATCAAGAAGGGCGCGATTTACGCGCGCGGCTCCACGGACAACAAGGGACAACACCTGGCCCACTTGAATGCGGTGGAAGCCTATTTGCAGACGGGAACCGAATTGCCGTGCGATGTCACCTTCGTGATCGAAGGCGAGGAGGAGGTCGGGAGCGAGCATCTGGTCCCCTTTCTCAAGGAGAAGCGGGCGGAGCTCGAATGTGATGGCGTGGTGATTTCCGACAGCGGGATGCCGAGCCCGAAGCACCCGGCGCTGACCTACGGCTTGCGCGGCGTCGTCGCGCTGGAATTCAAGGTGACCGGCCCGGCGCGGGATTTGCATTCTGGAATCTACGGGGGCGCGGTCGACAATCCGGCGATGGTTCTGGCCCAGATCCTGGCGCAGTTGCGCGACAAGCGCGGCAAGGTGTCTGTGCCGGGTTTCTATGAGGACGTCGAGAAATTGACGGCTTATGAGCGCAAGCACTTTCAGCGCCTGCCAATCGACGCGGAGGCATTCCGCAAATTGGTGGGCGCGCCGGAGTTGTTCGGGGAGCAAGGCTACACCCATCACGAACAGCGCAGCGCGCGTCCGACGCTGGAGATCAACGGGATCACCAGCGGCTACCAAGGCGAGGGCAGCAAGACGATCGTTCCGTCTTGGGCGAGCGCCAAGCTGACCATGCGTCTCGTGCCGGATCAGAATCCGAAGAAGATCCTCAAACAGGTCAAGGCGCGCATCAAGGAGCTCTGTCCTCCGACGGTGAAGCTGAGCATGGAGGACGGCCACGCCGGCGGCGCCTACGTGATCGATCCGCGATGTGATCTCGCCCAGGCCGGGCTGCGGGCGCTCAAGGAATCCTTCGGCTGCGAACCTGTCTTGCTGCGCGAGGGCGGGTCCATTCCGATCGTCTCGGATTTCAAGAAGATCCTGAAGGCGGACTCGCTGTTGCTGGGCCTGGCCCTGCCGGACGACAACCTGCACTCGCCCAACGAGAAATTCGATCTGGGCAATTACGCCAGAGGCGCGGCGATGGGCGCCATTCTTTGGCGGGAACTTGGAGATTGATCGGAAGCGCAGCCCGCGTTATTCCGTCAAAGCAACAAGCGACATGGACGAAGACGTATCCCCATATGACGACGCCGAGGAAGAGGATTCCGGTCCGAAACTGGCTCCCCTCGATCCCATTTTTCATTCCTTTCTGCACGACGGGCCTTTCGAGGAGTGTCTCGTCTGCTCCTGCGATCTGACGCAGACGCATTACCTGGTGCACAAGACCTGGGTGGGGGATGAGGTGATCTTTGAGTATGCAATGTGCCATGCCTGCGCCGAGGACCTGCAGTCGGAAATGTCCGAGGAATCGGTGGCCCGTCTGACTGAGTTTCTTGAGACCGAACGGCGCATCGCGGGTACCTACGAGGCCTGCAATTACTGCGAGAAACCGATTGAGGACTGCCAGGAGCGCTCCTTGAACGCCGCTTGCCTGGGCCTGCAGATGGACACCCGGCATTATCCGCTCATGATCTGCGGTGAATGCAGCATGCAGGTGCAGGAAATGCTTTCCCAGCAGACGCGCGATCGTCGGGATCGCTTTATCGGCGAGCACTTCGACTGCCCGCCCTCAATGGAAATCCCCTTGCCCACGGAACTGGCGAAATCCTGAGGATTCGAGGTTATTTCCGTCCCTCGGGAATGATCGTCAATTTCACCTTCTTGCCGTCGCGGAGGACGACGATGTCGACCGGCTTGTCCACCTTGACCGCATTGAAGGCGACCATGTAGTCGTCGATGTTCTTGACCGGGATGCCGGCGAATTCGACGACGATGTCGCCGCCTTTCATGCCGGCCTTGTCGGCGGGGGCGCCGCCGCGGACGCCGGAGAGTTTCACCCCTTCCACCTCGGCCGCGTAGTCCGGAACCGTTCCGAGGTAGACCCGCAGGCCGCTGACGCTCGCCTTCTTGCTGCGATCGACCTTGGCCCAATCCGGGCGCGCGCCGGGTTTCACGAGGTCGCGGACGATGGTGCGCGCGAACTTGGTCACGCGCTCGATGCCTTCGTAGTTGAGGGTGTCGGCGTCGTCGGTGGGGCGATGGTAGTCGTCGTGCGAACCGGTGAAGAAGGCGAGCACCGGCACTTTCTTGGGGTAGAAGGAGGTCGCGTCGGTGGGGAGGTAAGGGTCTTCCTGGAGCTTGAGGTCGAATCCTCCGACGACGTTGGCTTTCTCGATGAGGCGTTTCCAACCTGAGGAGGAGCCGATGCCCTGGAGTATGAGGCGGTTGTCGCGCATGCGGCCGACCATGTCGAAGTTGAGGTAGGCGGAGACGAACTGGTGCGGAATGTGGGGATTGTCCGCGTAGCGGGCGGAGCCCAGCAGGCCCATCTCCTCGCCGGACCAGAAGCCGAAGATGACGCCGCGGGCGAAGGCGTCGGGGTTCTTGCGGCGCTGCTCGACCAGGTCGGCTGCGAGTTCGAGGAGGGTGGCGCAGCCGGAGGCGTTGTCGTCGGCCCCATTGTGGATCTGGCCGAACTCGTCCTTGCCGGAACGAGAGCTGCCCTCACGCCCGTAGCCGAGGTGGTCGTAGTGGGCTCCGAGAAGGATATATTCCGCGTGCGGGTCGCCGCCGCCGGGGAGGAGGATGCCGAGGACATTCTTGCCGGTCTTGCGCGTGCGGCGGATGCCGGTCTTGATGTGGACGGTGACGCCGGGGATCTCCAAGCCGCTCGGCGCATGCGGATTCTCCTTGTCCAGGGCGGTCTGTAAATCCTTGAGCGACGAGCCGCTGTTCTTCAGGAGTTCGTGGGCCACCTTTTCGTTGATGGAGGCGGCGATCATGCCGCCGAGGCTGGAATCGCCGGAAAGAGGAACCAGTTTGCCGGCGTTCGGGGAATTCGGGCCGGCGACGAAAAGCACGGCCTTGGCGCCGCGTTGTTGAGCGACCTTGGCCTTGTAGTAGAGGGCAGCGTAGCGATTGAGTTCGGCCTTGCGCTTGGGTTCGACGTCCTCGGGTGTGTAGCGGAGGACGAGCACGACCTTGTTGCTGACATTGAGGCCGCTGTAGGGGTCGGTCAATCCGCCGCCTTCCTGGGGCATGGCCAGTCCGTAGCCGCCAAAGACAAGCTCCCCGCTGGCCTCGCCGTTCGCCGAGAAGGCGAGCGGGCGGAAGTCCTGCTCGACGACCCATTCGGCATTGGCGACGCCCTTGGCCTCACGGCGCGCGCTGGAGAAAAGGTTCTCCTTCGCGATTATCTTCGCTCCCGAATTGAATTCAAACTTGTCGAAGTAGCTGTCCTCCTCATCGCCGAAGGACTCGATGCCGGCGCGTTTGAGTTGGTCGGCGATGTACTCCGCGGCCTTGTGCGCGCCGGGTTTGCCGGTTTCGCGGCCTTCGAGTTCATCCGAGGCGAGGTAGCCCACGTGCGCCTTGAGATCGGATTCACTGATAGCGGTCTTGACGGATGGCTTTGCGGCCGCGGCCTGTTGTCGCTCGGGGGCGAGCCCCAACGCTTCCAGGGCGGCGGTGTGGTTCCACTTGGCCATGAAGAGCTGGGACTTCTGGTTCGACGTGCGCGTCGCGGTCCAGCAAAGCGTCTCTCCATCCGGAGCAAAGACGGGCAGGCCGTCGAAGCCGTCCTGGGTGGTGACCCGGACGGGTTCCTTCTTGCCGTCCGCATCCACGAGGTAGAGCTCGAAGTTGTCGAAGCCGAGTTTGTTGGAGGCAAAGATCGCATACTCGCCGCTGGGATGAAAATAGGGGGCCCAGGACATGGCGTTGAACTCGGTGAGGCGTTTCACGTCCGAGCCGTCAATCTTCATGGTGTAGACATCGGCGAGCGTGCCCTTTTCGTTGAAACGCCGCCAGATGATGCGCTTGCCGTCTGGGGAGAAGAACGGGCCGCCGTCGTAGCCGGGGTGGTTGGTCAGGCGTTTCTGATCGGATCCGTCGGCGTTCATGATGTAGATCTCGCCGAAGTAGGAGGGGTTGATCGTCAGGATCTGCTGTTCCTTTCGGGTGAGATTCTCCGCCGGGTAGGCGTCGCGCATGGAACAGAAGACAATCTTGGACCCGTCCGGGGAGTAGGCTCCTTCGGCGTCATAGCCGTAGGCCGTGGTGATGCGCTTGAGGCCGCTGCCGTCGCGCTTGGCAATCGCGATGTCCATGGTCTCTTCGTAGTCCCAGGAGTAGCGACGTTGTTTTCCGGAGGCGCGGAAATCGATCTCGGCCTGCTGCTTGTTTCGGGCCTCCGGGTCGTCGTGGGAGGACGCGAAGAGAACTTCGTCGGAATTGGGGCGGAGGAAGGCGCAGGTGGTCTTGCCGTGGCCGGGCGAGACGCGATGGCTGTCGCCGGTCTCCAGGTCCAGCAGGTAGATCTGGTAGAAGGGGTTGTCCGGTTCGCGCTCGCTCTGGAAGATCAAGGTCTTGCCGTCGGCTGAGAAATAGCCTTCGCCGGAGCGTTTACCCTCGAAAGTAAATTGGCGGACGCGGGAAAGGAAACGGGCTTCGTTCTGGGGATCGCTCTCCACCGCCAGGAGCGGGGGGAGAACGCAGAACAGGGACAGTCCGAGGGACGCAAGCTTCAAGAGCAACTTCGATTTCATAGACGCGCAGGATTTAGCCACAACCGGCTGAAAATGGCACAGAAAAAGGAAACGCCAAATCCTGCGGCCGTGATTATTTTGAGGCGGCCAAGTTTGAGGCGGCTCATTGGGAATTGTTGGTTGCATGGTTTCAAACCGCCAAATCCGGTTTCGCCGGCCGGGCGCAGCGACGGGTATGCCAGTGGGGCGCGCCGTCCACTTCCAAGCGCACGCGCGTTCGAGGCGGGGTTCAGTAAAGGATGGACCGGGATCGGGAGGGATCGTAGCCTCGCTGTTCCCCAAAAGTTATTTACCGCATGAGAACGCATCAACCGATCCATCAACTCGCAACGCTCATCCTTGCTATGGCCTTCCTGATGTTGGGGGCGACCATGACGAGTGAATCCGCGGAGCGGAAGGCGAGGCAGAAGAAGGAACCCCGCACGAAGTCGGTCGACAAGCCGGGCGCCAAGGATGCGAAGAACGTCAAGACCGGCAAGCCGGCGCCGGAGCAGGATCCCGCCCTGGAGCGCTACGGCATGTATGAGAACAAGGCTCCGCGCGCGCCACGCACGAAGGCGGCCACGACGACGCTGCCGTTGAAGTTGAAGAAGGGCGCGCGCATCGCGCTGATCGGCAACACGCTGATGGATCGGGACCGGGACTTCGGGTATCTGGAGACACTGCTGCACCAACGGTTTCCGAAGCACAACCTGGTGGTGAGAAATCTCTCCTGGTCGGCGGACACACCGGACCTGCAGCCTCGGCCGGCGAACCTGGCCGACACCATCCAGCACCTGACGCATGAGAAGGCGGACGTCATTTTTGCGGCGTATGGCTTCAATGAGTCCTTCGATGGTCCGGAAGGCGTCCCGGCCTTTCGCAACGCCTTGACCGCGCATGTGGCGGACCTGCGTTCGCGGGCGTTCAACGGCAAGACCGGGCCGCAGGTCGTCCTGCTTTCCCCGATTGCCAATGAGAACATCAAAGGCGTTCCCGCGGCGGATCTGAACAACGAGAACATTGAACGCTACGCCCGCATTATTCAGCAGGTGGCGGAGCAGCAGGAGGTCGCCTACGTGGATGTCTTCAAGCCGACGTTGCAAGTGATGAGCGATTCGGACTCGGACCTGACCTTCAACGGCATCCACCTGAAGAAGGACGGCTACGAGGTCCTGTCCCGCTCCATCTACCGCAGCTTGTTTGCGGAGGATGCGCCGACGCCGGATGTGGCGGTCCGCGCCGCGGTCGTCGAGAAGGACACCCAGTATTTCTACCGTTTCAGGCCCTTGAACACGTTCTATTACACGGGCGACCGGAACAAGACCTACGGGTATGTCGATTTTCTGCCGGCGATGCGCAACTTCGACATCATGGTGGAGAATCGCACCAAGCGAATCTGGGACCTGGCGCAACACAAGAGCGTCCAAAACACGATTGACGATTCCAATGTTCCCGAGATGCCGCAGGTCTGGGAATCGCGGGGGGCGAACCAATGGATGACGGCCGAGGATGAGCTGAAGGCCTTCAAGATTGATCCGCGGTTCGAGGTCAACCTGTTCGCCGGAGAGGAGCAGTTTCCCGATGTGGCCTGTCCGATCCAGATGCGTTGGGATTCGCGTGGGCGGTTGTGGGTGAGCTGTTCGACGACTTACCCGCATGTGTATCCGGGCAACAAGCCGAATGACAAGATCGTGATCCTGGAGGATACGGACGGCGACGGTCGGGCCGACAAGTCCAGCGTCTTTGCCGACGATCTCTATGTGCCCCTTTCCTTCGAGTTTGGCGACGGCGGCGTCTACGTGTCCGAAGAACCGCACCTGACCTTCATCAAGGACACCGACGGCGATGGGAAGGCGGACTTTCGCGAGAAAGTCCTGACGGGGTTCGGCTGCGAAGATTCGCACCATGCCCTGCACGACTTCACCTGGACGCCGGACGGCGATCTGATCTTCCGTGAATCGATCTTCCATCATTCACAGGTGGAGACGCCCTATGGTCCGCGGCGTCAGCAGAACAGCGGTTGGTTCCGGTTTCAGCCGAGGGATCAGCGGTTGACCAGCTTTGGCTGCTACCACAGCACGAATCCCTGGGGGGTGACCTTCGATGACTGGGGGCAACACGTGGCGAGTCACCCCATCTACGCGGCGGCATTTCATGCGCTGGATCCGGTTTACCCGGAGCAGCATCCCAAGCCGGCGGGGTTGCGGGCCTACTCCGGCACCTGCGGGCATGAGTTCATAGACTTTCCTTTTTGGCCGCAGGAAATGCAGGGCGGTTTCATGAAGGCCCGTTACAAGCCCACCAACCGGATCGAATTCCACAAATGGAACCGCACGGAGTTCGGCTACGACGAGGAATATGTCAGCGACATCATCTTTTCCTCGAACCTGAGTTTCATCCCGGTGGACATGCGGTTCGGGCCGCGGGGGGCGATGTATGTCTGCGACTGGTACAATCCGATCAAGGGGCACGCGCAGTACAGTCTGCGCGATCCGCGGCGCGATCGTCATTCGGGCCGCATCTGGCGCATTGTTCCCACTGGGGCGAAGCTGCCGGAGCCGCCAAAGATTCATGGCGCGTCGACCGGGGATCTGGTCGCGATCCTGAAGCGGCCGGAATACCGGCATCGTTACTGGGCGAAGAGGGAGTTGCGCCGGCGCGACGCCGACTCGGTCAAGGCGGCCTTGGATCGTTTTGTGGCTGGTTTGGACAAGGCGGATCCCCGGTATCGACATCACCAGATTGAGGCGGTCTGGGGCTACCGGAATGTGGGCCGCACGAACCCGGCGCTGCTCCGCGAGGTGCTCGATTGCGAACACGTCCAGGCGAGGGCGGCGGCGACGCAGCAGTTGCGTTACTGGCACGGGGAGTTCAGCGATGCGGCGGAACTTCTGCGCGCCCGCGCGAACGACCCGAATCCCATCGTTCGGATGGAGGCGGCGATTGCGGCCTCCTGGATGGGAACCAAGCCCGCGTTGGTCGCGATGCTCGATACCCTGAATCACCCCGCCGGAGGGCATCTTGCCTACGGTATTCGGACAGCCATCGGATCGCATTCCTTGAAGCGACATTGGGAGGGGGACGCGGCCTTCAATGCCGCTCATCCGGAGTTGGCGACTTTTCACGCCAACTTTGCCAAGGCGCAGAAACTCAAGCCCAAGAAGATCATCAGCTCGCAGGATTCGCAGTTCGACAGCCAGAAGAATCTGAAGTCCGTGAAGATCGAGTGCGTGCGGGAGCGGATGCTTTACACGGTGACGCGGATCGAGGCCAAGGCGGGTCAGCCCGTGAAGATTGAGTTCGTGAACCCGGACGCCACGCCGCACAACCTGGTGATCGTGCAGCCTGGCGCGCTGATGGAGATCGCCTTGGCGGCGAATGAGATGGCCAAGGATCCGGCGGCCTTGAAGAAGGATTTCATTCCGGACTCAGGCAAGATCCTGCATCACACGAAGATGCTGCAGCCGGAGTCGGCGGAGACCCTGCGATTCATGGCTCCCAAGAAACCGGGTGTCTACCCGTATCTCTGCACCTTTCCGGGGCACTGGGTGTTGATGAAGGGCGAGCTGATCGTAGAATGAACGGCGGCGCGTTCGCTCCCGAAGAGGGCGAGTAGTCTACGACACGCCGTAATTGGGGCGCATGTCACCGGCCGCCATGCGCAGCTTGGTGCGAAGGATGAGTCCGATCTTTTGAAGTTTGTTGAGGCGGGTGAGTTTGGGGCCGAAGACGTCGAAACGACGGCTTTCCAGTTTGCGCAGCAACCGCCAGTAAACCGACCCCATCAGTTCGGCGCTGCCCATGGACCTGCGGTCTTCCTTCGGGAGGGCCTTATTCGCCTTGCGGTAGAACTCCCGGGCGCGCCCGGCAATGCATTCCGCCAGCCGGCGGTAGCGGTCGGAGTATTCAAAGCTCAACAGTTCCTCGGGCCGGACCTCAAAGCGTTCCAACTCGTCCAAGGGCAGGTAGATGCGGCCCAGTTCCGCGTCGGTTCGCACATCGCGCAGGATGTTGGTCAACTGCAGCGCCTTGCCGAGATAAACGGCGTATTCCTTGCACGCGGGATTGGTGTAGCCGAAAATCTCGATGCTCAGAAGCCCTACGACCGAGGCGACCCGGTAGCAGTAGAGTTCCAGATCCTCGAAGGTTTGGTAACGCTTGGTGTCCAAATCCATCTCGCAGCCGCGAATCAACTCCTCGAACAACTCGCAGGGCAGGCCGAACCTGGCGGCGACGGGTTTGATCTCGCGGTTGACAGGAAATTGGGGCGAGCCTCCGGAACAGGCGATGCGGATATCCTCGCGCCACCTCTGCAGGCTTTCGCGGCGGGCGTCGACCGGCTCGTCCTCCTCGTCGGCGACGTCGTCCACCTCGCGGCAGAAGGCGTAGAGCGCGGCCATGGCCTCGCGTTTTTCCCGGGGGAGCAGGATGAAGGCGAGCGCCAGGTTGGAGGCGCTTTTCTTCGTGATTTCCTGACTCTCACTCATGGTTCCAGATGCCGGGGAGCCTGCCCTTCCGGGCGCCGGGGAGGCAAGCCTTCGGTTTCCGCCAAGGTTGGATTTCTGACCGAGTGCGCATGTCGTAGGGGCTCCGCCCGGCGGCGGGGCGCCGCTTCGCGGCGCTGACGCCTCGAGCGCGAGGCTTGACGACGTTTTCTGCGTCGGAGCATGAATCCGATCTTAACCGCCAGGAAGAGGGCCGCAACGAGCCCCAGGACAACGGCGAGAAGAGCCCCCACATCGGAAGAGAAAAAGCCTTGGTTTCTCGTCAACGTTGAGCCGGGCGTTTCGCCCGATGGCGTGGACGCCGCCAACAGGATCGCGATCGTCATGTTCAGTTATCCTGTTCCTTTCCGTTGTCTCCATCGGAGCCGTCGTCGGAGTCGTGTGCGTTGATGTTCAGTCGCTGCATCCGGTAGCGCAGGGCGTGGCGGGTCAGGCCAAGCTCCTCCGCGCACTTTCCCAGGCTGTAGCGGTTCCGTTCGAGCGAGGCTTCGATGGCTCGCCGTTCGAAGTCGGCCACGAGTTCCGGCAGCGGCCCGGAGGTCGGAATCCGGGGCGGGGCCGGCTCTGTGGGTTCCTTTCGAAGGCCGGTCTCCAACTTGAAGTCGGCGATATTGTGGGCCTGGATCTGTTCGGACGTCTCAATAATGACCGCGCGTTCGATGGCGTTGCGAAGTTCCCGGACGTTGCCCGGCCAATGGTGGGCGAGGAGCTTGCTTTCGGCTCCGGAGGTGATGCCGTCGAGTTTCTTGCCCATTTTCAGGCAGAACTCACGCAAGAAGTGCCGGGCGAGCGGCAGGATGTCATTTGTCCGGTCTCTCAGGGGAGGCGGACGGAATTGGACGACGTTGAGTCGATAATAGAGATCCTCCCGGAATCGATCCTCCTGGATGGCCTGGATGACGTCGCGATTGGTGGCGGCGATGAGTCGAACATCGACCCGGCGCTCCTCGTTGCCGCCCACGCGGGTGAAGGATCCGTCCTCGAGGAAACGCAGCAGCTTGGCTTGGAGGGAACGGCTCATGTCGCCGATCTCGTCGAGGAAAATCGTTCCCTCATCGGCGTCTTCGACGAGTCCCCGTTTTTGTTTCAAGGCGCCGGTGAAGGCGCCTTTCTCGTGGCCGAACAACTCGCTTTCCAACAGGGAGTCCGGGATGGCGGCGCAGTTGATGCGGATGTAGTTCTTGCCGCTGCGGCGGCCGAGGCTGTGCAGGGCTCCGGCGATCAACTCCTTGCCGGTCCCGCTCTCTCCGAGAATGAGCACGGTGGCGTCGGTGGGGGCGACGGTTTCGATCAGTTTCTTGAGTTCCAACATCGCCGGCGTTTCCCCGATGATGTGGTCGAGTTGGTATTCCTCGCCAGCGCGGGCTCGGAGGTTCTGGTTGTCCTGTAGCAGGGTGTGGCGTTCCGCGCATTGGCCGACGGTGTGGATGAGTTCCTCGGGAGCGAAGGGTTTGGCCAGGTAGTTGATGGCGCCGGCCTGAATGGCCTCGACCGCGAGTTTGGCGGTTGCGTAGGCGGTGATCATGAGGACCGGCGTCTCCGGCCAGCTTTCCTTTGCCTTGCCGAGAAACTCGTAGCCGCTCATGCCGCCCAGTCGGGCGTCGGTGATCACCATGAAGAAGTGGTTCGTCGCCAGTTGGTTCAACCCCTCCTCGGCCGCCTCAACGGCGCGCACGGAATAGCCCTCGTCCTCGAGGATCGAGGTGAGGGACAATCGCATGTTCTTCTCGTCGTCAACGACGAGAATCGGGGGCAGACCGGCGCTCATGAGTTTTGCATTCGCATGGTGTCGGGCGCGGATAGTAGGCTGCCTCGGAGGAGGATTCCAAGTCTGGAATCGCGGCGTGCGGGGAGGCGTCTGTCTAGCTGCGAAAGCGCATCAAGGTGCGGGTGGGAAGCTCGATCTCGAAACGGGCTCCCTTCAGGTTTCCCGTCGTGACGCGAACGCGGCCGCCGTAGATTTCGGTGTTGTTTTTTACAATTGAGAGCCCGAGCCCGCTGCCGGAATGCTTGGTGGTGTAGTAGGGCTCGAACACGCGCTCCACGGTGTCGTCGGGGATGCCGGGGCCATTGTCGTCGATGGTGATGACGATGCGCTCTTCGGGAGCCGGGGTGGCGCGAATTTCGATTCGGGGGTCGTTGTTCTGGATGTCGCGACAATTCTTCAGGATATTGACCAGGATCTCGTTCAGGTGGCCGCGCTGCATCTTGAGCAAAGGCAGATGCCCCGTCACTTCGCAGTCGACAACGGTTTTGAAATCGGCTCCCGGCGGAAAGACCTGGTCGACCGCCTTCTGGATTTCGTCGGCGACGACAAGGTTTTCCACGCGTCCCTCGGCGAGTTGGGCGTAGCCCATGAGTTCGGTGATGATGCGATCCGCGCGCTCGACTTCCTCACGGATGATCTCGATTTGTCGATTGGGCCGTGGCGGCGACTCGGCGGCCTGTTTCTTCAGGTGTCGCTCGAGGGTGAAGAGCGAATTGTTGATGATGGCCAGGGGATTCTTGATCTGGTGGGCGACTTCGGCCGCGAGGCGGCCGGCGGTTTCCAGTTGTTGTTGCCGCGCGGCAAAATCCTCGAGGTCCTCGTTGGCTCGTCGACGATGGTCGAAGAGGACCTGGACCCCCAGGCAGCATGCTGTCAGCAGCAACATCAGACAGATGCGCACGGCAAGCATTTCGACGTTGACCGTGTCTTCGTCGAGTCGGCGGATGCCTTCGGCGATGAAGATGCGGTTGTAGTAGCCGGAGTAGACGAAGCAGCCGATAACGCTGAGATTGGCGGCCAACTGCAGGGTGATCACAGGGATGCTGACGCCATTGCGGACGATCAGTCCGAGAAAGATCCAGTAGAGGGAATCCGTCAGCAGGCCGGTTTCCATGCTCCACGAATTGAGAAACACGGCGTCGACGATATTGTTCACCGTGACCAGCCACTGGATGAACACGATGTTGAACCGGCGCATGAAGATGAGGAAGTAGGCCGTCACGATGTTGAGGGCGACGTAGAGCCAGAACACCCGGGTTGCGGTGGCGATGGAGTAGTGTTGTTCCGCCTTCTCGAACAACTCCTCGTCCTCGACCAATTCGGTGGGTTCGTTGATGAGGCGGTCGCCGAGTTCGAAGGCGGGTTGGTTGAAGGTTCCGGAGAAATAGATGAAGTTGAAAAGGAGGAAGACGATGAAGAGTTTCACGGGGAGGAAGACGTTCTCCTCCATGAAGTCGATCCGGCTGGTTTGGGCCCGGTGATCCTCGGCGGGGGCCACCAGATCGCTGAGGCGGGTGACGAGACATCGAGGATTGAACGGCTTCATGGACGGGCCCCGGGGTTCAACTGCGGAGGCATTCCGCGCAATCGGCCGCAATGGCTTCCACCGGCATGAGTCGCCCCTTGCCCTCGTAGCCGCACGACAGCAAGCCTTCGTCCGGGCCGATGAACCGGGCGCCGCGTGATTTCAGGGTCGCCACGTGGCCTTGCGTCGCGGGATGCTCCCACATCTTTCCGTTCATGGCCGGAGCGATCAGGAGCCTGGCTTCCGGGTTCAGGGCCAAGGCGATGCAGCTGAGAGCGTCATCGGCCAGGCCGAGCGCCAATTTGGCGATGGTGTTGGCCGTGGCCGGCGCCACGATCAACACATCGGCTTCGTCGGCCAGTCGGATGTGTCCCGGCTTCCAGCCTTCCTCCTCGTCGTAGAGATCGGTCACGACCGGATTGCGGGTGAGCGTCTTGAAGGGCAGTGGCGTGATGAATCGTTGCGCGTCGGAGGTCATCACCACATTGACGTCGTAGTCCTGCTTGGTGAGCAGGCTGGCGAGATCCGCCGCCTTGTGCGCGGCGACGGAGCCGGTGACGCCGAGGACGACGACAGGACGACGATTGGATTCGGTGGACATGTTGACGGATTGTAGGCTGGCGGGGGCGGGGAATCAACGCAAGCGTGGCCAAGGGACGCCTTCGCCGGGTCAATGGTCGGGCCGGGCTTGGGTTGGCGGACGGGGCAGCCGGTGGTAGTCGGGAGAGGCGACCCGGGTCAGGGATTGATCGTCTTTCTCCACAATCAATGCGTGGGTTCCGGGCGTTGCTTTGATCAGGGCGAGCCCTCGCTCCGCGCCCATGACACTGATGGCGGTGGCGAAGCTGTCGGTGGTGGTGGCGTCCTCGGCGACGACTGTGACCCCGATGCGCTTGCGAAGTCCGTGACCGGTCCTGGGATCCACGATGTGGGAATAGCGGATGCCGTTGATGGGAACGTATTGTTCCGTGTCGCCGGATGTGGACACGGCTGCATTGCGGAGCAGCAGGGTGTCGGTTCGTTCATCGGCGTTGCTTGCGTCGATGGAAGCGATGTCCACTGTCCAGCCATTCTTGCCAGGCGGGGGATCGCCAACGCGGATGTCTCCTGACGCCGCCACCAAGGCTCGATGAACGCCATGTTTCTTGAGTTCTG
>CAZFLK010000104.1:0-19923 GCA_964519245.1 uncultured Verrucomicrobiota bacterium
ATGAGGGATCAGCGGCCAGTAACCCGTAACCCGTAATCAGTAACCCGAGACCCGAGACCCGAGACCAAGAACCAAGAACCAAGAACCAAGAACCAAGAACCAAGAAACGCCTCAATCCAGGTATTTGATCGTGCGGGTTAGTTTGACGGTGGTTCTTGCCTCGGCTGTGACTTCGGGTTCCTGCGGCGAGCGGCGACCTTTGCCGACCACCACGAAGGTGGTTTCCATGCCGTCCTTTATCCGGCCGCCCTTGGAATCGGCGGGGAACAATCCGGAGAAGCGGGTCTGGCTCTCGGCTTTCACGACGCGGAAGGTGGGAATGAACGCGACCGTCATGTTCCGGGTCTTCATGGTCACCTCGATGTCGAGAAAGTCGCGGCCGCCTTCCTGCCTGACGGCCTTCAAGGCGGCGGTTCCGGTGATGCCCCGCGGCGCGACCGAAAGATCCGGCGTCCGCATGGCCTCGGCGGCCTTGGCGGCATTGATGGGCCAGGTGTCCCCGACGCGCCGCGGTTTCTTCGTGCCGTAGAGCTGGTCGTCGGTCGGTCGGTTGTCGTCGCTGAGACTAATCAGCCGCTCCAACATCTTGGCCGTGTCGGGTGGGGCGGGGGAATCGCCGATCGTGAACACCTCCTTGCCATCCCGGATTGCCGCCCTGACCACAGCGCCTTTGGGTAGGACGGCGGCGGTTTTCTCCTCGGCGGTCTTGGTGAGTTCGATGACGGTCAGCGTTTTTGCCTTGGCTTCCCGGTTGTTGGCGACGGCGTCGATGACTTCCGTGGCGTGCAGGCGCCAGATTTCCACCGATTTGTTTTCCCGGAAGACGCGGTCCTGGACGGAGAGTGTCAGCGCGTTGTCGACACGCGCGGTCGTGACGGTCTCGGAGCGGTCGCCCGGTTTCTCGGCGTGACTGAGGCGTACGGGGTGTCGCTTCTCTGCGGCCGGGGAGGCGATCTGCAGCAGGAGGCACGACAGGACGCAGGCAAATCTCGTGTTCATGCGCGTAGTCTCCGGTGAAACGGACCGGGGTTCAAGGAACCTTGTAATCCGGTCGCATCCAAATGCGAAGCGTTGACAGCCCGGCAGCCCGGGTTGAACCCACCGGGTTCTAGAGGGCGTTCCCGATTGTGCGACAGCGTTTTGGACTGCGGCGCTGTGCGCCGCTTTGTTGGGTCCGGGTGGAGAGGGAGGCGTCAAGCAGTGGTCTGGCGCCGTGTGGCGGGAGGTCGTTGGCGTTCCTGTTTGCCGGCGGTCTGGGTGTGGCCGGGCGCGTTTCAAAGCGGCGCACAGCGCCGCACTTCACGACGCTCGCGCGCGGTGGGGGACTCCGCGGTTCATGGCGGCGCCGTATCCATGCCGGTTCGCGGCGATTCCCGTTTACAGCATGGCGGCGGCGCCGAACAGTTGGGCCATCATGAATCGGAGAAGCTTTATCGCCTCGGCCGCGACCGGAGCGTTTTCGACCGCCGCGGCGCGCGGGGCCGAGCGGCGGCCCACCTCGACCTCGGCGCAGGCTGCCGCGTCAGCGGGAGTCCGCGCCGCTTCCGACGCGCCCAACATCCTCTGGATCTGCACGGACCAGCAGCGTTGGGACACGATTCGGGCCTTGGGCAATTCGCACATCCGCACCCCGAACATCGACAGGTTGTGCGCCGAGGGCGTGGCCTTCACGCACGCGCACTGCCAGAACCCGATCTGCACGCCGAGCCGGGCGAGTTTCCTGACGGGGATGTATCCGCGCTACTTGAACGCCTGCACCAACGGCAATGAGCGCTGGCAGAACGAGGCGCCGCTGGTGACCAAGACCCTGGCGGATGCGGGGTATGATTGCGGACTCGCCGGCAAGTTTCACCTGACCTCCGCGCATGGACGGATCGAGCCGCGGTTGGATGACGGTTACCGGGTCTTTCATTGGTCCCATCATCCGCATGACAGCTGGCCGCAGGGGCATGACTACAACGACTGGTTGAAGGCGCGCGGCATCGATCACACCGCGACCAAGAAGCGCCTCGGCTACATCCCGACGGAGCATCATCAGACCACCTGGTGCGCGGACCGGGCGATCGACTTCATGCGGGAGCAGCGCGAGGGGCCGTGGCTGTTCAGCTACAATTGCTTCGATCCGCATCCGCCGCTCGATCCGCCGAAGGAGTTCCTGGATCGCTTTGATCTGGAGTCGCTGCCGCTGCCGGCATTTGCGGAATCCGACCTGGCTGAGGAGCGCGGGCTGGCCGGGGTCAATTTTCAATCAAAAGCGGGACGCATTCCGGAAAAGAAGCAGCGGCTGAACCTGGCGAAGTACTGGGCGATGATCGAGTTGATCGATCAGAATGTGGGGCGGATGATCGAGGCGTTGGAAGCGACCGGGCAACGCGACAATACGGTGATCATCTTCACCAGCGATCACGGACACATGATTGGCGACCACGGTTTGAACAACAAGGGGTGTCGTTTCTATGACGGACTTGTGCGCGTGCCGTTGATCTGGTCGTGTCCGAAGCGTTTCGAGACGAACCTGCGCAGCGACGCCCTGGTCGAGTTGACCGACATCGCGCCGACCCTGTTGGAATTGGCGGGATTGGAGGTTCCGGAATCGATGCATGGACGGTCGTTGAAGCCGATCCTGACCGGGGCGGCCGATGCGGGAGAGCATCGCGAGTTTGTTCGCTGCACCTTCTCGGAGACGCTGCGCGGGCCGCGGTCCTTCGGGACCATGATCCGCAATCGACGCCACAAGCTCTGTACTTATCACGGCACGGGTTTGGGACAGTTGTTTGATCTCGAGGCGGATCCAAACGAGCACAGGAATCTTTGGGACGATCCTGGCCACGCTTCGATCAAGGCGGAACTGATGTTGGCCAGCTTTGACGCGGAGGCGATGTCGGCAGATGTGGGATCGCGCCGCGTGGGGAGGTATTAGAACAGGGGCGGCAGGTAGGGATCTCTCGCCGAGAGGTCCCATATAGGACCCTGGAGGGGGCGCAAGCTCAGCGACCCTCTTGCGTCCCTTGGGACATTGAAATGGGCTCGACGGAGTCTCGCCCCACCGGGTGAACAAGCCGTCCGGTCATTTGGAGGCGCTGTTCATCATCCCTACTTCCTCAGTCCGGCTTGGGCGTCTTTTCTCGGAAGAACAGTTTCGGGCCCGCCTGTTTTCGTTCTTCTCCACTTCGCTGGATATACAGCCCCAGCAGTTCATCGCCGAGGGCTTCGAAGTATTCGACGCGGATGGGAACGAGGCCTTTTTCGAAACGCATCATGGCGCTGGCTTCCTGCCTCGTCCGCCGGGATTTCCCGCCACCAGGATGGGCTCGCCAGCCTTGAGGTCGTGGGTTCGGCCGAGTTCCACGGTTGGCAGCGGTCGGTCGGTCGGAACCTTGATGATGGAGCCGCTGCCGCTGCCAATGCGTCCCTCGCCGAGGTCGGCGATGATGGCCGCTACGGCGGGCTCCACCCGCTCGATCAATCGGACAGCGGCGGTGTCTCGAGGCGACGCGGCGTGGCGCTGACGGGCGCTCTCCGGGTTGAGGGTTTTCGGCGAGAAGACTGTTTCATTCCAAGTAATGTGATGCGTCGTTGAATTGGAGCAGCCTTCCGTCGGAGGGGGGCGCCGCACAAGGGCATCCTCCGGGTTCCGGTCGCAGTGTGATGCAAATGGCGGGTTTTGCAGCATTGACGTATGGCACGATGGTTGCTAAATGGTCCTGATGTCGGTTTGTTTGGCGACAATGTCATGAAATTGGATCAGAAATCCGCCAAGGGGCCTCGTAGGATTCGGCAACTCGCATTCACTTTGGCCGAGTTGCTGGTCTCGGTGGCATTGGTTTCCGTCGTGGTCGTCTCGTTGTATGGGGGTATCGTGCAAGGGATGGTGATTGTCGACGTCGGCCGGGACAACATGCGGGCGACACAGTTGATGGTCAACACCATGGAGGTTGTGCGCCTCTACAACTGGGACCAGATCAATTCGAACGGGTACATTCCGACCAATTTTGTCACCGAGCTTTACCCGACGAACACCGCGCGCTCGGCCGTGCCGGTCGTGGAAGAACAGATCTTGGTCGAGGAGGAGATTCAACTTGCGCCGGAATATCGGGAAAAGAATCCGAACCGCATGTGCTCCGTCGATATCCGTTTTTCCACGCCGAATTTTGGAACCAGCTACGACACCAACATGCGGCAGATCGACATCAGGGTGACTTGGACCAACCAGAATGTGGTCCGCTGGCGGACCATGTCGTCGTTGATCGCAGAGGAGGGACTACAGAAGTATGTTTTCTATAAGTAAGCGTCCGTCTCGCCGCGGCGAGTCCGGGATCAGCTTGGTGGAGACCATGATCTCCGCCTCGCTGGGGGTTATCGTTATTGGCGCCATCATGTCAATGTCGTTCTATACGGCCCGTTCCTTCGCCTCCTTGGACAACCTGACTGAAATGGACGCGGAAAGCCGGGTGGCTTTGGACCGAATGACGCGGAACATCCGGCAATGCCGCTCACTTCAGTCCTATTCCAAGACCAACCTGGTGTTCAACATGAATAGCGGCGGTCCGCTGGAGTATATGTATATTCCGGGGGCTGAGGAGTTGAGAGAAGTTAATGGCAACAACGTCGAGGTGTTGCTGACCGGCTGCAAGGGGGTGCGTTTCGATGTCTTTCAGCGGAACTCTGTCTCTGGCTCGTTCAATCAGTTTCCCAACATCACGACCATGAACGAAGCCAAGGTGGTGCAGATCGCTTGGACTTGCGCGAGAAGCATCCTGGGGGCGGAGGCCAATGTGATTGAGATTCAGTCGGCCAAGATCGTGATTCGAAACTAGGAGTTTGCCATGCGTATTCGACAAGCATCCCCAGCTGAGTCCGGCAACATTTTGTTGGCGACCGTCATCATCATCTCGATCATCGGCACGACCTTGGCCGCCTACCTGACCCTCGTCAGCGCCCAGCACCGCCTGACCCACCGCTCCCAGACCTGGAACTCGGTCATTCCTTCGGGGGAAGCCGGCGTCGAGGAGGCCTTGGCGCACTTGAACAAGCAGGGGGGCACGACGAATCGGGCGGTGGATGGCTGGAGCACGACCAACGTGCTGGGGACCAATTTCTTCTATCGTAGCCGGAATCTCGGCGAAAGCCGTTATGAGATTCTGGTGACGGATGATCCGGCGCCGACCATTCATGCTTTTGCTTACGGCTCAACGCCCACCATGGCCAACGAGGTGAACCGACACGTGATCGTGACGACGCGACGTTTGGCCGGAATGTGGATGGGCATGGTGGCCAAGGGCGGCATTTCGCTGGGACCGGGCAGCACGATGGACAGCTATAATTCTGGAGATCCACGCTACAATACCAATGGCAAGTACGATCCGGCCAAGGCCAAAGACAAGTCTTTCGTGGGCTCGGTCAACGGCGATGTTGTCAGTTCGGGCAGTGGAGCCAACATTTTTGGCAATGTCGGCACGGGGCCGAACGGCAATGTTACTGGCGTCAATGTAGGTTCGGCCGCCTATTTGAATGGCGGGGGAACGGGAATTCAACCCGGGCGCTACAACAACGACTTGAGCCTCTCCTTTCCGGATGTGGTGGCCCCGTTCTCCAGCGGTTCGTCGGCCATTCCAGGAACGGTGACCGAAACGACCTTCACCTACACGACCAACACCGTCACCAGCGCGACCTATCCCTCGCCGGCTCCGGCCGGGGGCGTCACGACCAATTCGGTCCTGATCAATACCAATTCCCTGCCCTCGCCATCGCCAGCCGGCGTCACCACGAATCTGATCGCGAACACCTCCACGAACTGGCCGGGGGTCGCCTACGCTCCCATCACGACGAACACCACGGCGGTCACCGGCGCCGCCTCGCCCCCTGCCTTGGGCACCTACGTGCCGCCGTTGAACACCGTCGTAAACACCGTGCGAATCACGGGCGGCGGGCCTCCTCGAATCGTCACGGTCACAACCTACAGCTACAACCAGATCGACGATTACACCTACAACCGCGAGACCTACAGCTATCGCCTTGATACTTATACGTACTCCACCAATGCGGTTTCGACGAATACGACATCGACGCGCTACGCGCTTGTTCTTGGCAGCGGCAACTACATGAACAATTCGGTGTCACTGAATGGCAATCAAGCGGCTTATGTGCAGGGCGACGCGGTCTGGTATGTGCCTGGGGATTTCTCCTTGGGAGGCAACGCCCAATTGATCATCGCCCCAGGCGCCAGCCTTCAGCTCTATGTTGGGGGAGCCGCAGATTTTCGGGGGAATGGCGTGGCGAATGTCAACGAATCCGCCTTGTCCTTCCAATTCTGGGGAATGCCGACCTGCACGAGCGTGAGCTTGAACGGCAACGGCGAGTTCACCGGCACGATGTATGCCCCCAATGCGACACTTTACGGTCGCGGCGGCGGCTCGGATGTCATGGACCACTCCGGAGCGGCGGTGATGAGCGCAGTGGAGTTCAATGGCCACTACAGCTTCCACTACGACGAATTGCTCGGCGATCAGGACGATCAGATCAAATACCACCTGGCCTCTTGGGAGGAGTATATGGCCGATTTTCAGTGGTCGAGGTGATACTTCGATGGGGCCGGCGCGGCGAGCCAGCCCATCGATTCAGGCAGGGGGGCGGGTGGAAAAATTCCCGATTGCCGATTCAATCGAATTCCCTAAGGTGTCGTCTCTTTTTCAGCATGACGACACGCATTCTTTCTTTGCTACTTACGGCGGCGGTCATTGGTTCGGCGAACGCCGCGAATGACGCCGGTTTCAAATCGATTTTCAACGGCAAGAGCCTGGACGGCTGGGAAGGGGATCCCAAGCTCTGGTCCGTGCGGGATGGCGCCATCACCGGCGTGACCACGGACGAGGAGCCGCTGCCCTACAACAAGTTCCTGATCTGGAGCGGCGGCAAGGTGAAGAACTTCGAGTTGCGGGCGACGTTTCGCCTGTTCGGAAAGAACAATTCCGGCGTGCAGTATCGCAGTCGTCACGCCAAGGACTTGGGCGACTTCGTGGTGGTCGGCTACCAGGCGGACATTCATCCCAGCCCTGCCAACAATGCGATGCTCTATGATGAGAAGGGGCGCGGGATCCTGGCGAACCACGGTCAGAAGGTCTTCATCGACAACGAAGGCTCCAAGTGGATCGCCGGCGCCACGGGGCCCGTGCAAGAGGTCAAGATGGAGGACTGGAATGAGCTGACGATCATCGCGCGCGGCAACCACCT
The DNA here is from genome assembly GCA_964519245.1 of uncultured Verrucomicrobiota bacterium. Classification (GTDB taxonomy): domain Bacteria; phylum Verrucomicrobiota; class Verrucomicrobiia; order Limisphaerales; family JAYPEY01; genus JAYPEY01. Next base: position 7,231 of record CAZFLK010000104.1, read on the forward strand.
GGTTCACAAGTTGAACGGCAAGGTCACGGTCGATGTGACGGATCACGACGAGAAAGACCGCGAGTTGGATGGCGTGTTGGCCTTCCAGGTGCATCGCGGTCCGGCGATGCGGATTCAGTTCAAGGACATCCGCTTGAAAACCCTGCCGGATGGCGGGGTGAAGACCTTGGCGCAGGCGCCGATTCCCGCCGACGCCAAGAAGGTGGAGAAACCGAAGCGTCGCCCGAAGGGCAAGGGGGGCAAAGGCAGGGGCAAGGCGCGTCCGAAAGGCAAGGGCAAGCCGGCCTCGGGAGCCAAGCCTTCGGCGACGAACCGGAATGGCATGATGACGCCGAACTGGATCTGGGCCGACAGCGCTCGGGATGGGCAAGTCGTGCATTTCCGCAAGTCGTTCACGGGGTTCACCCCCCGCACGGCCAGCGCGCGGCTCTATGCGAGTTGCGACAATCAGATGCAGGTGTTCATCAATGGCGTGAAAGTCGCGGAGAGCGGCGCCTGGGAGCGTCCGATTTTCAAGGATGTCATCAAGCATCTGCAGAAAGGAGGCAATACGATCTCGGTGCGGGCGAGCAATTCCGGCAGCGCGGCGGGCCTGATCGCGAAGTTGATCCTGGATTCCGACAAGGAGCCGATTGAGATCGTGACGGACGCCTCGTGGAAGCAGAACGAAAAGCCGGCGAAAGACTGGCAGCTGCCGACATTCGACGATTCGAAGTGGAAGGGCCCGAAGGTCATCGGACCGCTGGGGGCGGAGCCCTGGAACCGCGCGGTCAATGCGAAGACCTTTTATGCCGCGGTCGCGCTCAAGGAGCCGGAAGCCACGCCGGTCGACACGCTTTTCGTGAAAGAGGGATTCAAGGTCGAGCTGCTCTACACCGTGCCCAAGGCGGGCCAGGGCTCCTGGGTCAGCATGTGCGTCGACGAGCAGGGGCGCCTGATCGTCTCGGACCAATATGGCGGTCTCTATCGGGTGACGGTCCCGAAGCCCGGACAGACCAAGGGAACGCGCGTTGAGAAGATCAACGTGGACATGGGGCATGCCCAGGGCCTGCTCTACGCGTTTGACGCCCTCTACGTGGTGGTCAACGACAAGGCGCATGGCGGGCGCGGCCTTTACCGTGTTCGCGACACGAACGGCGACGACCAATTCGACAAGGTGGAATTGCTGAAGAAGTTCCAGGAATCCGGCGGGGAGCATGGACCGCATGCGGTGGTTTTGGGACCCGACAAACAATCGCTCTATATCGTGGTGGGCAATCAGACCCAACTGCCGGAGCCGTATGATGTTTCCCGCGTCCCCGAGGTCTGGGGCGAGGGCCAGTTGCTCCCGCGCATCTATGGCCGGGGCTTCATGCGCGGTCAACTCGCGCCCCGCGGCTGGATCGCCAAGACGGACAAGGACGGCAAGCATTGGGAAATCGTCGCGACCGGCTTTCGCAACGAATATGACGCCGCGTTCAACCGGCACGGCGAGTTGTTCACCTACGACGCGGATATGGAATGGGATCTGAACACGCCGTGGTATCGTCCGACGCGCGTCTGCCAGGTGGTGAGCGGCGCGGAATTCGGATGGCGGAACGGCTCGGCCAAATGGCCGGTCTACTATCCCGACAGCGTGCCGCCGACGATCAACATTGGCCCCGGGTCCCCGACCGGCGTTGCCTTTGGCTATGGCGCCAAGTTTCCGGCCAAGTATCAGGAAGCTTTTTACATCGCCGATTGGAGCTACGGGAAGCTGTATGCCGTTCACCTGAAGCCGGAGGGCTCGGGTTACTCGGCGGATTTTGAGGAGTTTATCAGCGGTTCGCCCTTGCCGTTGACCGACCTGGTGGTGAATCCGAAAGACAAGGCCATGTATTTCGCGATTGGCGGTCGGCGGGTGCAGTCGGCCCTGTATCGGGTCACTTATGCCGGCGAGGAATCGACGACGTTGCCCCGGCCGGATGCGAGGGGCGCGCAGGCGCGGAAGACGCGAAGGATGCTGGAGGCCTTTCATGGCAAGAAGGATCCGCAGGCGGTGACGCAGGCCTGGCCGCATCTGAAGAGCAACGATCGCCTGATCCGCTATGCGGCCCGGGTGGCGGTGGAGCATCAGCCGGCGAATTCCTGGCAGTCCAAGGCCTTGGGTGAAACGAATCCCCGCGCGGCGCTCGCCGGATTGTTGGCCCTGGCCCGTGTGGGCGACAAGGCCGCGCAACCCAAGCTGCTGGCGGCCCTGGATCGCATCGATTGGAACGGATTGAGCCGGCCGGAGAGACTGGAGCTGATCCGCGTCTACAGCCTGGCCTTCATCCGCATGGGCGAAGCGGACGCCGCGACGAGGGATGCCTTGGCCAGTCGCTTGAACGCGCATTTTCCGGTTCGTTCTCCGGAGCTGAACCACGAGATGCTGCAGTTGCTGGTCTATCTGCAGTCGGCCGAGGCGACCGCCAAGGGCGTGACCTTGCTGGCCAACGCCCCGACCCAGGAGGAGCAGATCAACTTCGCCAAGTCATTGCGCCTGGCGAACAACGGCTGGACGATGCCGCTGCGGAAGACCTACTTCGAGTGGTTTCTGAAGGCGGCGAGCTATCGCGGCGGCGCGAGCTTTGGCAAGTTTGTCGAATCAATCAAGAACGACGCGGTCAAGGGACTCAGCGCGGCGGAGCGGGCGGAGTTGAAGCCGATTCTCGAAGCGCAGCCGGAGGTTCAGACACCCGAGGCGGTCATGGCCGCCATGTTGAAGATCGGCGAACGCGGATTCTCGAAGGAGTGGAAGGTTGATGAGTTGGCGCGCAGGGCGGACACCGCGTTGAAGGGCGGGCGCGACTACGATCGCGGACGCGCGATGTTTGGCGCAGTCGCCTGTTTCTCCTGCCATCAATACGCGGGGCAAGGCGGCATCGTGGGGCCGGACCTGACCAGCGCGGCCGGGAAGTTCAGCGCGCGCGATCTGCTGGAATCGATCATCGAGCCCAGCAAGGAAATCAGCGACCAATATGGGGCGATCGTCATCACCAAGGTGGATGGCACGACCGTGACCGGCCGCATCGCCAATCTCTCCGGCGACAGCGTGCGCGTGATCACCAACATGTTCGATCCGGGCTCCATGGAGGGCGTGGATCGCAAGCAGATCAAGTCGATCGAGCCGTCCAAGGTCTCCATGATGCCGGCTGGCTTGATCAACATGTTGCGCGAGGACGAGATCATGGACTTGCTGGCCTATATCCTCTCCCGCGGCGACGCGGACCACGCCATGTTCAAGTAAGCGGAAGGAGCGCGGACGTGAGTCCGCGCTGAGTCGAACGGACCGCGGGTCTGCGACCCGCAGCAACCATCGCGGGTTCGGAGCGCCGAGCATGGCTCGGCCCGGGCGCTGTTCGACGGACAATGCCGAGCCATGCTTGGGGCTCCAGACGCTTGGCGCGAAGTTGTCGCGCGTATCTTTGAGATGTCATGCTGAATGAGATCAAAGAAGCGATCAGGGTCTTCCTGTTTTGGCGGGTCTATCTCTGTGCGGGTGTGGGATGCGGGCTGGGTTTGTATCTCGACGAGCGCGGGACGGTGGCTGCCTGGCTGTCGATCGTGATTGGTCTGGCCGGGATTCTGGGGGGATTTGTATGGCATGTGAAATCCGACAAGGACGACGACGGTTGGAAAGCGGGCTTCTTGTGAGACGGAGTTGTCCGGCGTCGCTGCGGGTCACAGACCCGCGATCCGAATGACGGATTTTCTCGGCGCTCCGGACGCGGGGCTGCCGTGTTGAGAACGGACGCCCTGCAATCCCGGGGCTACTGAAGATCGACCCGCCTTCCCTGATCGCGGAGCTGTTCTTCACGCGCGTCGAGCGCGGTTTGCAGACCCGGATCCATTTCCAACGCCTGCTTGCTCGCCGCCTTGGCCTTGGTCGTTTCGCCGAAATCAAGATACCGAAAACCGGCGTGGAGGTATCCGCGCGCATCGACGGGCAAGGTTTCCTTCAACAATTGGTTTCGGTTGGCCCAGCCCTCCAGCCATTCGAGTCGGCGACGGCCATTGCCGAGATAAACAGGGCCAAGTCTTGCGAAATGCGCCGCGTATGCGTCGCGTCGCGCGTCGACGTTCCAGGTCGTTTGCTCCGGGAGAAGTCCGCTGTCCCGGAGTTTTACCGCCGTGGCGCGGGCGATTTCCTGGTGGCCGCCGATGGTCGGGTGCACATGGTCGAGATACCAGTCGTGGCCGGGAATGCCGTTTGGACTCTGTGATTCCAGCGCGGCCCTGGCATCGACGAGGGTGGCGCCGGATTCTGCGGCGAGTTTCGCTTGGAGCTGGTATTGGCGGTCGAACATGCGCAGGGGGCAAATGTCCTCGTCCTTGGCGCGCAGGTAGTGGGCCTTCGCGTCGTCGGGGCGGCCCAATCGGTCGAGGCAGCGGGCGATGCGCCAATGCAGCAGCGCGTGTTGGTCATCGATCTTCGCGGCCTCGCGATAGGCGGCGAGCGCGGTCTCCAAATCGCCGGATCGTTCGGCGGCGTCCGCCCGGTCGAATCCCTCATTCCAGCGGAGCTCGTCGATGCTGGTGAGATCCGCGCGATGTTCGGATTTGAAGGGGGGGCAGTCGCGGACGTTGGAGCCGAGATTCACGAGGATGAGCGGGACGCCCTTTTCCTGACAGAGGCGGACCATGGTCTCCATCGCCTCCTGAAATTGCTCCATGACGCGGGTATGCCAATCAGCGTCGCGGTGATAGGAGGCGTAGCCGTTCTCGGTGTCGAGCCGCGTTTCGAAGTCCCCGTCACGGTCGGGGTTGCCCGATTGGTCGGAGGCGGGTTGTTTGCGCAGAAGGCGTCGGCCGACCTGCACGGCGCGGATGCGTTCGCCGAGGTTGTCGATCCAGCTTCGGGTCGATGATCGCGATTTGAGGGAATGGTAGGTCCGGTCCTCGAGAAACTCGTTGTGCCCGGTGGCGACGACGATCAGGTCCGGTTCGTAAGCCAACGCCTCGCGCAACATGGGAACGATGCGGTAGCTGGCGTAGGAGACGCCGCCACAGTTGATGATCTCAACGGCGCGATTGGGAAGGGTTGCCTGCAATTCCAGCTCCAACCACTTGGGGAATGCGGTGTCGGCCTCGTAGGGGCGTCCATGAACGGTGGAGCCGCCGAAGCAGAAGGCGCGGAAGCCATTCGCGGGTTTGTCCGCCGCAAAGGATTGCTGAGGCAGGAAGGGCATGCGCTTGTCCGACGTTCGCCAGGTCGCGCCCTCGCGTTCGAAGACCGGGATGTTGGAGCCAAAGCCGGCGAAGGGATCGGCGGCGGAGTCCGCAGCCCCGATGCCGAGCAAGCGCAGGCCGATCTCCAGCGCCACGAACGGAGCCACACCCAGCAATACCGCCAGCAGCTTGAAGCGGGCGGTCGGCCTGGACTTCGGGAGCTTGTCGGGATTCGGTTCGGCCATGCGTTGAGATGTTTAGCAGACTTGGTTTTGGCAGGCGAGCGGAGGAATGTGGGGCGGATTGTTTTCAAGGAATCTCAGCCGGCGTCGAGCCGCCGCAGTCCCTGGCGCTTCGCGCGCCGCGGTTTGCGATTGTTGGCGAAGGAGATTTCTCGATCGGCGTGGTTCTCGCCCTGACGTTTGACGCGGGGCGGGATGATGGTCAAACTGCCCGGGTCATGAACGGTCGTTTGAAGATGTCTGCATTGAGCTTGGTCTGTGTATGGTTGGCCGCCTCCGCCATTGCCGCGGACTATGTGGAGCCCAAGGTGACGATCAATCACCCTGAATTCAATGGCAGCAGCGGATTGGTTGCGGCCCCATTTTCCCCGGGAGTGTTCTACTCGCACAACGATGGGACGGATAATCGCGTGTTCGCCTTCGACAAGAAGGGCCGCCAGCGCGGCGTCTGGAGGCTGGAGGACGTCAAGATGCATGATGTGGAGGAGATGGCCTGGCTGGCGGTGGAGCGGAGTTATTGGCTGATGCTGGCCGACACGGGGGACAACCGGACGCCCAAGCGCAATCCGCCGGATGTCTTTCATCTTCATTTCGTTCCCCTGCCGAAGCCGGTCGAGCCCGACGGGGCCGGAACCAAGGACGTGCAAACGATTCCCTCGCGATTGATTCGGACGATCCCCTTCCGCTATGAGGGAGGCCCGGTGGATTGCGAGGCGGCGGCGGTTGCGGTCGGAGAGAAAGGCAATGAGGTTCTGTTGATCAACAAGGTTCCCCGCGACCGGGCGGGCGACGGCATTCTGACGACCAATGTCTATGCGCTGACGATCGGATCCGAGATTCGAACGGGGCGCAGGCATGTCGCCCGGCGCATTCTCAAGGGCATGCCGCCGCTTCCCGAGCAGATCACCGGGATGGACATGGCCCCGGATGGGAAGCGGTTGGTGATCCAAACCTACGACGACGCCTACGAATTCGATTTCGAAAAGGATTGGGTGACCACGCTTGCAAAGCCCCATTCGCGGAAGATTCCGGTCCGGGTGGAGCCGACCGGACATCCCAAGGACTACACCTTTCGCGAGGCGATCTGTTATGCCAGCGGGGCGTTGACAATCTCTCCCGCGGGCCTGCCGGAGCACAGCGAAGAGATCTACATCACCCGCGAATTGAGCAGTTGGGAAATCGAGAATACGAAGCGCCGCACGCCGCTGTGGCGGATTCGTTAGCCGGGCGTCGCGGCCTTGGAGTTCAATCGGTCTCAGCTGTCGGGTTGCACGGGGACAAGGAGCGCGAATTCGCCGCGGCGGTTGCGTGACCAGGCGAACTCGTTCTGGCCGGTTTCAGCGGGGCGATCTTCGCCGAGGCTGCGCGTGTGAATGCGATTGGGCGCCACGCCCATGTTCACCAGGGTCTCCCGGATGGTGAGCGCGCGGCGTTCGCCGAGGGCTCGGTTGTATTCCTCCGTGCCTCGGTCGTCGCAGTGGCCGTCGATCAGAATCGCGTTGCTGGTCTTGGTCTTCAGGAATATGGCCACTTCCTCGATTTTGACAATCTCGTCAGACCGGATATCCGAGCGATCGAAATCAAAATAGACGGTGTCCGACTTCAGCGCATCCGGGTCGAGCCAGAAGTCGCTGAAACGGATGCGTGAGGGGAGTTTCTGGTCGGAGGAACGGCTCCCGGCATCGGAAGCGGGCGCAATGTTTGGAAGGGTTCCGTCTTCATAGGGGTCGGTTCCCACGATATCCGGGATGGGCTGCAAGGTGGGGTCGGTGTCCTGCGGCTTGACCCTGGTTCGTTCGTTTTGCGCGGGTTCCGGCGGGAGGTCCGGCGCGGTTTCGACCGGGGCGAAGGCGCTTTCGGTTTCGCTGGAACGGGGAATGATCGAGAGCGAGGGGTTCTTGTCGGATTGGCAACCGGTCGCGGCCAGCAGTAGGACGATTCCGGCGATGGGGGCGAGGCGGGCTTGATGGTTTTTCATGTGCGTTCGTTGAAGCATTGGACGGGGATGCCGCGTGAATACTCCCGGCCCGGAAGGCCCTGTTTCCAGCGGGCCGGATCGGACGCGGTGTTCGACAGGCAACGTTCCCTTATCCGAAGTCAGCCCGATCTCCAATGAATAGTCCCGTCCACGCATCGTCTGTATGGACTTTCGGATTGAGGAATGGAATGGTTGTGGAAGCAGAAGTGATGCGACGATTGAAGCGACAATTCATCCGAGGTCTGGCCGGCGTCTGGCTGGCCCTGGCCGCGGTCACCTCGTGGGGCGCGGAGAGTCCGGGCCGTGGTCATGCGATCTACCAGAAACTGTGCGCAAACTGCCACGGCGCGAGCGGCGAGGGCGTCAAGGGCAAGTATGAGGACCCGCTGACCGGCGACAAATCGGTTGAGCGTCTGAAGCGGATCATCCACCGTTCGATGCCCGAGGAAAAGCCGGAGCAGTGCGAGGACGAGGACGCGCTGGCGGTGGCGAAGTACATCCATGAAGCCTTCTATTCCCCGGCGGCCCAGGCGCGGAACATGCCTGCCCGGATTGAGCTGTCCCGATTGACCGTGCGGCAATACCAGAACAGCGTCGCGGATCTGATTTCCAGCTTCGTTGGCTTCAACGGCCCCAGCGACAAGTTTGGGCTTCGGGGAACCTACTTCAAGTCGCGCGGTTACAGCAGCAAGAACAAGGCCTTCGACCGGGTGGATCCACAGATTCGGTTCCAGTTTGGCGAGGGGAGTCCGGATGACAAGGTGTTCAAGCCCGAAGAATTCTCGATGACCTGGTCGGGGTCGATCCGGATCGAGGACTCGGGGGTATATGAGTTCATCGTCCGGACGGAGAACGGCTTCAAGCTTTGGGTCAACACCTCGGACGCGCCGACCATCGATGGCTGGGTGGCGCTGGGCGGCGAACCGACGAAGCACGCGGCGAAGGTTCATCTGCTCGGCGGACGGCGTTACCCGATCAAGCTCGATTTCTTCAAGTTCAAGGACAAGACCGCGTCGATTGAGCTGCGGTGGAAGCCGCCCCACAAGGTGGAGCAGACGATACCTTCCCGCAGTCTCAGTCCCGACGGCGCCCGCTCAACGCTGGTTGTCACGACGCCTTTTCCGCCGGACGACAGCAGCGTGGGTTATCCGCGCGGGGCGGCGGTCTCGAAGGCCTGGGATGAGGCGACGACCCGGGCGGCGATCGAAACCGCGAACCTGGCGGTCAGGCATCTGAATCGTCTGGCCCGGACCAAGGACGGCGATTCGGAACGCGCGGACAAGATCAGGACTTTCTGTCGGACCTTTGCCGAGCGCGCATTTCGACGCCCGTTGAGCGATGGTCAGGCGAAGTTGCTTGTGGACCGGCAGTTTGAGAGCGCGGAGGATTTGGAGACCGCCGTGAAGCGTTCGATTCTACTGACGTTGAAGTCCCCCGCATTTCTTTATCCGGAACTGGGGACTGCCGGAGGCGGCGCCTATACAACAGCCGCCCGGTTGGCGCTGGGGCTATGGGACTCGCTGCCAGATGCGGCGCTGCTGAAGGCGGCGGCGTCCGGCAAACTTGAGACTTCCGCGCAGGTCAAGGCGCAGGCGCAGCGCATGGCCCGCGATCCGCGCGCCCGGGCCAAAATGCGGGAGTTCTTTCACCAATGGTTAAAGATGGACGAGGTGGAGGACCTGGCCAAGGACAAGAAGCGTTTTCCGGGGTTTGACGAACAGATCATCTCGGACCTGCGCGCGTCGTTGGATTTGTTTGTGGAAGACGTGGTGTGGAGTGAGAAGTCCGACTACCGGCAGCTCCTGTTGGCGAACCAGCTTTACGTCAACAAGCGGTTGGCGAAATTCTACGATTTCAAGGCGCCGGAGAAAGCGGGTTTTGAGAAGGTTTCCTTTGATCCCAAGGAACGCACGGGCGTGGTGACGCATCCCTATCTGTTGACGACGTTTGCCTACAACGACTCGACCTCGCCGATTCACCGCGGCGTGTTCATCACGCGCAACATGCTGGGGCGGACCTTGAAGCCGCCGCCCGCAGCCGTTTCCTTCACCGATCAGAAGTTCAAGCCGAACCTGACCATGCGGGAAAAGGTCGCCGAGTTGACCAAGCCGCGGGCCTGTCAGAATTGCCATGCGGTTATCAACCCGCTCGGCTTCAGCCTGGAGCATTACGACGCGGTCGGCCGTTTTCGCACGCAGGAGGAGGAAGTGAACAAGCCAATCAATGCGGTTGCGAAATACCAGACCGACGATGGAGAGACCGTGACGTTGAAGGGCGCGCGGGATCTGGCGGAATTTGCCGCCAACAGCCCGTCGGCCCAGCGCGGATTTGTCATCCAATTGTTCAACCACGTCGCCAAGCAACCCGTGCAGGCTTATGGGGCGGATGCGCTTTCCCGCTTGCAGCAGTCATTCTCCGACTCCGGCGCGAACATGCGCCGGTTGCTGGAGGAATTGGCGGCGACCTACGCCGCCCAACGTCCCGAGGAAAAGAAGGTCGCCTCCGCAAAATGAGAACGCGGTTCGGCAGAGCCTCACGACGGGGTGAACCGGCCGGTTTGTCGTCGCCTCGGCCTGAACAAGCTAAGGGTCGCGCAGACGTCCGATGGACGCCGCTGGCGGCCTTGGTCGCGTTGCTCCTTTGTCTGACGTCGCCGCTGTCGGCGTCTGATTGGCCCAATTGGCGAGGTCCGCAGCGCGACGGAATTTCCCGGGAGAGCGGGTTGTCCTTCGCCTGGCCGGCGGGTGGTCCGAAGGCGCTCTGGAATGCGGCTGTCGGAACCGGGTTTTCTTCCCTTGCGATCGCGGACGGCCGCGTCTTCACGATGGGCAACGAAGGAGACAGGGATTTCGTCCGTTGCCTGGATGCGAACACCGGGAAATTGATTTGGAAGCAGGGCTACGACTGCCCGCTGGATCCCAATTTGTTCGAAGGCGGACCGACCTCAACGCCGACGGTGGCTGGGGATCGCGTCTACACGATCAGTCGATTGGGGCAGGTGCATTGCCTGGGCGCGGCGGATGGGGAGATCTTGTGGTCGCGTGATCTTGCGGCTGGAGACGAGTTGTCGTCGCCGGGGTGGGGCTACGCGGGATCGCCGGTGATTCACGGGAAGCTGGTTCTGCTCAATGTCGGAGAATCAGGCATGGCCCTGGACAAGGCGACGGGCGAGACGGTCTGGCAATCCGAGCCGGAAGAAGCCGGCTACTCGTCGCCGGTGGTATTTCAGCATGCCGGACGCGATCTGGGTGTGTTCAGCTCAGGGAAATACTTCAGCGCGGTCGACCTTGCGAGCGGCGAACGGGTCTGGTCGCATCGCTGGTTGACGCGCTACGGCATGAACGCCTGCGATCCGCTCATCGACGGCGACCTCATTTTCATCACCAGCGGCTACGGCAAGGGCTGCGCGCTTGTGAAGCACGCGGCCGAGGAACCCGAGGAGCTCTGGAAGGGCAAGGCGCTGCGGTCGCAGCTCACGGTTCCGGTAAAGCTGGGCGGCTTCGTTTATGGCATCGACGGCGATGAGAACGCGCGGGAGCCGTCGTTGAAATGTGTGTCGTTTGCAACCGGGGAGGAGCAGTGGGCGGAGGCCGGCGTGGGTTTTGGTTCGCTGATTGCTGCGGGCGACAAGCTGATCGTTCTTTCCGCGAAGGGTGAATTGATTACCGGGCAGGCGACCGCCCAAGGCTGGAAGGAGTTGGGTCGCGCCGAGGTTCTGAAGGGCAAGTGCTGGACGCCGCCGGCGCTGGCGGAGGGTAGGCTCTATTGCCGCAATGCGTTTGGGGATGTTGTGTGTCTGGATCTGCGTTCCCCGCGGAGCTGAATTATCCGTGCCATCCGCGTCATCCGAGGTTAAAAGTGGCGGCGTCAGCCTAGATTTCATTCCATGAAGAAACACACCCGACGCAGTTTCATTAAGACGGCCTCTGCGGCGTCGTTGGCCTTTGGCGCGACGCCGTTGTTGGCGGCGAAGACGGACAGGAAATACCGGACCGCGCTGATCGGCAGCGGTTGGTGGGGCATGAACATCCTGCGCGAGGCCCTGGCGGCCGGACGGTCCACGGCCGTGGCGCTGGCGGATCCGTCGTCGGACGCCCTGGAGATCTCCGCCGAGGAAATCACGGACCTTTCGGGTGACAAGCCGCGGACTTACCAGGATTACCGCGAGATGTTTGCTCGGGAGAAGATCGACATCGCCATCGTGGCGACGCCCGATCACTGGCACGCATTGACGACGATTGCGGCGCTCGATGCCGGGGCGCATGTCTTTGTCGAGAAACCCACAGGACATACGGTCAAGGAGAGTCGGGCGATGGTGAACGCCGCCCGGCGCAACGGCAAGGTGGTGCAGGTGGGGTTGCATCGGCGCATCGGGCCACATCACGTTTCGGGAATGGAGTTCCTGCGTTCGGGCAAAGTCGGCGACATCGGCATGGTGCGTTGCTTTGTGAACTACGGCGGCGGTGTGGAGAAGCCGACGCCCAATTCAAGGATACCAAAGGGCATGGACTGGGAGCTGTATTGCGGCCCGTCGGCCTTGCGGCCCTTCAATCGGCGCATTCACCCGGGTGGTTGGCGCAATTTCATGGATTACGGGAACGGCACGATTGGCGACTGGGGCGTGCATTGGTTGGACCAGGTTCTCTGGTGGAGCGAGGAAAAGCATCCCAAGCGGGTTTTCTCGACCGGTGGACGTCCGGTGCGCGGCGAAGCGGTGAACGACGGGCAGGCGCAGACGTCGGATGCGCCTGACTCGCAGGCGGCGACATTCGAGTTCGAGGATTTCACCTGCACTTGGGAGAACCGCCGCTTCGGCGGACACAACAGCGAGAAACACAATGTCGGCTGCTACTTCTACGGCAGCAACGGAACGTTTCACATGGGCTGGCGCGACGGTTGGACGTTTTACCCCAACAAGCGCGGGGCGAAGGAGGTTCATGCCGATCCGCAGTTCGACAACGTGAAGGACGGCCACAACATGACGCCGCTCTGGGCGGATTTCATTTCAGCGATCGAATCCGGCAAGGATCCGGTCTGTGAGATCGAGGCGTCGCACCGGTCGTCCGTGCTCCCGATGTTGGCGAATCTTTCGCTGAAGATCGGGCGCAGTGTGGAATGGGACGGCGAGAAGGAACTGATCCGGCATGATCCCGAGGCCAACAAGTTGCTGCGTCGCCAGTATCGCGGTTCCTGGGAGTATCCGGAGGCCTAGGGGGCGTCCCTTCAGGAGGCCGCGAGGCCATTACTCGTCCGGAGCTCCGGCGATCCCGGAGCTGGTTTCCATGGAGGCGAGTTTTTCCTTGG
>CAZFLK010000105.1:0-19848 GCA_964519245.1 uncultured Verrucomicrobiota bacterium
ACTTCAGATCTCAGGGGAAATCAGAGTGCTCCTTCACCTAAACTGAGAACTGCTGACCATGACGACGATTCGGTCCGGGCTTGCTTCACAGGCTGGCGACGCGGGCTTCGCCCGCTGATGGTTCCTCAACCCTCCAAACCCGCCCAGCCACCGCCCCTTCTCTCCATGCTGTTAGACGATCAAGGTTCAGAGTCCCGGTTGAAAATGGTCACCTGCGGCGGTTGCGAGGCGCGCGTGTTCATACCGCGCGACCTGGCGCCGTTGGAGACCCAGCCCTGCAAGGCCTGCGGGCCCCGGGTCATGAAGCCGTTGTCCTTTATAGCCCCTTGGTTTTGTAGGTTTGTTGGTGTCCGTTGCTGGGGATGGTGACGGTGTAGCGGGTTCCGTCGGGGCTGGTGGAGAGCTTGATGTAATGGCCCTCGCAACCGTCGGCGTGCAGGTTGGCGATGAACTTCCGGTCCGTGTTGTTCTCCGAGTCTGCCCGTTCGTTGCGATGGAGTTGGTACATCGTCTGGATGGTGGGGCAGCTCTTCAATGCCGCGAAGGATTCCGGGCCGCAGCCCTTGGTCTTGCCGTTGCACATGACCGAGATGGTCGGTTCGAGGGCGTGGACGAAGACCGGGTTGTTGCTGGCGTCCAGGCCGTGGTGGTTGACCTGGTAGACATCCACCCCGCCGATGAGATTGACCGGGGAAACCAGCTCCCCCTCCACGTTCCAGGTGGTGTCGCCGCCGTCGAAGAAGCTCCAGGGGCCGAAATCGAGTCGGAGATTCACGCTGTTGGCGTTGTCGCTGGTGTCCTTCTTCTTGAGTCGGATGTCATCGTGCCTGGCCTCCGGGGCGTCCTTGGGCGCCTTGCGCGTGAAAACCTGATTGGCGGCGATGCAGCGCAGGGTGAGTTTCGGGGCGCCGGGAAAAGAAGGTTGCTTCAAGGGCAGTACGGTGTCCGCCTTGATCGTGTGCCGCTGCTCGACCTGCATCGCCTTGTAGGGCCTTATCATCAGCAGGTAACGGCGGTCGTTGGGCTTGTTGTCGGGCGTCAGTTCGGGGACGCCCTTGTCCCAGACATGGATGACGGGGAGCTTCGCGGCGAGTTCGGCAGCGCCGCCGAAGTGGTCGCCGTGCCAGTGCGTGATGATCATGTGGTCGAGTTGCTTCAACCCCGCCGCCTCGGTGATCACCTTGTGGATGCGGCCCGGATCGCGGACGCCGGGGTTGCCGGTGTCGACGAGGATGGATTCATCTTCCGGCGTGACGATCAGGGTGGCGCCGCCGCCTTCCACATCGATCCAGTAGATGTCGAGCGACTTGTCCTTCTTGCCGGCCATGAGCGTGGGGACAAAGGCGAAGGTGAGGGCGGCGAGGAGCAGGTAGTGGAGGGAATGTGTTTTCTTCATGTGAGGCGGGCTTTCGATTGGGAATGGCATGGTTTGTAGGGGGCGGCGCGGAAATAGCCAAGCCCGGGATGCGCCCGTCGTTCCGGGTCAATCCTGCAGTCGGACGCGAAGGCGAAGGAAGCCCTGGGCTTTGTCCTCGGTCAGGATTCGGGCGGTGACGGACTCGAAGTCGTCATCGAGCGTCCGAACCATGACCTCGCTGACGCCGAGTGAGGTCCAGTTTGCGTCGTTGAGTTGGTCGCTATGCTCGACCGTGTAGCTCAGGCCGCGGGCGGCCGCGTCGCGCCGGCGGCGATAGACATAGGAGATTTCGGTGAGCGGCCCGGTCTCGTTCCGGCGGAGTTGGGCGGATTCGAGGGAGGCGGCTTGGGAGGGGTCGCCGCCGATGCCGTATTCGACGAGGTTGCTGCGGTGGTCCGCGTCCAGGTCGGCGGCGGGATCCCCCGCGGCGCCGTTGAGGCCATGGCGGGCGATCCATTGATCGTAGATCAAGCGGGTGAAGGGGCGGCCCGTGCGCATCTGGTATTGCGCCTGGTAGAGGGAGGCTGGTTGGACGGGCGCGCCGTTGGATTCGAGTGCGGCGACCTGGCTGGCCGCGAATTCCTGGGGCGCGCCGTGAAAGCCGACGACATAAGGCATGATGAGCCTGCCGTACACGCTGTCCGACCGCATGAACTGGAAGGGTTCGGGCGTGGTCGCGCCGATGTTCTCGAAGTTCCAGAAGACCAGGTGGTGAAGGTGATTGGGTTGGTTGCCGACAGAGCCGCCCCAGCGGCCGTAAAGGAATCCGCCGGTCATGTGGTCGAACAGGGTGCAGCGCGGCTGGGAGGCGTGGGACTCAAAGCTGGTCGTGGCTTCGTAACGCGTCTTCCAGAAGACATTTCCCGAACACCAGCCGCTGACGCCGTTGGCGTGATGGTGGTCCGCGGTGTCGTCAATCATCCCGACGAAACAGTGCGTGCACCGGCTCAGCGTGAGCGCATTATGGCCGGGATTTCCGTCAATCTTCAGATCGATCACGGAAACCGCCGCCGATCCGCCGACAGTCAGGGCGCGACTCCAATCCGTGAACCGGCAATTGCGAATCCACGAGTTGACCACCGCGCTGAAGCTCAAACCGCTCCAGCCGCCATCGTCCAGGAAGGACCGATGATGAACGAAGTCGCCCTGCCAATTGCCTTTGAACGCTAGGTCCTCGACGCCGACTTCCTCGATCGCGTCGTAGAGAATGACGGACCAGCCGCCCGCGCTCGTCACGTTGGCATGGATGGGGTCGACGAAGGCGATCGTGTTTTCATCGATTTCGGAAATCAGGTGAATTTCCTCAACGCGAACGCCGGTGGAAACAAGGGAGGTCCAGTCTGGATCAGCGGTGTAGGGGGCCATGGCTTCGGCGACGGCCTGGGGAGAGTTGTCCAGGCGATGGAGCACGACCCAGTCGCCGGGGCGGAAGAGGGAGGCGTCGGCGACGGTCACGACGTGGGTCTCACGCGCGGAATCCGCGACCACGGCGGAGCTGGTTCCGGTCCGTTTGCCAAAGCCTTTGAAGCGGAGCACGTATGGGCTGGTCCAGAGTTGGGTCGGGTTGGTGGGGTCCATGTGCCGCTCCGCGAACAAGACCGTGCCTCCGGGGCCGCGACCGCTGCCCCGAAGCACGATGCGGTCGCCCGCGATATCGATCGGTTGGTTGTGCGGGTCCGTGACGTCGTTGATCCGGAATTGTCCCGGAGGAAAGAACACAATGCCGGATCCGTTCGAGGTCGCCGCGGCGATGGCGGCTTCGATGGCGATCTTGTCCGAAACGCCGTCATTCGGAATGGCGCCGTAGTTGGTGACGTCGAAGACGGTCCAGTTGGCGCTGGGAATGGGAGTGTTGCCGTGCTGGTAGCCGGCGTGGGAGAAATCGGGCAGAACAGGTTCCGCCCCGGCGCTGCGGGCCTGCACGAACTGGTTCCACAGACCGGCGGTCTCCGGAATGCGCACCGCGACGTTGTCGATCTTCAGGGCATGATCGCGGGTGGCGACGGAAAGGCCCAAGGTGTTGAACTGAAGGTTCGCGAGGTCGGACATGGCCGTGCTGTGCGGCGTCAGTTCGTGGCCGCCCAAGGTTCCGCTCAAATGGACGCCGCCATCGACGCGGGTCAACCGGAACACCAGCGAGGTCGTCGCCGAATCGCCCTCGGGGATATCGACGTTGATCAGGGCGTCGCCCAGGGTGGATTGAGCCGCGGCCGCGTTGCGCATCTCGCGGAAACTGTGAGTCGTCGCGCTGCCCGTGCCTACGAACACGCCGAAGCCGGCGTCGGCGGTCAGACCGGACTGGGTGAGTGAAATGCGCAGGCCGGAGCCGTCGTCGGCGACGGCGTTCGCGCCGGTCGGGTCGCCGAAGATGGCGAAGTCGAGCGACAGTTCGATCCAGTCGCCGTCGTTGGCCAGTCGGGCGCCCGCTCCGAGGTCGGCGAAGATCGTGTCAAAGTAGCCGGCATGCGTGCCGGATCCCTTCTCGTCGGCGTTCTGGTCGCGCAGCACGAGCGCGCCGGAGTTGTTCAGGTTGTATTCCTTGTCCTCGGGGCCGGTTCCGGCCCATCCGTTGACGGTTCCCAGCAGGCCGGATTCCTGGCTGAAGTCGTCGGAGAAGATCAGGCGACCCGCGGGGGGCGCCACCTCGATCTGCAAGTCGGCGACATCGACGCCGCCATTCTGATCGCTCACCTGGATCGTGAAGCGGTTCAGGCCGACGTCGGACGCCGCGGGGGCGCCACTGAGAGCGCCGTCGGGCGCGACGTTGAGCCAGGCGGGGCCGGAACTCAGCGAGTAGTGAAGGGTGTCGCCATCGGAGTCAGTGGCCGCGCCGGAGATGGCGCCGGCGTAGGGCTGGTAGGGGGCGGCGCCGGGGACGGTAATCGTTGATTCCGGGAAGCTTGGCGGTTGGTTGTCGAAGGTCACGGTCAAGCGGGGAGGGGTCGCGCTTTCCTTGGAGGCGATGCGGCGGTAGCTGTTGAGATTGCTCCAGAAGGCGAGGCTCAGCCGGTCGCCCGCGCCAAGGCTGTCGGTCACATCGAAGGATTCCCAGGCGTCGATCCCGACGGCCCGCGCGGCGACGACGCTGCCGAGTTCCGGCGCGTTGTTCCAGTTGAGTCCGTGTTCCGACCAGTCGTTGTCGGCGGCCGCATGAATGGACAGGGTGTGGGTTCCGACCGAGCAGTAGAGAACCAGCGTGGCGGACCGGATCGTGTGGCCGCGCAGCGCGGCGAGGTCGAACCGCATGTAGCCGATGAAATCCGTGCCGGCGCCATCCCGGGTATTCAGGAAGCCGGCGTCGCCGTAGTTGGTCTCCGGGTTCTGCTCGCTGACGTAGGTGTCAGCCACCGGGGTGAAGTCGCGGGTGGCCGCGTTGGTCGGCGGCGCGCTTGCCAGCCACAGCGCCAGCAGCGCGAGGATCGTCGAACCATGTCGCAGCCGTGTCCGGGGGGCTTGGGTTGCCGGTCTCGATGGGGTCATGCTCTTGGTTTGCGCCCGGGAGGCGTCAGGTCTGTCGACGCGTTCCGGCCCGGGAGTGGATGAGGGTAGATCCGGAACGGACATGACTCAACCCTCCAACGCGCGGCGTTAAATGGTGTTCAAATCCTGACGCCTTTGTTAAGGCTCTCGCGTCACGATTGATAGCGCATGAGCGAGAACACGCAGAAATCCCAGGTCGCCGAGTTCTACGAGGAATTCCAGTCCCACGGGAAGTACGATTACCTGTATGGGGATGAGTTGCGCAAGAACCTCTACGTGGACCTGATCGGGAAGGAGCGGGACATCCTGGAAGTGGGCTGTCGCGCCGGGAATCTGACCCAGCATTTTCACGAGGGCAACAAGGTGGTCGGCATCGATGTCGACCGCAATGCGTTGAAGGAGTTCGAGAAGCGCCTGGGTTTGGAGGGGCATTGGGTCGACGCCGATTCGGAGGATTTCCCGTTTCCGGCGGAGCGATTTGACACGGTGGTCTTCTCCGAGGTCATGGAGCATCTGCGATTTCCACAGAAGGCGTTGAAGGAGATTGCGCGGGTCTTGAAGCCCGGGGGGCGGCTGATCGGTTCGGTGCCGAATGCGTTCCGGCTCCGGAACCGGCTCAAGTTTCTGCGCGGCAAGCCCTACGAATCGGATCCCTCGCATTTGCGCTCCTATTCGCACGAGCTGGTTCGCAAGGAGTTGGGAACCTGCTTTGAGAAGATCGCGATTCATCCGATCTCGGGACACTTGTTGGGCGGGGGGAGCACGGGCATTCCGGTTTATCCCTGGCTGCCATTCGGGGTTCGCGCGCTGTTTGCGCTGGATCTGGTATTCGTCGGGGTGAAACCGGGGGCGGTTCCGGAAACGCCCAAGGGCGCATGAAGCTGGCCCTGATTCGTCGGCAATTCGCCGCCACGGGCGGAGCGGAATTGTATCTCCAGCGGCTGATGGCCGCTCTGGCCGCCAAGGGTCACGAACTTCATTTGTTTGCCGAGAACTGGGAGGAGCCGCCTTCCGGCGCGGTCCTGCACGCCATTGCCGCCGGCGGTTCGCGGGCGGAACGGCCCCGGCGCTTTGCCGAGGCGGTCGAGCAGGAGGTGGCCCGCGAGCCGTTCGATTGCGTGTTCAGCCTGGAGCGCACGCTCAAGCAGGATGTTTACCGGGCCGGCGACGGCGTGCATCGTGTCTGGTTGGAGCGGCGGCGCCAGTTTGCGCCGTGGTGGTCCCGGCCTTTCATCGGCGGCGGCGCCTTTCATCGCAACATGCTGCGCCTGGAAGCGCAGACTTTCGACCCCGCCAATACCGGCCGCATCATCGTGAACTCCGAGATGGTGAGGCGCGAGATCCTTGAGCATTTCCGCTTTCCCGAGGAGCGAATCCACCTCGTGCGCAACGGCGTCGATGTGGAGCGCTTCCATGGCGGCGATCGCTCCGCGACCCGGAAGCGGTTCGGCGTCGCAGACGACGAGTTCCTGCTGCTGTTCGTCGGTTCCGGTTGGCGGCGCAAGGGGCTGAAGCATCTGCTCGCCGCGGTGGCGGGTTTGGAAACCATGCAGCGGGATCATTCGGCGGCCCGATTCAGCCGGGACTTGGTGGATGCCGGGGACGACCTCCCGAATGTGCCCAAGGCGCGCGTTCGTCTGCTCGTTGTCGGAAAGGGGCGTCCGCCTGCGGGCGCGCCCGACAACATCGTTTTCGCCGGTCCCATGGACGACGTGGAAAATGCGTATGCGGCGGCGGACCTGTTCGTCTTTCCCCCGATTTACGAGCCCTGTTCCAACGTGGTGTTCGAGGCTCTGGCGGCGGGTCTGCCGGTCATCACCACCCGGCAGAATGGAGCCAGTGAATTGATTGTGAACGACGAGAACGGAACCGTGCTGGATGATCCGTGCGACGTCACCGCCATGATGTTTGCGATCTGTCATTGGGCGTCGCGCCGCATGACCATGGACCGCATCGACACGGCTCCCCTGGAGTTGGATCGCAATGTCGAGGAAACCCTGCGCGTGTTGGAAAAGGCGGCGGAACGAAAGGCGGCTGCGCCGTGAAGATCTCCTTTTGCACGATCACGTTGAACGAGGAGGAGAACCTCCCGCGCGCGCTCCAGAGTTGCGCGGATCTTGCCGATGAGATCGTGGTCGTCGACTCCGGCAGCGTCGACCGAACCGAACAGATTGCGCGCGATTTCGGAGCTCTGTGGCGGCGCCAGGATTGGCTGGGTTATCGCGATCAGAAGCAGATGTCGCTGGACCTGGCCACGCAGGATTGGGCCTTTGTCCTGGATGCCGACGAGGAATTGTCCGACGGGCTGCGCGAGGAGATCCGGCGACTCAAACAGCTTGAACCGGACGCGGCGATCGGCGGTTGGTCCGTGCCGCGCTGCACTTTTTACGAAGGGCGGTGGATCCGGCACGGGGACTGGTATCCCGACCGGATTCTGCGGCTTGTGCGGCGTTCCTGCGCGCGGTTCGAGGGCGGCAAGGTCCACGAGCGGTTGGAGGCGCAGGGCCGCGTGCTCGAGTTGAAGGAAGATCTGCGGCACTACTCTTTCAAGGACGCCGCCGATCATTGGAAACGCTGCGAGAAGTATGCGCGGCTCTGGGCGGAGACCCAGCATGAGCACGGCCGCCAAGCCGGGGGCCTGGCGCCGCTCTCCCGCGCCGCGTTTCGTTGGCTCCGGGGCTACGTGCTCAAGGGCGGCTTCCTGGACGGGCCGCAGGGCGCCCGCATCGCCCGCATGAACGCCCGGGAAGTGAAATTGAAATACGAACTGTTGCGCCGTTTGAATCGGGAGGCGGAATAGGCGTTCTCGTCGGCTCGGTGCGGGGCTGCGTGTTTTCGAGGCGAGGTCGATGCGGCTTCCATCCGGCGCAGTTCAAGTTGCGCCCTCGGTCACTTGCTTCGCGCTTTCGGGATGACGCGGAAGCGCTCGCCGAGGTGGCGCGAGAGGTGGGCGGCAATCTCTTCCTTGTCCTCGAACGCCACCGCGAGATGGATGGATTGCTCGGCGCCGGTCGGGCTGCGGCGAAGGAGCGTGAGGACGAGGTCCGGCATGTCTACGGGGGCCTCGCGTTCGCGCATGCTGGACGCGCCCCGCATGACCGCGCCTTTGACGCCGCCGGTGACGAAACCGATCAGGCCGTCGGCGACGACGTTGCCGCGCCGCATCTCGTAGATCTGCTGCATGTCTTCAAGTTCCAGAGAGGTCAGGGTGTCGGTCTCGATGCCGACGAACGGCTCGGTTCCCGCGGCCGGGAGGCAGAGGGCGACGCCGCGTTCGCAGATCTCCATGCCGAGCTTGCGGTTGTCCTTGCCGACCAACCCGTCATAGGCTTCGACGCCGCGCAGGTAGTTCAACTCACAGGGGCAGCGTGACAAGGATTCGCCCAAGGTCGCCTGGATTGCCGGCCAGTCCACGTTCTCGAGGGAGCCCACCGCGTTGCGGGACAAATCGTCCAATTCCCCGCGGACGGAGCGATAGGTTGAAATCAGCTGCAATCCGAAGTCCGAGTCTGCGGGGGCGAGCGCGAGTCCGAGTAGCCTTCCCTCAAGGCGCTCCCGCGCTTCGCGCAGATCGTCCAGTTCGGTTTCCCAGGCCTTGCGCAGGCGTTCAATGTCGTCGGTTCCCTCAATGGTCTCGGCCCCGAGCTTGTCGGCGGCCTGCTTGAAGAATTCGCTCTGTTGTTTTTTCGTGGATTCCAGTTCCTCCCGAACCTCCCTGAGCGCCGCGCGCGCCAGGGCCGTCTTCTCCAATTCCTCCTCGGTGCGTTCGCAACGCAGATCCTTCTCGTTCCCGGCCTTGAGGACGCGTTTCCCTTCCTCCTTCAAGCCAGCATGCAGCTTGAACTGTGCGACTTTGAGCTTGCCCTGGTTCACCAGTTTCTCCGCGCGCGCCTTGCCTCGTCCCCAGAAACCATCGCCCTCCTCGGCGCCGTCGATGCGCTTCCGCAGTTCGGCGATCTGGTTGGCCGTTTCGAGCAGGGGCTTGAAGGCTTCCTCCTGGGGGAGTTCGCCGCGTCGCATCGCCTGCAGCGCGCGTTTCGCGAGTGGCGCCGCCAAGGAATGCAAAGCCCGCCGCTTCTCCTTTGCCGCGTCCTCCAAGGCCTCAAGGCGTTCGTCGAATCCGCGGCTTTCCGCCTGTTGCGCCGCCTGCGTCTCGAGGCTCATGCGACGTCCGGTCTCACGCGCCGCCGCCGCTTTCAGTTCGCCGACGACGCCGGCGAAACGATCCGGCACGTCGGTCGCCTCCCGTGAAGTCAGCTCCTTGATCAGGCCGGTCTCGCAGTCCCGGGCCTTGCGGCGCAGTTCTTGGAGTCTCGCGTTCATGGCGTCGCGCGGTCGGGGCCTCAGCCCCGTTCGTTGGCGTCCACCAACTCCGCTCCCTTGATCAAACGGCAGAACTCCTTCTTGGTTGTGTCGTGGTGACTGCCCTCGGTGTCATCGATCGTCGCCATTGACTTGTAGCCGACCGACAGCCGCTCCAGCCGCACGATGCGGATGAAGCGTTCGTCGGTCTTCCAGACCTGCCCCTGTTTCAGTTTCATGGGGTCATGGTATTGGGGAAGCAAACGGCGAACCAGCGATATCGCCATCAATTGAGCGGATCGATGACCGCCATTGAAGAATCAATTGAAGGCTTCGCCGGCGACTGTGCCAACCTGCGGGGATGAATCCAATCCATCGAATGAAACGAAGCGCGCCAATGGTCATGCTGGCGTTGGTTGCAGTGGGTTGTTGCTCTCCGGGGCCATCGGAGACCCGCCGAAGAAGCAGCGCCGCCGAGTATCTTTATCCTGACGACCAGGACCTGACGGAGCGGGCGACCATTCCTCGCATGGAGCTTCCGCTGACCGTCGGCATCGCCTTCGTTCCGGAAGCCAGGAAGATCAGCCGATCCGCGTCCGTGATCGATGAGGCCGCGAAACGGGATTTGTTGGAGCAGGTCGCCGCCGAGTTTCGCGATCTTCCCATCGTGTCCGAGATCGAGGTCATTCCTACCGCTTACCTCAGGCCGGGCGGCGGTTTTCGCAATCTCGATCAACTCAGCGCCATGCACAATGTGGAAGTCATGGCCCTGGTCTCGTTTGACCAGATTCAACACACGGACGAGGACCTGCTTTCGATCACCTATTGGACCCTCGTTGGAGCCTACGTCATTCCGGGAGAGAAGAACGACACGAGCACCATGCTGGACACCGCCGTCTACCACGTGCCCAGCCGCAAGATGTTGTTTCGCGCTCCGGGAACCAGCCAGGTCAAGGGGCGCTCCTCCCTCGTCACGGCCGGGAAGAACTTGCGGGAGGACTCCGCCAAAGGGCTCAGCGAGGCAAACGTGGAAATGATCGCCAATCTGAAGGCGGAATTGGATCGCTTCAAACTGAAGGTTAAGGAGCAGCCGGAAAAATATATCGTCACGCACAGTCCGGGATACAGAGGAGGCGGCAGCCTGGGTGCAGGCTCGGCGTTGTTGGTCATTGGCGCAGCCGTGTGGAAAGCCCGGCGAAAACGGGCTCGTTCTTGATCTCGAGACCCCAGGAGCTTAATGAATCGCGATCATGAAACACGGCCGGTCCAGGTCCCTGGGGCGGGGGCTTGCGCCACGACGTTCAGCAACCCGGTGAGCGCGGATGCAGTCTGGAGGCGCCTCGCTGTTGTCTTGTTTCTGATCGCGGCGTCGGCCGCCGCAGCTGCGCTTCCCCAACTCCACGAATTGCTGCTCTACGATCGCGGCGCCATTGCACGGGGGCAAGTTTGGCGTCTGTTCACCGGTCATCTCGCGCACTGGTCGGCAAGTCATCTGGCTTGGAATCTCGTGTCGTTGGGGGCGGTCGGGTGGGGCGCGCGCGACCTGCCATTCCGGTTGGTCTCCAGACCCGTGTCTTGGTCGATCCTGCTGATCGGTCCGGTTCTGTTTCTTTGCCAAGCGGGCATGGCGCAATACACGGGTCTTTCGGGTGTTGTCACCGCCCTGTTTGTCTGCCTTGCCGGTGAACGAATGCGGTCCGCGCCGGACGAGCGTTGGGTCTGGGGCGCGCTCCTCGTCGCGATGTGCGGCAAAATTGCCGTGGAGTTTGCTCAGCCTACGCCCCTGTTCGCGGCCTCGGGCGCGCCCAGTTTCAGGGCGAGTCCCATGGCGCATCTGGTCGGCGCCGTTGTTGGATGGTTCGCCTTGGCGCCGCCCCGGCGATTGAGCTTGCGCGCGCCTTTGGAGTCTGCGAGACACGTGCCCTCATGAGGAAAAGATCGTCTGCTTGTCCGTCTCTCATCGTTGTCTCGTCCGCCCTGATCCTGGCAATGACCCCACCATCCGCGCGGGCCGCGGACACGAGCGCCTGGCAAGTCCAACTGCGCGACCGGGTCAAACAGGACGACGGGAGTTTCAAGGCAGAGCGCAAGAGCGCGCATTGGAATCCGAAGAAGACGGCCGTCATCATTGTCGACATGTGGAATGATCACCACTGCGTCAGCGCGGCGAATCGGGTGGCGGAGATGGCGCCGCACATGAATCGGGTCGTCAAGGCCGCCCGGGCCAAGGGAATCCTGATCATTCACGCGCCCAGCGGCTGCGACGATCATTATCAAGGGCAGAGGGCCCGTGAGAACGCCAAGCGCGCGCCCGAGGCGGCGGCGGACGTTTCCTTCAAGTGGAACCATTTCAACCCGGATCACGAGGGGCCGCTCGCCGCCAAGCTGGAGGCGGCCGGATGTTCCTGCGACACCCCTGAGCCCTGCGGGCCTGACCGACGGGTCTGGGAATCGCAGATCAAGACCATCGAGATTGCGAAGAATGACGCCGTGACCAGCAAGGGGCAGGAGATCCACAATCTGCTCGAATCGCGCGGCATCAAGAATGTCATCATCATGGGCGTTCATACCAACCGTTGTGTGTTGGGCCGGCCGTTCGGCATTCGTCAGATGGTCTATCAGAAGAGGAATGTCGCGCTTTGCCGCGACCTGACGGATTCGTACCATCGTGACCCGGGGCGGCACTTTGAGGGGTTGGCGAAGATCATCGAACACGTGGAGCAATACTGGTGTCCCACCATCACCAGCGAGAGCATCACCGGGGAAGCTCCCTTCCGTTTCAAACAGGCGCCCGCTCGGTAGACCGGCGCAGAAACACAGTTCACATTTCCCGCTGAGCGGCTAGATTGGGGGCTCAGCATGATGACTCGTATTGCAGCTATTCTTCCCGCGGCGATCGTGGTCGGCGCGGTCATGTCGGCTTCGGCGGCGCGCGCCGAAACGGTTCAGTTCAACCGGGATATCCGACCGCTTCTCTCCGACGCCTGTTTTCAGTGTCATGGTCCGGACAAGAGTTCGCGGGAGGCGGACCTTCGCCTGGACCTTGAAGCGGACGCCAAGGCGGACCTGGGCGGTTATTTTGGCATCGTTCCGGGCGACGCCGAGGCCAGCGAGATTTACCAACGCATGATCACCTCGGATCACGATGACCTCATGCCGCCCGAGGAATCCGGGAAATCGCTGACCCTGGAGGAAATTGCCCTGATCAAGAAGTGGATCGAGCAGGGCGCGCCGTGGCAGGGTCACTGGGCTTATGTCAAACCTGAGCGCGCTGTCGCGCCCGACGTGAAGAACGGGCAGTGGCCGCAGTCGCCGATTGATTACTTTGTCCTGGAGCGCTTGGAGCGCGAAGGCCTCGGGCCCTCTCCCGAGGCGGACAAGCGCACGTTGATTCGACGGGTCACCTTTGATCTGACCGGGTTGCCGCCAACGCCGGACGAAGTGCGAGCCTTCCTGTATGACGAGGGGCCGAATGCGTTTGAGAAGGTGGTGGACCGATTGCTTCGCAGTCCGCGTTACGGCGAACGGATGGCGATGCACTGGCTGGATCTCGTTCGCTATGCCGATACGGTCGGTTACCACGGCGACCAGGACTACAGTGTCTGGCCCTATCGCGATTACGTGATCAAGGCCTTCAACGACAACATGCCTTTCGATCGATTCACCCGTGAGCAGTTGGCCGGCGACCTGTTGCCGAATCCCACGCGCGACCAACTGGTGGCTTCGGGCTACAACCGGCTGCTGATGATCACGGCCGAGGGCGGCGCGCAGGACAAGGAGTACCTGGCCAAGTACGCGGCGGATCGTGTGCGCACGACGGGCACGACCTGGCTCGGCGCGACCGCGGGCTGCGCGGAGTGCCATGACCACAAATTTGATCCCATCACCATGGAGGACTTCTACTCGCTGGAATCCTTCTTCGCCGACCTCGACGAGAAGGGGTTCTATGGCGGCGCCAATCGCGACGGCCGGTGGGGGCCGAGCCTGCAGTTGCCCACTCCGGAGGAAGCCGCGCGGATGAAACAGTTCGACGCGGAGATCGCGCGATTGGAAACGGTCCTCAAGACGCCGACTCCGGAACTGGACAAGGCGCAGCGCGAGTGGGAGCAGCGGCATCGCGACCTGCGCGCCAATCTTCAGCTTGCCTGGCGTCGCTTGAAACCGTTGTCAGCCAAGGCCGAGAAGGGCGCGACGCTCCACCGCAACCCCAACTATTCCATCCGCGCGATCGGCGACAAGATTCCGCACGACAACTTCACCGTGACGCTCGCGACGGATCGCAAGCTGATCACCGGCCTGATGCTGGAAACGCTGCCAACGGGGAAGGGCGATCAAAAGAGGGTCGGCATGAACAGCGGTAATTTCATCCTGACGGGATTCGAGGTTGAGGCCCTGAAGCCCGGTTCGGACAAACCGCTCAAGTTGAAGCTCAGCTCGGCAGTCGCCGATTACTCCCAGAAAGGCTTTGAAATCGCGAAGGCCATCGACGGAAAGAAGGACACCGGTTGGGCGGTGGACGGACACTCGAAGAAGGAGACGCGCAAGGCGGTCTTCACCTTTGCCAAGCCCTTGGATGCCGGCCCGGGAACCAGGTTGGTCGTCCGGCTCAAGCACGAGTCGAAGCAGAAGAACCATGTCATCGGCCGCTTCCGGATTTCGGTGAGTTCGGCGGATCGCCCGACGTTTGACAAGTTTGCCATGCCGTTGAAGCGATGGGAGATCATCCGCGCCGAGGCGAGTGAGCGGAAGCCGGAGCAACAGGCTGAGTTGGCGACCTACTTCCGGAGTGTCACGCCGTTGCTCGATCCGACCCGGGCGGCTTTGGCGAAGCAGCAGAAGGAACGCGCGGCATTCGACAAGACGATTGTAACAACCCTGGTTTCGCGCAAGCGGGACAAGCCGCGGACGATCCGCATTCTGCCGCGCGGCAACTGGCTGGACGACTCCGGTCCCGAAGTCGCGCCCGCCACGCCGCGTTTCCTGGGCGGTCCTCGCAGCGCGAAGGACTCGCGTCTGACCCGCCTGGATCTTGCGAATTGGTTGGTCTCCCGCGACAATCCGCTCACGGCCCGCGTCTTTGTGAACCGCTTGTGGAAGATGTCTTTCGGCACGGGGATATCCAAGATTCTCGATGATCTGGGATCCCAGGGGGAGGCGCCGACGCATGCCGAACTGCTGGACTGGCTGGCGGTCGATTTCATGGAGAGCGGTTGGGATGTCAAACGCACGATCAAGCAGATTGTCATGTCGGCGACCTATCGCCAGTCGTCCAAGGGTTCGCCCATGCTGGCTGAGCGCGACCCCTACAATCGCCTGCTTGCCCGGCAGTCGCGCATCCGCCTCGACGCCGAGATGGTGCGCGACAACGCCCTCGCCATCAGCGGCTTGCTGGTCGAGAAACTGGGCGGCAAGAGCGTGAAGCCCTACCAGCCGGCGGATTATTACGCCCAGCTGAATTTTCCCAAACGGACCTACCAGCACGATTCCGGCAAGAATCAGTATCGCCGCGGTCTCTACACGCATTGGCAGCGCACCTTCCTGCACCCGATGTTGAAGGCCTTCGACGCTCCCAGCCGCGAGGAGTGCACCGCGGAAAGACCCACGTCCAATACCCCGCTCCAGGCGTTGACCCTGCTGAACGATCCCAGTTACGTCGAAGCGGCAAGGGTGTTTGCCGAACGCGTCATCCGCGATGGCGGCGACAGCATCGATGGCAAGCTCAACTTCGCGTATCAAACCGCGCTGGCCCGGGAACCCCAGGAGGTTGAGGTGGAACTCCTCTCCGCGCTCTACGAGGATCACAGAAAGAAATATGCCGCCGACGAGGAAGCCGCCAAGGCCCTGCTCAGCGCCGGTGAATATAACCGCCCGGCCGATCTGCCGATTGCCGAAGCCGCGGCGTGGACCTCGGTGGCCAGGGCGATTCTGAACCTGCACGAGACCATTTCACGTTACTAAGTCATTCGAGAGAGTGTGATGGAAAGCTCCAAGCTCCAAATCCCAAGCGCCAAAGAAGCTCCAAGTTCCAAGCTCCAAGGGGAGCCGGAAACCTTGGGTGGTTGGGATGAGGAGGTGAAGTTCGGCGCCCGCGAGATGATTCTGAACGATGTGGGTGTGGAGCATCCCTTTGATTTTGAGGAGCGCACGTCTATATTTGGCGAGGCGATCATTCGACTCTGCAAGAAGCTGCCGAGAAACCCCATCAACGATCGACTGACGGGACAGTTGACGGGTTGCGGAACGAGCGTCGGCGCCAACTACTGTGAAGCCAACGAATCCGTTTCGAAGAAGGATTTTCGTTACAGTATCAGCCGTTGCAAGAAAGAGGCGAAGGAAACAAAGTTCTTTCTTCGGATGATTGCAGCATCTGAACCGGATGTCGCGAGCGAAGCCCGAAAACTCTACCGCGAAGCCACCGAACTGATGCACATCCTCAGCGCGATGCACAAAAAATGAGAAATCTTCACTCCCCAACAAACACACCCAAAACCATGCAGAATCAATCTGCGTCCAGCATGCATTGGAGCTTGGAGCTTGGAGCTTCTTTGGGATTTGGAACTTGGGATTTGGAGCTTAAGAACATTGAGCATTTCATCTGAACCGACGACGCCCTATGAATCCCCCCTCCCCCCTCCGCACTCTCGCCCGTCGCTCCTTCCTGGCCCGTTCTGGCGCGGGTGTCGGTTCCGCGGCCCTGGCTTCGCTGATGAATCCCGGCTTGTTCGCGGACAACGCCAAACCCGCCCCGGACAAATGGACGGGTGTGCTCGACAAACTGCATTACCCGCGGCGCTGCAAGCGGGTGATCCATCTCTGCATGGCGGGCGGCATGACGCACCTGGAGACCTTCGATTACAAGAAGGTCCTGGCGGAGATGCACGGCAAGCCGATGCCGGAGTCCATGACCAAGGGGCAGCCCATTGCGCAGTTGCAGGGGCGCAAGCTCACCTGCATGGGGCCGCAGCATGAGTTCAAGACCTACGGCCAGTCCGGTCAGCACATGACCTCCCTTTTCCCGAACATTGGCAAGGTCGCCGATGATGTCTGCATTCTTCGGTCACTACACACGGAGCAGATCAACCATGATCCGGCCCATACCTTCATGAATACGGGGGCGTTGGTCTCGGGACGTCCGAGCATGGGGTCCTGGCTGCTCTACGGTCTCGGGGCCGAGGCGGACGATCTTCCCGGCTTTGTCGTGCTCACCTCGTTGGGCAAGGGGGGGCAGGCCCAGCCGATCGCCGCGCGTCAGTGGCACAGCGGCTTTCTTCCCAGCAATTTCCAAGGTGTGCAATTCCACGCCAAGGGGGATCCGGTGCATTACGTCGGCGCGCCCAAGGGCGTGGATCGAGCGGGGCAGAAGGATGTTGTCGACACCGTCAATTCACTCAACCGCGTGTTGCAGGGGAGAGTCGACGATCCGGAGATCGCGACCCGCATTGCCCAGTATGAAATGGCTTTCAAGATGCAGGCCAGTGTGCCCGACCTGATGGACACGTCGAAAGAGCCGCAAGGCATCCTGGATCTCTATGGAGCCAAGCCGGGGGATGGATCCTATGCTTCAAACTGCCTGTTGGCCCGTCGTCTCGCCGAACGCGGCGTGCGCTTCATTCAGCTGTATCATCGCTCGTGGGATCATCACGGCGATGTGAAGAACAAGATGAAGGTGAGCGCGAAGGAGGTCGATCAGGCGACCATGGCGCTGATCACCGATCTCAAGCAGCGCGGCATGTTGGATGAAACCCTGATCATCTTCGGCAGTGAATTCGGTCGGACGCCCATGGCGCAGGGCAGTGGTCGCGATCACCACATCAAGGGTTTCTCAATGATGCTGGCGGGCGGCGGCATCAAGCCCGGCTTCAGTTTCGGGGCCACGGATGATTTCGGCTACAACGCCGTGCAGGACAAGGTTCACGTCAGCGACCTCCACGCGACCATGCTCTACCTGCTGGGCGTGGAGCACACCAAGTTGAACTACCGCTTCCAGGGGTTGGACTTTCGGCTCACCGGCGTGGCCGGCAACGTGCTGAAGCCGCTGGTGGGTTAGGCGGGCCTCAGACGCGGATCAAGGCGTCGAATTCCTTGAGTCGCTGGTCGATGCGTTCGCGGGCGATATCCGCGGTGCGCTTGAGGCCGAAGCCTTCGCAGCAGAAGGATCCCATTACCGTGCCGTGCACGATCGCGCGGCGCAGATGCTTGTGGAACGGGCCCTTACAGGAGGCCAGATAGCCGATCAACCCGCCGACAAAGCTATCGCCCGCCCCGGTGGGATCGACCACGTTCTGCAGGGGATAGGCGGGCGTGATGAACAGGCCATCGGGGCCGGAGTAGACGGCGCCGTATTCGCCGCGCTTGACGATGACGAAGCGGGGGCCCATGCGGTGTATTTTCCGGATTGCCTTCACCACGTTCTCGGTCTCGGTGAGTTGGTGCGATTCGCTGTCGTTGAGCACGAGCATGTCGACGCGCTTCATCAGTTTTGCGACGTCGTCCATGGCGATGTTCAGCCACAGGTCCATGGTGTCGGCGACCACGAACTTGGGTTTCTTGACCTGGTCGAGGACGTGCAGTTGTAGGGCTGGCGCGATATTGGCGAGCAGGACATGCGAGGATCTCTGGTAAGACTTCGGCAGTGTCGGCATGAAGGTCTCGATGACGCCCAGCTCTGTGTGGAGCGTTTCGCGGTTGTTCATGTTGATCTCGTATTCGCCGGACCAGTGGAAGGTCTTGCCGTCCTTGATCACGTCCAGACCCTCGAGATCGATGCCGTGCCGTTCGTAGAGATTGATGTAGCGCTTCGGGAAATCACCGCCCACCGCGCCGACGAGCCGGACCGGCGAGAAATAGCTCGCAACCACCGCCGCGTGGCTGGCGGAGCCGCCGAGTAGGCGCGGGTTCTCCGCTTTCGGGGTCTTGATGGAATCCAATGCCGTGGTGCCGACGACGAGTACGCTCATATCTGTGTGCTGGTGCTTCGTTCTATGTTCTTCGTTTTTTGTTCTTCCCAGTCCGCATCCCGCATCCAACAACGCGTGGAACGGCGGAAATCACAAAGGCGCGGAACTTAGGCGATCCCGGTATTCCTGACAAGCGCTGGCGATGTCCGGGGCGTTGAGAATGGCGGACACGACGCAGATACGGCGCGCGCCGGCCTCGAGGACATCGTCCAGATTGGTCAAGTTGATGCCGCCGATCGAGAACCAGGGAATCGTCACATTCTCGGCGGCCCATCTCACGTAATCCAAAGTCACGGGCTTGGCCGTCGGCTTGGTCCCGGTCGCGTAGACCGGGCCGATGGCGATGTAATCCGCGCCGGTGGCAATGGCCCGTTCCGCCTGGTCCGGGGCGTGCGTGCTGAGGCCCAAAAGGGTTGAGCGTTGAACTGACATTGGCGGTCCGAGATCGGACTTGTGGGTGTGGCCCGCGTCGAAGAAATCCTCCTGTCCGAGGTGGCAGATGTCCGCGCCGAGGCGATTGGCCAACTCCCAGTGATCATTGATCACCAGGCGCACGCTGGCTGCCTGCGTGATGGGCAGGATCGTTTCCGCCATGCGTTCGACCGCCTCGGCCGACGCGTCCTTGGCGCGCAACTGAATCAGATCCGAGCCGCCGTCGCACAGGGCGCGCGCAATATCGACCGGAGATCGTCCGTTCAAGTAGGCGGAATCAACAAAGGTGTAGAGACGGCAGTCGGAGAGCGGTTTCATGAAAGGCGGGGATTTAGACGGCCTTGAGTCCGAATTGCAATCCGCCTTCGTTTGGCGGCCGTCGTTGCGGCGGATCTCCGACACATCCGCCCCCCGAACCCCGAACCCCGAACCCCGAACCAAGAACCAAGAACCAAGAACCAAGAACCAAGAACCAAGAACCAAGAACCAAGAACTCACCCCTCCTTGAACTCCGCAACCAACGCTTGCAGCGAGGCCTTGGCGTCTCCGAACAACATGCGGGCGTTTTCCTTATAGAACAGGTCGTTGCCGATGCCGGCGAAGCCGACGCCCAGGGAGCGCTTCATGATGATGACCGTTCGGGCGCGATGCGCCTCGATGATCGGCATGCCGTAGATCGGGCTTTTCTCGTCGGTGAGGGCGGCCGGATTGACCACGTCGTTGGCCCCGATCACGACGCAGACATCCACGGTGTCCATGGTCGGGTTGACGGCGTCCATTTCGGCGAGTTGATCGTAGGGGACGTTGGCTTCCGCCAGGAGGACGTTCATGTGTCCCGGCATGCGCCCGGCCACAGGGTGAATCCCGTAGCGGACCTCGGCTCCGTTCTGTTCTAGCAGGTCGCCCAGCTCGCGGGCGGCGTGCTGGGCCTGCGCCACGGCGAGTCCGTAGCCGGGCACAAAGACGACCGAACGCGCCGCCTCCAACATGACGAAGGCGTCGCCAGCCGAGACGGACTTGGCCTCGCGCGTCTCCGTGCCGCCCGAACCGGCGGATGCCGCGGAGCCGAAACCGCTGAACAAGACATTGGCCAGGGAGCGATTCATGGCCTTGCACATGATCCGGGTCAGGATGACGCCGCTGGCCCCGACCAGTGAACCGGTGACGATCAATACGGTGTTCTGGATGACGAATCCGGTCGCGCAGGCCGCCAGGCCCGAGTAGCTGTTCAGCAGCGAGATCACCACCGGCATGTCGGCT
>CAZFLK010000106.1:0-19449 GCA_964519245.1 uncultured Verrucomicrobiota bacterium
TCGTCGCGCGCTCCAACAGAGGGCCGTAGACGATGTAGGAGTGGCCGGTGATCCAGCCGATGTCGGCGGTGCACCAGTAGATGTCCCCGGGGTGGTAATCGAAAATGTAGTGGTGGGTGGTGGCGGCGTAGGTGAGGTAGCCGCCGGTGGTGTGGAGCACGCCCTTGGGTTTGCCGGTGGAGCCGGAGGTGTAGAGGATGAAGAGCGGGTCCTCGGCGTCGAGTTGCTCGGCCGCGCATTCGGCGTCGGCGGATTCGAGCGCCTCATGCCACCAGACATCGCGGCCCTCGGCCATGGCGACCTCGGAGCCGGTGCGCTTGACGACGAGGATCTTCTCGATGGACGGCGTATTCTCGACGGCCTTGTCGGCGTTGGCCTTCATCGGGATGTCGGTCTTGGTTCCACGGACGCCGGTGTCCTGGGTGATGATGGCCTTGCATTCGGAGTCGTTGATCCGGGTGACGAGGGAATCCGCGGAGAAGGCGCCGAAGACGATGGAGTGGACGGCGCCGATGCGGGCGCAGGCGAGCATGGCGATGGCGAGTTCGGGAATCATCTGCATGTAGATGCAGACGCGGTCGCCTTTCTGGATGCCGAGGTTCTTGAGCGCATTGGCGGCGCGCTGCACCTCGGCGTGGAGGTCGTTGAAGGTGAAGGAGCGCGATTCGCCGGGATCGTTGCCCTCCCAGATCAGGGCGGTGTTGTCGCCGCGGCCTTCGTCGACGTGACGGTCGACGCAGTTGTAGCAGGCGTTGATGCGGCCGTTGAGGAACCATTTGATCTCCGCCTTGGAGTAGTCCCATTCGCGCAGCTTGTCCCACTTCTGAAACCAGTGGAGGCGTTCGGCGTGCTCGGTCCAGAAGCCCTCCGGGTCATTGATCGAGCGATCGTAGAGTTCCTGGTAGTTCTCCAGGGAATTCACGTAGGCGCGCTCGGAAATCTCTTGGGCGGGGGGGAAGACGGGAACTTCGTGGGCGGGCGATTCGTTGCTCATATTGATGGATTCAGTTGCGGGTTGATGACGTTGGAGTATGGGAATGGACGGCGATGCGTCAAGCGGGAGGTCGGTTGGAAAGCTCCAAATCCCAAGCTCCAAATCCCAAAAAGCCCAGGACGGCTCCCGTCTTCGGGATCAGCCGCTGCGGTTGGGGATACAGGAGCGGCAGGGTTGAGTTTTTGCCATCCGCGTGGCCTGCGGCTTCCCTCTCAACACAGAGGTCACCTAGAACACAGAGATCCACAGAGGGGGAGCTTTTCACTCTGAGGTTCTCTTTTCCTCTCTACTCTACTGTTTGAGAGGCGACGCTGTTGTGGAACGCGGCTCATGGTTTCGCCGGTGGGGCTCACACAGGTCGTTGTTGCGGCTGGTCTACGACACAGCCGCGCTTCAGTCGGTTTCATCAATTCCGTTCTACTTTCCGGCGCAGCCAAGAAAAAGCCCGCGGGGCCGTGCGGCGCCGCGGGCTGTGGGGAGAGTGTTTCGGGTGGTTACTTTTTGAGGATCTCGCTGCGGCGTTGGTGGTATTCGCGCGGCGTGATTTGATCGGCTTTGTAGAGTTCGAGCAGTTCCTTGAGTTGATCCTGCTTGCTCATGGGAGCGGGGGCCTCGGTCTCCTTCTTGGGAGACTTCTTGGCTGGTTCCGTCTTCTTTGGCTTGGGAGTTGCCCGTTCGGGCTGCGGCGTCGGAGCCGGTGTTTTCTGGTCTTTCGCCTTGGCGGCTTCGCGGGCTGCCTTTTCTTGGGCCTCCTTCATGTCCTGCGCGGCCTTGGCGGCGGCGCGCTCCTCAGCCTCGCGGGCCTTGGCGGCCTCGCGTGCGGCGCGTTCCTGGGCCTCCTTCATGTCCTGCGCGGCCTTGGCGGCGGCGCGCTCCTCAGCCTCGCGGGCCTTGGCGGCCTCGCGTGCGGCGCGTTCCTGGGCCTTGCGTTGGCGTTCGGCTTCGCGCTCCATTTCGCGTTTGCGGGCGGCTTCCTCCTTCGCGCGTTTGGCTTCGGCGGCCTTGGCGGCATCGAGGGCGTCCTGGACTTGCGAACGGGCCGCTTGCGCGGCGGCGCGGGCGGCTTCTGCTTGGGCGCGGGCCTCGGCCTGAATGCGTTCAGCTTCGGCGCGGCGGGCGCGTTCCATATCCTCGGCGGCCTTGGCGGCTCGTTTCTCCGCTTCTTCGCGGGCCTTCGCCTCGGCTTTGGCCTTGGCTTGCAATTCCTTCTGGCGGCGTTCCTCCGCTTCCTTGCGAGCGCGTTCCAACTCACGGGCGCGGCGTTCGGCATCGCGGCGCACGCGCTCCATGTCCTTGGATTCGGCGGGTTTGGCCTGTTTCTTGGCTTGTTTCTCGGCTTCCCTGCGGGCCTTCGCCTCAGCCTCGGCGCGTTCCTTGGCGGCGCGTTCGGCTGCCTTACGGGCTTTTTCCTCGGCCTCGGCGCGTTCCCTGGCGGCGCGTTCGGCAGCTTTGCGGGCTTCCTTTTTGGCGCGGGCCATTTCCCGGGCCTGGCGTTCGGCGTCGCGTTTGCGGGCCTCGGCGAGTTTGGCTTCGGCTTCCGCCTTCTCACGGGCGGCCTCCTCCTTCTCCTGCTGGAGCTTGGCCATCTCCCGGTTGCGTTTTTCGGGGTCCTGTTCGTCGCGGGCCTTGGCCTCGCGGGCGGTCACCTTGGCCTGCTCCTCCTCCAGTTTCTTCAAGCGGGCTTCCTCGCGGGCGCGCATGTCAGCAGCCTCGCGTTCCTGGCGTCGGCGCAAGGATTCGGCTTCCTTGGCCGCCTTGGCGCGTGCTTTCTCCATGGCCTCGGCGTTGGCCTTGGCCTGGCGGGCGGCTTCTCGGGAGTCTTCGGCCGCGGTTCGGGCGGCGGCCATCAGGCGGTCCTGTTCCGCCTTGGCCAATTCCTCCTGGCGCTTGCGGGTGGCGGCCTCCCGCTTCTCGCGGTCGGCTTGGGCGCGGGCGATGGCGCGGGCCTTTTCTTCGGCTTCCTTTCTCAGGCGGGCTTCCTCGCGGGCGGCGGCGCGGCGTTCGGCCCGGCTCTTGGCCTCGGGGTCCTCGACGGGCGCGGGTTTGGCCATGGCTTTATTGCGCGCATCCTCCTCCAGTTTTCTGGCGGCCTCGGCGGCGGCTCGGGCTTCGTCCTCCCGGGCCATGGCCTTGGCGGCGCGGCGAGCCTCCTCTTCCTGACGACGGCGCTCCTTCTCCGCCTCGCGTTCGGCCATCTTGGCCTGATCTGCGGCGGACTTCCGTGCGGCTTCGGCGGCGTTGGCGCTGTCGCGCGCGGCTTGGCGAGCCTTGGCTGCCAATTCGGCTTCGGCCTGGGCGCGAGCGCGCTCTTCGGCGCGCTTGCGGTCGAGTTCGGCCTTGCGGGCCTTGGCTTCTGCGTCAGCCTGCTTGCGGGCTTCGCGGCGCTTGATTTCCTCGGCGCTGAGTTTCTCGCCGGCTTCGGAATCGTCTGAGAGTTTTTCGGCGGCTCTGGCGGGGGTTCCGCGTTTGGCTGCGAGCGCGGCAGTCTGGGCTTCCTTGGCGGCCTTGCGCTCCTCCTCCATCTCCTTGCGCTTGAGGCGTTCCTTGGCTTCTTCTTCAGCCTTGCGGCGACGCTCTTCCTCCTTCTGGCGTTGCGCCTCTTCCTTTTCGCGGAGCTTTTGCTCCTTGATCCGCTTTTCTTCCTCTTCCTTGAGGCGCTGTTCCTCCTCCTTCTGGCGGCGCTTGAGTTCCTGGGGGGGAACGTAGTCGAGATCGGTGTAGCCGATCATGGAGGCGGTCGGGGTGATGGTTCCGCGGATCATGGCCAGATTGTCTTCCTTGGCCTGGGCTTCAGCGTCGAGCAGGGCCTTGCGGCGGAGGTCGGTCAGGGCGCGGCTCTTGGCGGCGGCCTCGGCCTCGATCAAATTGGTCACTTGGGACATGGAGACATTGCCGACGCGGCCGACGGAGGCGGTGCGGCCTGGGGCGGCGGCGGAGACGGAGGCAGCGGATGAGCGGGCGTCGGCCTTGGCGGCGTCCTCTGCCTCCTTTTGCGTGCGGCGCTCCTCCTCTTCCTTGGCGCGTTGGGCGGCGAGTTCCTCGGCCCGCTTTTTCTCCTCGAGTTTGCGCTCCTCCTCGGCCTTGGCCTTGGCGGCCTTCTCTTCCTCGCGTTTCTTCTTTTCTTCTTCGCGGGCCTTTTTCTTTTCGGCGGCCTTGGCCTCGGCTTCCTCCTTGGCCTTGGCGCGGGCCGCTTCCCGCTCGGCGGCTTCCTTGGCGGCCCTGACTTCGGTGGCGGCGGCGCGGGCGGCGGCGGCCTCGGCCTTGAGTTTGTTCAGGCGCTCTTCCTCGGCTTTGGCGGCGGCGCGCTGTTGGCGCTCGAGTTCTTCCATCCGGGCGCGTTCGGCTTCCTTGGCGGCCTTGGCTTGGGCGTCGGCGATGCGGCGGGCTTCCTCCTCGGCGTCGCGGCGGGCCTTGGCCTCAGCTTTCGCCCTGGCCTCGGCGGCCTTGGCTTGGGCGTCGGCGATGCGGCGGGCTTCTTCCTCGGCGTCGCGGCGGGCCTTGGCTTCAGCTTTCGCCCTGGCCTCGGCGGCCTTGGCCTGGGTCTCGGCGATGCGGCGGGCTTCTTCCTCGGCGTCGCGGCGAGCCTTGGCCTCGGCCTTGGCCTTGGCTTCGGCGGCTTCGCGGCGGCGTTCCAGTTCCTTCTGGTATTCCCGGGCTTTGCGCTCGGCTTCCTTTTGCCGCTCGCGCTCCAAGCGCCGCTTCTGGCGCTCGGTCAGTTGCTTTTCGGAGCCCTCCTGGCCGCCGGACTGATTGCTTTGCGCCTTCGCGGTGTCCAGTGAGCCCAACCAGAGGCTGAGACTGAGAGCGAGGATGAGGAAATACGATTTCATGTCTGCACGTATGAGTTGGATATTGGATGAAGGGAAACCCATCGCCGGGGGCTGTTTTGCCGCCGTTTTTACCGAAATTGACTGGTGGGCGGAGCATAGAGGCGGCTCCACAAAAATGGCAAGGGATAAAGCAGGGCGGACCAGAGCATCAGACGCTTCACCTCGGAGCGTTTGATCTTCGTTTTTTGGACGGATTCCAAGATTGAGGCGCCGTTGAGTTGTTGCAGGGTCCTGGCTCCGATCAGGATGGGCCAGGCGCAGGCGAGGCGGATTCGGGGGTGGCTCCAAGGCAGGGAAAGGGTGTAATTCCAGCCGGCGGCGAGATGCTGGTCCGCCCGGGAGAGCCAATCATCGTAGATGGGACGGAGCTTCGGCTCGGAGCCGGGATCCAGAAGATCGGTCGGCGACAAGTCCGCTGAGGACAGGGCCTCCTCCGGGAGGTAGCAGCGGCCCTGCTCGAGGTCGCCGCGCAGGTCGCGCAGGATATTGATCAATTGCAGTCCCTTGCCGAAGCGGATGCCGTTCTGCAGCAGGGTTTTTTCGTCCAGGTGAGCCTTGGGAAAGGCGTTGGCTCGGCAGATCCGGGTCCAGAACTCCCCGACGCAGCCGGCGACCCGGTAGGTGTAGTCGTCCAGGTCCGCGTCTGTTTTCAGGGCCAGAACCTTGGAGGCGTCGTTGTATGCGCGGGGGACGGCGAACCGGCGAAGATCCAGTTCCTGGCCGCTGACAATGGTGACCAGGACGGCGCGGATGAGTTGTCGGTCTGTGTCGTTGCAGGCCTTGAGCAGGTTGAGACCGTCTTCGACGCGGGTCAGGAGTTCGCGCTCGGATGGATCGGCTTGTTCGTGGGCCAGGTCGCCGAAGTCGAGGGGGGCGTCGGATTCTCCCACGATGCGTGAGCGAAGTTGGTCGAGGGCGTCGAGTCGACGGTGGACCTCGATCAGCTCGGTATCGGCGACGGTGTCAGTGGCGCGTGCGAGCAGGTAGGCCAATCCGATTTGTCGGCGGACGCTGGCGGGCAAGACTTTGAGCGTCAGGTAGAACGAACGCGAAACCCGGCGCAGCAGGTCGGTCAGCAGATCGTCGTCGGGATCGGGCATGCTTTCAGTCGCCGGAAAGCAACCGCTGCCAGCGTTTGATTTGTTTGGCGACCTGCTTGTAGCCGGGCATACCGGTGGCAGTGCGCGCCTTCAAGGCGGTGTCGAGATGGAACACCCGCGGGGCGTCCGGGCCGATGCGTGGATCGATCGCCTGCATCTCGGCGACGGACAGCTCGTTCAGCGGTTTGCCGTTTTTCTCGGAGAGGGCCACGATGGCGCCGACGATGTGGTGCGCATCGCGGAAAGCCACGCCCTTGCGGACGAGATAGTCGGCGAGATCGGTGGCCAGCAGGGTGGGGTCGCTGGCGGCGGAAAGGCAGGTTCCAGTGTTGATGTTCGTGGCGCCGACCATGGCGGCTGTGAGGCGGACGGTTGCGCGGACGGTGTCGGCCGAGTCGAAGAGTCGTTCCTTGTCCTCCTGGAGATCCCGGTTGTAGGTCATGGGCAGCCCTTTGAGCAAGGTGAGCAACGACATCAGATTGCCGACGACCCGACCGGTCTTGCCCCGCGCGAGCTCCGCGATGTCGGGATTCTTCTTTTGAGGCATCAATGAGGAGCCGGTGGTGTAGGCGTCCGAGATGCGAATGAAATCGAACTCCGCGCTGGCCCAGAGGATCCAATCCTCGGCGAGGCGCGACAAGTGGACGGCGGTCAACGCCGCGGCCGAGCAGAATTCGACGGCGAAGTCGCGGTCGCTGATGCCGTCCATGGAGTTCTGGGTCAATCGGGCCTTGCCCTTGGCGTCGACGAAACCGAGCATCTCGGCGACGAGTTCGCGATTGAGCGGCAGGGTGGATCCGGCGAGCGCGCAGTTGCCGAGGGGGCAAACGTTGACCCGGTCGAGGCAATCGACGAGGCGTTGTTGATCGCGCTCGAACATTTCCACGTAAGCGAGCAGGTGATGGGCGAGGGGAACGGGTTGGGCCCGTTGGAGGTGGGTGTAGCCCGGGATGACGACGTCCTGATTTGCGGCGCCGAGGCCGACGAGCGCCTCCTGGAGGGTGTGGATCTCCCCGATGAGGTCGAGGATTTCGTCGCGCAGCCAGAGTCTCATGTCGAGCGCGACCTGATCGTTGCGGGAGCGGGAGGTATGCAGCTTGGCGCCGGCCGGAATTCGGCGGGTGAGTTCGGCCTCGATGTTCATGTGGACGTCCTCCAGTTCCGGTTTCCACTTGAACTGACCGGCCTCGATCTCGGCGCCGATCTGCTGCAAACCGCGTTTGATTTCGTTCAGTTCCCTCTTTTGGAGGACGCCGATGGTTTGGAGCATGGTGGCGTGCGCGATCGAGCCGGCGATGTCGTGACGCCAGAGACGCCAGTCGAAAGAGATCGATTCGCTGAACAGCTCGACATCCCGGCCGGGGCCCTCGGTGAATCGGCCGCTGCGAGAGACGGGTTTTTGCTTTTTTCTGGCAGCCATAAGCGGGCGCAATGTGGCGACAACCGGGCTGAAAGTCACGCGGGAACATGGCGGTCGAGGCTCCGGATCCCGGGGGCTGGTCGATCGACTTGCTTTCACGCGGGCAAGGGGGCATGTTGCGGCCGCATGAATAACGCCTGACTGGAAACGTCCCATTCATGTGAACGCCATGAAACGATTCGCTCTTTTTCTTACGACGCTGACCTTGGCCGGAGGAGCCAACGGGCAGCTTTTCTCCGACAACCAGCT
The DNA here is from genome assembly GCA_964519245.1 of uncultured Verrucomicrobiota bacterium. Lineage (GTDB taxonomy): Bacteria > Verrucomicrobiota > Verrucomicrobiia > Limisphaerales > JAYPEY01 > JAYPEY01. The sequence goes on from CAZFLK010000106.1 coordinate 7,594, forward strand.
CGGCGGCGCGGTCTTGGGCGGCGTCCTGGGCGGGGTGATCGGACACAATAACAATCGCCAGACTGCCGAAGGCATCGGCATCGGCGCCGGCGTCGGCTACTTGCTGGGGAGTCTGAACGATTACGATTCAGGGCCCCGGTATTCCCGGGGAGCGACGCGGATCAGCGTTGGCTATGGCTCGGGTTTTGGGCGTCGGGGATTCGGGCGCCCCTTTGGCTACTGGAATCGGCCCTTCGGCGGTTTTCATCGGCATCGCGGATTCGGTCGAGGTTTTCATCGGCCGGGTTGGGGGTTCTCCTACACGACCTATTCGCCGCCGGTGGTTTACACGAGTCCGGCGTACGTGGTTCCGGCGGCGACGACGGCCTACACGGTTCCGGCGACCACGACGACGGTCGCGCGTTCACGGCCCAACTATGCCCTGGGCGGGGCGGCGGTCGGCGGCTTGTTGGGTGCGGTGATCGGTCACAACTCGGATCGGCAGACGGCCGAAGGGGCGGCGATCGGAGCCGGGGCCGGGTTGCTTTTGGGCGGGATTGCGGAGCACAGCGCGCGCAAGCGCGAAGCGGAAGCCGCGGCGGCCCGGGCGGCGCAGGCCCGGGTGGCGCAGGCCCGGGTGGCGCGACAGGCTCCCGCGGCGGCGTCGAACGCCTCGCTTTATGCTCCGGGGGTGATGTCGGGCAGGACTCCGGTCACGCAGGAGACGACGGCGACCGCGACGGGGTATCAACCGGTGGCGCCCGCGAATTACAGTTCCCTGACTGCGGCCAACCGGTTATTTGGTCGTTGACGGTTTGCCGCAGTCGGTTCAACCAAGGTTTCAACAACTCAGTTCAACAACATGAAGCATCAGAATCTCCATCGGTTAATTTGTTCCAATGCGGCGCTCCTTTCCCTGCTGGCCGCGGTGGGTTGTTCCTCCAGCGGGGTGAAGAATCCGTCGGGCGTCCCGGTCACCGAGATGCGCGCCGACGAGCGTGGGTTCGTCGCGGGCACGGGAGTGGAATCCCAGGACATCGCCTCGGTGACGGACAAGATGGCCCGCAGCATTCTGCAGATTCCCCAGATTGCCAACGCGGCCAATCCTCCGACGGTCGTGCTCGACCCGGTGAACAACAACACGCGTTTTGCGTTCAACAAGGATATCTTCCTGACGCGGTTGCGGGTGCTGCTCAATTCCAAGACCCGCGGCAAGGTGAGCTTTCTCGCGCGCGATCGGATGGCGACCCTGGAGCGGGAGCGGGACCTGAAGCAGACGGGGCAGGTCACTGCGAGCGCGGACCCCAATACCGTCAGTTTCATGGGCGCGAACTTCTTCCTCACCGGCACGTTGGAGGGACACACCACGACCACGGGGCAGGGGGTCAGCGACTACATCCTTTATTCCTTCCAGTTGATTGACGCGCGCACTTCGCAGATCGTCTGGGAGGATTTTGCGGAGATGAAGAAACAGGGGCTGGGCGACGCGGTTTACCGTTGATGGCCGGGGCGTGCGAGGGGGAATCAGCGCCGATGAAGCCCGTTTTCCCAGTGGCGTTGGCGTTGGCGGCCGTGTTGTTCACCGGGTGTCAGACCTATGACTACAACGCCGGGCCTTCGTTGCCGTTGACCGGCGATCCGATTGAGGACGGACGGATCCACATAGAGCAAGGTCCGGCGAAGGATCGGGTGCTGTGGCAGTATCGCACGGCGATTGAGGCGATGCGTCGTGGGCGCTACGACGAGGCGAAGCGGTTGCTTGATGCCGCGATCGCGAGCATCGGCGGCATATTGCAGGGCGACGCGGACGCCCGGCGCGCGCGGCGTTTGTTCAGCCAGGAGTCGGACAAGAAGTTTGTCGGCGAGCCCTACGAGCGGATCATGGCCTATTTTTACCGTGGCGTCCTTTATTGGATGGACGGGGAGCCCGACAATGCCCGGGCCTGTTTTCGCAGCGGGTTGATCATCGATTCCGACACGGAGGAGAAGACTTACTCCGCGGATTATGTGTTGCTGGAGTATTTGGATGGCTACGTGACCGCCCGGCTGGGCGGCGATGGCAAGGACGCGCTCGAGCGCGCGCGGAAATTCAGCAAGCTGGAACTCCCTCCGGATTTCGATCGGGAGGCCAATGTGATGGTGTTCCTGGAGTATGGCTACGGTCCCACCAAGTTTGCGGCGGGTGAGTATGGCGAGCTGCTTCAGTATCGCGACAATCAATCCCGTTCGTTTGCGGCGCGGGTGAATTTTGAGGGCGGCGAGATTCGCGCCCGCCCCTACGACGACATCTACTTTCAGGCCATCACGCGGGGAGGCCGGGTGATGGACCACATCCTGAAGAACCAGGCCAAGGTCAAGAAGGCGACGGATACGGCGGGCGATGTGGGCATTGCCAGCGGGCTGATCCTGGCCGGCAACAAGGACACCCAGGAGATCGGTCTCGGATTGGCGGCCGCCGGCTTGCTCAGCAAGATCGTGGCGTCCGCGTCCTCGCCCAAGGCCGACACGCGCTCTTGGGACAACCTTCCCCAGTTTCTCAGTTTTGCCGCGTTGCGCCTGCCGCCCGGGCCGCACACGATCGAAGTTGAATTCCTGGACAAGGGCGGGCGTCCGATACCCAAGCTGTTGAAGGTGATTCACGTGACGGTCCCTTCCAACCCGCAGGACACTGTGTTATTTGTCAGCGAGCAAACCCAAGCCACACCATCCGATTCATGAAGACGATTTCCCAAAAGATGCTTTCCCTCGCCGCCGGCGCGTCCCTGTTGGTCGCGCTCGGGTGCAAATCCCACGAAGGCCCCTACCTGCCCGACACTTCCAATCCGGATGTTGGCAGTGAGAAGAATGCCTTGGTGGTGTTGCTTGACAGCGGCGTGCAGCGCTCCATCAGCACGGAGGGCGAGATTCAAAGCGCGACGTTGCCGGACGGTCGGCTGCGCGTGATGGCTCCCATCCGCAATCGCGAGAACCGACGGATCCAGGTCCAGGTCAACTGTGTGTTCAAGGATGAGCAGGGGTTTTCCACCGGCGATGAGACCGCCTGGCGGACCCTGTTCCTGGACGAGAATGCGACCGAGAGCGTCGAGTTTGTTTCATTGAATGCCCGGGCCAAGAATTTCACGATCCGCGTCCGTCAGGCGCGGTGAACCAGGAACGGTTGAACTCCCAGCAGCGAACGCTCGTTTGCCCAGACCCATGAAAACGTTTTTGTCATTCCTTTTCGTGGTCGCCCTTGCCGCGACCTGTCCCGCGCCGCCGCCCGCGAAGAACACTTCCATGGAGAAGCCGGGGCCGACGCCGCCGACGATCGCCAAGGCGCCGCTGCAACCCATGGCGACGGACAAGATCTACTCCTATGAGCAGAAGCCCGCCGTCACGGGGCAGCCTGTGCTGGTGACGCCTGAGCAGGCCAAGGTCGTCATGGACAAATTCAAGGACGCCTACGGCAAGTTGGATCGTCCGCGAATCCTGATGGTCGTCAATCGCGACCCGGTGGATCGCGCGACCGGCCTGACGCTGGCGAGTCGGCGGGAGACGTTCGATGTGGACGAGCGGCGCGCCAATTCGAATTTCGAGGCGGATCCGAAGTTTGCGGGGCAGGCCAATCGACAACCCGCGACCATTTCGGCCGAGGGTGATGTGACCATCCGCGGATCGCTGGGGAGCGATGCGCAGCAGCTTCCGGGCAAGCGCAGCGAGAGTTCCTCCTCCCGCAAGGGCAAGGTCAGCAACATCTACAACAACAGGAAGCCCGCGGCCTTCTCGTTGACGGATCGTCAGACGCTGCGGGACATCGAGCGCCTGTTCGGGCGTCCGTTGCGACACGGCGGCGCGCGCCTGGCGGACCAGCGCATGGCGACCCAGTTGATTCCGGATTTGCCGCTCAAGGATTATTCCGTGCCGACCGAAGGATCGCAGGCCTACAAGGACCGCAAGGCCCTCGCCCAGATTTCGGATGTTGTGCTTGAGATCCTGGTTTCCTCGCGCGACATCATCGTGCCCGGCATTTCCGGGAACCGCACCTACACCCTGCCGGATATCCAGGCGACGGCCATCCGGCTCAGCGATTCACGCATTCTCGGTCAGGCTTCCTCCTCCGACGTGATCGGGCACGATCGTTACGCCGGCAACATCGCGCGCAACTTCGATATCCGCGACATTGCCGAAGCCACCGCCCTCGCGCTCATGGAAGACATGACGGTCGGGGTTGAATAGGATCCGGGTTTTCGAGCGCCTTGGTTGCCGGGAGCTTGGAACCGACCTTTGGACACCGACCACTGATTACTGACTACCGACCTCCGGTCGCCTGCTCGCCGCTCAGCGCGCAATGAATGCTCATCACGCCGCCGAGCAGGTTGTGCGTCCGCACCTCGCGGCAACCGATTTCCTCCAGCATTCGGGCGACGCCTTTCTGCGCGGGGTAGTTCTTCAATGATTCGAGTATGTAGGCGTAGGCGGCGGAATCGCCGGTGAACAACTTGCCGAAGATCGGGGTGGCGATCCTGAGGTAGGCGAAGTAGGCCCGGCGCCAGGGGGCGAAGCCCGGCACCCCGAAGTCGAGGATCAGCAGTCGCCCTCCCGGTTTCGCGACACGGCGCATCTCGGTCAGGCCCCGCTTGAAGTCGGCGAGATTGCGCAGTCCGTAACTGATCGAGACGACGTCAAACTGATTGTCTCCGAAGGGAATGCTCAGGGCGTCGCCCTGGAGGAACGCGCAATTCCGGGCGCCTTCGCCCCGGGCTTGTCGCTCCCGTGCGACGGCAAGCATGGCGGCGTTGAAGTCCAATCCGGTCGCGGCGGCCCCGGCGCGAGACATGGCGAAGGTGACGTCGCCGGTGCCGCAGCAGAGGTCCAGGGTCCGCGAGTCGCCCGTGATGTCCGCGAGGCGGATCAATCGACGTTTCCAAAGGCGGTGCAAACCGAAGCTTTGCACGTCGTTGATCAGGTCGTAGCGGCGCGCGATGGAGCTGAACAGGGCGTCGACTTTCGCCGCGCGCTGCTCGCCGGGATCGTAGTAGTTGCCGCTCATCGGGGAGGAACATAACAGGGAGTCCGTTCCATGCCCAATCCAACCGACAGGGTCGTTTCGCACGGGGCCTTGTTATCGGATTACGACGCGCCGCAACTTTCTTTTATCGGAATGCGACAGGACGCTGTTTTGTGTTGGCGTTTGGACGCGGGGTTGGTTAGGCCGTCTGCAACAAGCAAAGGAGCGAAGGATCTGGCGAAGGATTCGGCGCGTTGGAAAGGACGAGAGATGCGAATTCCAGGAGAGAACGGGTGGGTGCGGGGACAGGGTTTTACGCGAACGGAACTGTTGGCGGTCGTGACGATCGTGTTGACGGCGGCGTTGGTCTGGGCGCAACGAATGCGAGGGGGATCCCGGGCTGTTCGTGAGACCGTCTGCCGGGTGAACCTGAAACAGATCGGCGCGGCGCTGAGCGTCTACTCGACGGACAACCGGGAGAAGCTGCCTTACGCGGCGATTCAACCCCGGCGGGGAATGGCGTCGACCTGGGATCGGTTGATCGCCACGCCTTTGCGGGTGGTCTTGCGCGGAGGGGACTACAACGCGCCGCCGCCCCCGGCCGGCGTGGCGTTGCGCTGCCCGGAAGATCCGATCGAGGCGCCGACGGTCGATCCGGCCAGGGTTTCGGGGCGTCGAAGCTATGCGATGCCCGCGCACCGGATGAACCGTCCCAACTGGCCTCCGTCAGAATACAACTCAACGGGTGTCGGCTTGTTTTGGTCGGCCTACCGCAAGCGGGGCAATGGGGCGCTGGCGTCGATGCAAGGCGCGGCTCCGTTGCCGGCGGTGACCCTGGACATGCTTCAGGATCGCGCGGCCACGATCGTGTTCACCGAGCAGGCCCATCCGGAGAACCTGTTGGGTCGGGCCAAGTTTTCGACCGTTTCCTCCACCGTGGGGCACGTGGACGAAACCGTATTGCCGCGCGACTCGCTCCATGGAGGAAGGATCAATTACCTGATGGCGGACGGGCATGTCGAGCAACTCGAACCGGAGGCAACCGTGGGGCCGGAAGGCAAGGTGAGCGATGCGCCGGAAACCCATTTCGGCATGTGGACCATCGTGGCGGGAGACTGAGTCGAACAGGGAAGGGAGAGGGAAATGACGGACAAACAAGGAAGACAACATGAAAGAAAAACAAGAAAGACACATCACTTGCTTCATCATGACGGCGGGGGCCGTCTTTGTGGCGACGGCGCTGGCCAAGTTGGTCAGCGCCCTGGGAGACGCGCGGATTCTGGACCTGGCCGATCCGCTGCTGGGACTCAAGACGCGCCATTTGCTTGCGTGCGTCGGCGTGGTCGAGGCCGTGTTGGCGGGCTACCTGTTCTTTGGGCGCAGTTCCTGGCTGAAGCTTTCCCTCACCGCCTGGATGGCGACGAACTTTCTGGTGTATCGTCTGGCAATCTGGTGGATGGACGCGCCCAAACCCTGCGGTTGCCTGGGCACGGTTACGGACGCGCTGCCCGTGTCGCCGCGCATGGTGGACTACGGTATGAAGGGGATCCTGGCCTATTTGTTGATTGGCAGTCTTGGCCTGATCGGCATGCGGGTGAGATCGGGCGACCGCGGGACAGAATCTACCGTTGAGACCAACGTCCCCGCCTGAATGTCGCTTCCCGCCGGAGTGAACGTCAACACGCCGTGGCCATCCGCTTCCAATGTCCGGGACGCACCTGTCGCCAGATGGTGTCCATCGGAGACGCCTGGGCCGGCCGGTTCATCAAATGTCCCGGCTGCGGCGATTCCCTGGAGGTTCCCAGTGCGGAGGCGTCCGTGTCGGTCGATCCTTTGTCTGCGGAAGATGGGGTGGCTCCAGGAGATGGGGGGCACGCGCGAGCAACGCGCGCTGATTCCGTGGAGCGACTGGTCGGCTGGCTTGGTCGTCTTGGCGGGCAAGCGCTCCGCGTGGTCGCGGCCCGGCGTAAGGCTTGCTTGGTCTTCGTGATCGTCGCCCTCACGGCGGCCGGTGTCTGGACGACCGTTGAGAACGCTCTGGAGTTGAGGCGCATCCGGGAACGCACTGCGGAGATCTGCATGGTGGGCGAGTTTCGCGATGCGCCGGTGGGGGATCACTCGGGCGGGCGCGTGGCCTACATCCGCACGACCGCCGAGGCGCGGACCTTGTTCCTCAAGACGTCGGATCGGAGAGACCCCGTCCGGCTCATGGATCTGCGTCTCGATGAGATGAAGCATTTTTCCATCTTCGGTTGGGCTCCCGGCGACCGCCTTCTCGCGGCGGGGCAGATTCCGGATCGTCTGGAAACGACCCCCAGTCTCTTTCTGTTCGACGGGCGGACCGGGGCGTTGGCGTTGCGGGCGACCAATCTGCCGCCGATTACGAGATTTGTCTGGTTGGACAGCGATTCATTTGCCTTCTTCGATGACGGGTTGACCTGCTTCAGGGGGCGGGTTGGAGCCAAGGGAAAGGGGGGGCGGCTTGCGGTGGAGTACGAGAAGATTTGCGCGGTTGATCCACTCCATGGGGAGCCTGGATTGGTGGCGATGGACACGAATCGCGTCGGGGTTGTGCATCGGATGAACCTGCATTCGTTGAACGTTGAAACCGCCGAACTGACGCGGCTCAGTTCCTTCACCAACATGACCTACCAGTGGTTGGACTACAGCGCCGAGCAGGCGGCGTTCCTGTTCTGCGCGCCGGCGGAGCCGCCAAGGCGGTATCCGAGGGTCGTGTATCGATTCGATCCCGGAGCCAATGCCCACGGCGTTCTCCGTGCATTGAACGACACGCACACCTACAAAGGTCGTTGGATCCTGGGAGGGCAGGGCTACGCCTATGTGGGATCGGAGGCGAACGAGAGTTTTCTGACGGTGCATGTGAACGGGGATGCCGGGGACCGGCACCTGTTCGAGGCGGGATTCATCCGGGCTTTCAGCGTGGGCGCGGGGAAGGAACGGTTGCTGGCATTCGCCTCGCGTGCGATCGAGCCCCATGGCGTCTGGGAGTATGACATCCCTCGGCGCGAGTTGGGCAATTTGGTTGCGGCCACCAACGCGCCGTTTGTCGCCGCCAAGGTTCTGCGTCCGCACAACAAGGTTCAGCAATTGAAGGGGCGGCGGCCGCTGCCTCACACCCTGATCCCGCCGCGTGGATTCGAACCGGGCCGCAAGTATCCGGCGGTGATTGACGGACCGAACAGCAACCGCTGGCGTCCGGAGCCGCAGGCCATCGCCAACGCCGGAATCTTCTACGTCTCCGCCAACCGCTGGGGGCTGGCGAGCTCCGACAACTTTCATCGCGCGGCCGAAGACATCGCGGAACTCCATGAAACCATGGCGCGCCATCCCAGTATCGATCCCGACCGCATCTTTCTCATGGGGACGAGCTACGGGACACGCGTGATGATTCCCCTGATCCGCGACTACCCGGAGCTTTGGCGCGGGGTGATCCTGCACAGCCCTGTGGTGAATCTTGAACTGTATGAGGATCTTTGGAGGAATCCCCGTTACTTGATCACGATCGGTGAGAACGACCGGTTCTACGAGGAGGTTCGAAAGTTTGAGATCGAGGCCTGTCATCACTGGACCCTGGTGGATGTCAGGAGCTACCCCGGCATGGGGCACGGCGTTGCCAGCGCGGAACACGTGCTTGATCGGGTGAGCGCATCCATTGACTTTATCCGTTCCCACTGATGGAGGCTCGGAGCGCTGAGGTGAAGGGGGAGGTTCCGCGTTGGGGAAGGAAGCGACGTCGCGCCGTTCTTTTTCTGGCCTGTTTCCTGTTCTGGATTGTCGTGCTGGGCATGGAATGGTGGTTGAAAATGCCGGTGTCGATTCCGTGGGGCGTTGAATTGCAGGACGCCGCGCCCCGGGAGGTCAAGAGCCATCAGAATCAGTGGATTCTCCAGTTGTTCTTCACGTTCTACGCCCTGACTTTTCTTTGGTTGCCGCTGCGCGCGGGGCGGGCTCGACGGGGCTGCGTCTCGGATCCTCCTTCTCGAAATGCGGATTACGCGCTTCCGATTGTCGGAGCCGTGTTTCTGGCGGTCCTGGGCTGCCAATACTGGCGCGATCCGGAGTCGGTCGCTGCGGAAGGTTCCGCCCTGGTTCTGCTGACCGGGCTGATGATGGGGATGGGGTTCCGCTTTCTGGGGAATCAAGCGGGCGACGGCTTCCGTGCGCAGTTGATCGGCGCGACGTTGAGCTCGTTGGCGGTGTTTCTGGCGTTGGTTGCCCTTTGGCAGCCGGATCACGCATTCGACTATCACTACCGGGAGCGGGAGCGGTGGACCGGGCTCTGGGAGAATCCCAATCGATACGGTTTGTTGATGGGCGTGGGATTCTTGATCTCGATGGGGCGATGGGGAGCGGTCGCACTGGGCGCTCATCGTCCTTGGAAACGTGCGGCCCTGGCGTGGTGGTGGGGGCTCGGTGTCGTGTGCGGTTTTGGCTTGTTTCAGAGTCTATCGCGCGGGGCGTGGCTGGGTTCCGCGCTTGGCTCTCTTCTCCTGATGGCGCGGTTCTGGGGCGCGTGGAAAGCGGGCAGGGAGCGAGGGCATCATGATTCGCGCGGTTCGTTGTGCCGTTTCGACGAGCGGACAGGGATGTCCGCGCTCCCGCCGTCGACGTTTGCGGCCATTGTGGGCGGCCTTCACCGAAACCGTGCGGCGTATGCGACGATTCTTGTTTCCTTTTTCATTATTGTGTTCTGGACGTTTCGGCACAGCGAGGTTCCGGCGGTCCGGCGGGTTCTCTCGGTGGCGAACGTGAACGACTTCTCGTGGCGGAATCGCGTGGCGGCCTATGAGGGCGCACTGCGGATGATGTCGGATCGTCCGGTTGCCGGGCATGGTTGGGGCTCGCTGCGCGATCAGTATGGAGCCTTTTACTCGCGTCCGCGGATCGCCGAACCGGCGGCCATCACCTTGAACGACTTCCTGTCTCTGGGGGCGATGTTGGGGCTTCCCGCCCTGGTTGCTTTTCTTGCAGTGTTGGTTCTCCTGCTTGGGCGCCGGCGAGCCGACGGTGATTCAGTGGAAGCGTGGATTGCAGTCTCCGCGGTCATCGTCCTGTTGACCGGATTCTGGTTCGACGATGGGCTGTTCCATCTGGCTTTGGGAACGCCGTTCTGGGTCCTGCTGGCGATCGTCAGCCTCTCGGGAGCGGGCTCGCGCGCATTCGTCCTTCCGTCGAAGCGGTTGGCCTTGGTCGGAGCGGCGGGGTTCGTCTGTCTTCTCGTCTGGGCTGATGTTCGGGACCCACATTGTCGGGTTCGGTTCAAGGCGCCGGATTCAGGCCCGATGCGGGCAGAAGGCGTGGCGTTGCTTCCGAAGCCGGTCGGGACCCGCCCGACGATTGTCTACCTGCACGGTTCGAGGGGAAACGTTGTGAAGGATGGTCCGACCTTGCGGGCGTTTGCTGAGTTGGGTTTCAACGCGGTGTCGCTTGACTACGACCAGTCTGAAACCGGCGCTTTCGAGGCTGAGTTCGAGGGTCTTCTGGCCTGGTTGGAAGATCAGGCGTGGTTTTGCGGGGAGACCACTGCCTGGGTGGGCAGCAGTCTTGGAGCCCAGAAGTCACTGAGCTTTTTGCTGCGCCGCCCGGAGCGCCAGCCGCGCCTTTACGTGCGGATCGGGGGTGGGCTCGTGGATGGGCTTGCCGCGCGGGATGGCGATGTGTTGGCGTCCGCAGGCTCCTTCAGTTGTCCGACCCTCCTGGTGCATGGGGAGGAAGACCGGGTCTTTCCGGCGGCGGATTGCGAAGTCCTGGGCGCGCTGTTGAAGTCGCGCGGCGTTCCGGTGGAAACGAAGATCCTGTCGGGTCAGGAGCATGGTTTCCGTCCGGAAAGGGAGGTGGTCCTGAGAGTTGTCGGTGAGTATGTCGCCGGGGCGTTGGCCGGGTCGTCTCCGGAGGAGCAGGACGAACCTGAGCGGCGTCGATTCCCGTGGGGCGCTACAGCCATCGCACTCGTTGTTTCTGCGGCCGGTTTGGCGCGGCGTTTTTGGTCGCAACACCAGGTGAAAGCGGGAGAATGCTCTGTGGTGGATCGGCGGTTGTGCCGCGCGGCTTGGTGCGCGGCGGGACTGGCGACGGCGGTTTCGGTTGTGCATTTGTCCGCGCCCGCGCTCAACGCGCGCTTGGTGTCGCCGGACTTGGTTGCCCGGCTATTGCCATCCCCCGGGGCCAGGGATGATTTTCGGGAAATTGCCGCGCGGGCCGATTTCGCTTCGACCCGGTTTGGGAATCTGCTTGAGCATGCCGAGTTGGCCAACTACCGGGGGCCGTTCCTTTATGGAGGGGCGTTGGACCGGGAGATCTGGTCGCGCTACATCGTCTCGCCCTTGATCGGGGAAAGCGAGCCTCGCGCGATTGATTGGCGACGTCCGCTTTGGGAGCATTTCTACCCGCGCGTTCGCCAGGAAACGGACCCCGGGGAAGCCGCGCGCATCGTCGTGCGTCACCTGCGCGCTCGAGTGGGTATCCATCCTGGCGAGGCGGACACGGATAGCCTTGGTTCGGCTTGGGAAAGGGGGCTTGCGAATACGCGGGATTGGGAATGGCTTTATGTCGCGGCGCTGCGTTCGGCGGGCGTTGCGGCGCGGATTGGCGAGGGGCGACGGGCTGCGATCTGGGATGGAGGCCGGTGGGTATCCGCACCGCGGCCATTGATCGACCTTTGGAGTCCTGGCGGCCAATAGTATTGGGGGGCGCGCCCCAGGCGCGGTTTCCTCGGAAGAAGGCGAAATAAGAGAATCCGGAGATACGGAGGCGACAGTGTGTGTCACGCCGCCGCCGGCGTGCGATTAAACGAGGGTGGCGAGGGAAACGTGCTGACTCGTCCCTTCGGGACGTTGATATGGGCTCGACGGAGTCTCTCCCCACCGGCT
>CAZFLK010000107.1:0-19185 GCA_964519245.1 uncultured Verrucomicrobiota bacterium
CGCCGCGGCGCGCGCCTGTCCGCGATGGCCGGGCGCCTGGAAGCCCTCTCGCCGCTGGCCACGCTCGGGCGCGGTTATTCGGTGGCACGAACGCCGGAGGGGAGGGTTCTCAAGGAGGTGCGGGACTTCGTGCCGGGACTCAGCTTCCGGCTGCCGCCCCGGCCGGAGAACGTCTTCCCGATCGCGACCGCCTTGGCGACCTTCGGCATCATCGGCGTCGCCGCCGGCGAACTGATCTTCTATCCCTATTGGTGCCTTGAGAAGGGCTACGCGCGCTTTGTCGGACCGAATGACGGATCTGAGGAATGGGTCGAGCGCGCGCAGGGCTGGCTCCGCGTGCTGCGCTGGGATGCCTTTGGCTCGATGGTGGTCTATACCCTCTCCACCTGCGCGTTCTACGTGTTGGGGGCAGCCATTCTCAATCGTTTGGGGCTCTCGCCCAAGGGCGCGGAGATGATCCGAACTCTGGCGGTGATGTACGAACCGGTCTTTGGTCCGACCGCGCAATGGCTGTTTCTACTGGGCGCCGTGGCGGTGCTTTACTCCACCTTCTTCGTGACCAACGCCAGCAAGGCGCGCATGTGCACGGACGCCTTGAAGCTGTTCAAGTGGCGGGAAGACACCGACGCTTCGCAAAGACGCTGGCTGCGCATCTTCAGCGCAGCCTTTCCGCTCGCCTGCTTTGCGGTCTATCTCCTTTTCCCTCAACCCAAGAAACTCGTCCTCGCCGGCGGGGTGATGCAGTCGATCCTCTTGCCCGTCATGGCCGGCGCGGCCCTTTGGTTCCGCTACCGGCGCTGCGATCCGCGTATTGCGCCAAAGCGCAACTGGGATGTCTTGCTCTGGATCTCCGCCATCGGCATGTCCATTGCCGGCGTCTGGACCGCTCTCGTAAAACTGTTTCCGGCGATGAAGGCGTTCGGGTGATTCCAAGGAGGGCGGGTATTTCTGCCGCCGAGACCTCGAAAATAGATTTCTGGAGCGGGCGCTTGCGGCGAGCGCCCGCAGGCCGTTCCATGGGTGGCACGGGAGGATCTTTCCGTCAGTTCTCACTTCCGTGTATTCAACGTGTTCCGCAGTCTCCAAATGGAGAACTACGGAATAGGCGAAAGACGCGGAAAAAGAGACGACTTCGGAGGACTGAACTCAATTCGATTCGCCGTTGGATGTTCCTGGATCTTGGCGTCGCCGCCCACGACAGGGTTGCCGAGATTGGGGCGGAATCAATTCCGCGCTCCGCCTGCCTGCCGGCAATCACAGTCTCCTTGTTGAGTCTCTCCTTCCCTTGCAGGACAATGGCGGCGGAAACACCGTGGCTCCCGGATCAAGGCTGCCAAGGCTCCGGGCCGCCCGGCTTGGCCTGCAGGAACTTCGCGTCCACCTTGCCATACCAGGCGTGCAGCTTGGCGCGCATCCTTTCAACCCGCTCCCCTTCCTTGGCCGCAAGATCGTTCCGTTCGCCGACATCCTCCTTCAGGTTGTAGAGGTGTACGCGCCCATCCTCGTAGCGTTCAATCAACTTCCAGTCTCCCATGCGAATCGCCCCGCCGGGAAAGCCTCCCTGGTTGCTGTAGTGCGGATAGTGCCAATACAAGGCGTCGCGCTTCAGCGTGGTTTCCCCCCGCAACAACGAAGCCAGGCTTACACCGTCCAAGTGCAAATCCGGCCGCGACGGCAACCCGGCAACATCGAGAATTGTCGGGTAGAAGTCCGTGCTGACGACCGGGAAATCCGAAACACTGCCTGGCTTCGTCACCCCGGGCCACTTGATCAGGAACGGCTCGCGGATGCCGCCTTCGTAGACCCAGCCCTTGCCGCCGCGCAACGGCAAATTCGATGTCGGCTGTCCCTCGGAAGTCGAGAGCCCGCCATTATCCGACATGAAAAAGACCGCCGTTTCCTCTTCGATGCCCTGCTCCTTGATCGCATCCAACACGCGCCCGACATTGCGGTCCATCGATTCCATCATCGCCGCGTAGACCGCGTGCTTCTGCAGGATGCGAACCGTGCGTTTCTGTTTCGCGTTGGGAAAGACCTGCTCCTCGGGCGCAAACTCCTCCTTCCCGTTGAGCCCCAACCGCTCAGCCTTGGCCTGGTATTTGTCAACCAACTCCTTCGGCGCCAGCAAGGGCGTGTGCACGGAGTAGAAGGAAAGGTAAGCCAGAAAGGGGCCATCCCGGTTCTCCTTGATGAAGGCCGCCGTTTCGCTCGCCAGGCGATGCGGGAGATGTTCTCCGTCCGGACCGTTCTCCAGTCGCGGGTTGTTGTAGGGCGAGAAATACTTCCCGCCAAACCAGGGCCCGCCGTGCTTCCAGCCGCCCTTGTTGATATCGAACCCCTGATTCTCCGGCCAATACTCCGCTGTCGGACCAAGATGCCACTTTCCGGCAAAAAAGGTCTTGTAGCCGCCCTCTTTCAAGGCCTCTGCGAGCGTCACTTCGGAAAGCGACATCCGGTCATTCAACGGCGCACAGTTGAATTTGCCGCCGCGACGACCGGAAAAAAAGTTTGTGGCGTCAACCCGCGACGGATGCCGGCCGGTCATGATGCTGTAGCGCGTCGGACTGCAGACCGGATTCGCGGCATAGCCATTGGTGAAACGCATCCCCTCCGCCGCCAGGCGATCGATGTTCGGCGTCTCGTAGAAAGTGTCGGGATTGTAAGCCCCGATATCCATGTAGCCCAGATCGTCGATCAGGAAGAAGACGATGTTGGGTCTGGAGGCCGCCGCCGCCGCTCCGACCACCTCGATCAAGACCGCGCAAAGAAAGAACCGAATGAACTTGGACATGACAGGAACCTAGCGTTCCAGTTTTTCATTGTGAAGACCGATCCGAACCGGGCCCTGCCCGTCAGGCCCCCGGCCGGAGCCTCAAGCTTCCCCCTTTCAGCGGATTCGCCGGTCCGCTCCGCCAACAGAACCTCCGTCAATCTGTCAACAGGACCTCCATCAATGCCCCACTTGACCGCAGTTTGATTGACGTAATGGTTGACAAATATCACGTCAACACACCAAAACAGTTGACATGTCAACTTAATCGTGGTTGACATACATTCATCGCTTCCCCAAAGGGCGTTTCCGGGGAGTCAAAACCGACCAAATTAAGATCGATGACCACCCGAAATATCAACTTGGACCAAGGAAAGCAGATCTTGGATGTTCTGACATCGATTAATCTGACCCAAAACCAGTTCGCCAAGTGCATCGGCGTTTCCCGGCAATATGTCAACTTGGTCGTTCAAGGAAAGCGTCAACTAAAACTGGATCGGAAACAAGCCTTGAACCTGGAGCGAAACACGCCCAGGGACGCCAACTTCTGGCTAAGCTTGAGCGCCTCCAAGGACGATGAAAGCTATCACGGCAGCGAAGAGCCGGAGATGGAGCTGCAAAACGATCTGGACGTCGAGAAGTTCGAGCCTTCGGACAAGAACGAACTGGAACGCCTCTGGTCCAGGACAGGCCCCCGCATCCTGACGGACGGCGAGATCGCACAGGCCGTCGAGCTTCACTACCTGGAAATCGATCCCTTCAACGAGGAGATGCTCTGCCCCACCAAACTCTACACGACCATCGCCAGCAAGGCGCTGGTCACCACCGAAACGGACTGTGAAACGGTGTCGCTGGATGACGGCTGGGAGTTGGAGCGGGACGAGATGCTGACGGTGCAAAGCGAGGAGTACTTCAAGATGCCCGGCAAGATCACGGCGGAGTTGGGACAGGTCGCGCAGAATGTGCGCTCGGGGATCAATGTCCACCACGGTCTCGGCATCGACCCCTCCTGGGAGGGGCGCCTCGTCTGCCGACTGGAGAATCGCGCCTCGCTACCCGTCACGATCCGCACCGGTATGAAGCTCCTGTGTGTGCGTTTCCAATTCGTCGCCACCAAGCCTTTGCGCCGCTACCGACCGGTCGACAACCCCGACGTGGAAGCCGGATTCTCAGAAATTGACTTCCGCACGGCGGGACGCAACGGGCACAACCGGAAACGCCGTCCTCAACCACCGATCAACGGCGCCGATGACGAACAGCGGCGCGCTCGCCGGGCGCCCGCATCGGGGAACGACTTTGAGCGCACGGTCGCGGACTTCCTGAGAACCCAAAGCGAATCGCTGCAGGCGAACGCGCAAATCACCGCAGAATTCCTGGCCTACCTCAAGGAGCGCCGTGGCGAACCAACGGAGGACTAGGCCCTTTCAACATTCCCCGACAACCCGAACACCTCGAAATCGAATATGAAGACCTGAAGCGAAAATGGCAGTCCCCGGCCGCTGCCACGGCCGGGGACTGGGGAGACTGCTGGACAGAGCCCGACAGCCTGGGTCCCAAAAGGTTGACCGGATTCTACCCGAAATGGTTCGAACATAACGAGCCAGAAAACACCCCTGTCTCAGCATCTCCCCGCGGCCGTCCCGACTTGTGCGCTTCCCGCTCACAGATCCAACCGCAACCCAAACCGCTGAGACAGACATGAAAAGGAATCCATTTCACTCCTCCTCTCCCCGATCAACCTCCGCCGACACGATCGCCGGCGCGCGCTCGCGCAACTTCGGAGCTTTCGCTCCCGCCAACAACAGTGAAGCCGATGACCACGCAGAACGAGGCTTCCTGTTCTGTGTCGCGCTGACGACGACCGCGTTCGTGATCGCCATGCTGTTCGTGTTCCAGGAGGCCCGCCACACGCGCGACCTCTACCACATGAGCCTGTTCGTCTCGCATGTCGAGGCGGAGAAAGTTGAATGGCGTCAAAAACATCGCTTCGGCGCCGCGCGAAACGCCGAACTCCTGGCCGTCCTGCACGCCGATCACTCCCTGAAACCGGGCCCCTCCTCCGTTGACACATCACGCGTATTCGCCATGCGCTGAAGTCGGCCGCCACCGTTCCCTCCCCAACCCCCATCCCATCCCATCCCATCCCGATCATGAACACTCAGACCCATCCGCTCTCGCGCGCCGCGCTCGTTTTCACCTGCCTGGCCTTCCTTTTCCTCGCCCTGCTGGGGCGATTCATCCACCTCCAGGTCGTGCGTCATGCGGAACTGAAGAAAAAGGCCACGAAGCAACGCTTGAGAACCCGCGTCACCCAAGCCTGGCGCGGCTCGATCATCGACCGCCACGGAACGCCGCTGGCCGTCACAACCCCGGTCAAGATCATCTACGCCGACCTCGCGACCTGGGACGAACGCGTCGACCGCCTCGCTCCGGTGGTGGCGCCACTGCTGGACTTGAAGTCCGAAGAGGTCGCCCGGCGGGTCCGCCGCCGCCTCAACCAAATCAAGGCCGAATCCGATCTCAAAACCATTTCGGGCGCGGCCTTGCTCAAGCGAAATGTGCCGCCAGATCAATGGACCACCGTTCGCAAGGCGATCGCGAACGCATCCTTCGGCCTGCCCATCGGACGCCTTTCCAGCAAGGAACGGCGCCTGCTCAACCGATTTCGACGTTCGGCGTTGTTCGCCGACGACGACCAGCTTCGACGCTATCCCTACGGCACGGCCCTCGCCCAGGTTATTGGATTCGTCGGCCACGGATCCAACGGACACCTGCTACAAGGGAAAGCCGGAATCGAAGCGGCCTGGAACGCGGGGCTGACCGGCCGCAACGGCGAAAGCGTGTCCAGTCACGACGCGGCCGGCAATGAACTCGCCCACACCCGCAAGGTGATGTCCGGACTCATCGACGGCGGCAACCTTCGGCTGACCATCGATCTCAACCTGCAAAAGATCGTCGAGACCGCCCTCGCCAAGGCCATGGCAACATACAGCCCCTCCAATGCCGCCTTTATCGTCGTGAGGCCTCAGAGCGGAGAAATCCTGGCTCTGGCGAACGCTCCGACGTTCTCGCCGGAACGGCCTGCCGCAAGTTCGCCGGCCACCTGGCGCAACCGGGTCATCAGTGACCGCAACGAAGCCGGCTCCGTCTTCAAGGTCATCACCCTGGCCGCGGCCCTCGACCTCGGCGTGACCTCCTTGGATGATCGCGTCTACTGCGAGGACGGCCGTTGGATCTACAACGGAATCAGCCTGCGCGATGGGGGACGGCGCTACGGCCACCTTTCCGTGCGAGATTGCCTGGCCAAGTCCTCGAATATCGGCCTCGCCAAGATCGCGGTCGCGATCGGCCCCGACCGCTTCTACAACTACATCACGAATTTCGGATTCAATCGCACGACCGGAGCGCCGCTGCCGGACGAGATCCCCGGCCTCGTCCGGCCTCCCGCACGGTGGTCCGGCATTTCCGCCACCCGCCTCGCCATCGGCCATGAACTCGCCGTAAGCCAAATCTCGCTCGCTATGGCTTATGCGGCCATCGCCAACGAAGGCACACGGATGCGGCCCTTGCTGGTCCGCGCCGTCAACCACGCCGACGGCGCGGAGTGGACGCGCTACGAACCCACCCCCATCGGGAACGTGATTCGTCCGGACACCGCCAAACAGGTCCTGGAGGCCATGCAGGCGGTCGTCGACACAGGCACCGGCAAGGCGGCAGCCCTGCCGGATCATACAGTTGCCGGAAAAACCGGGACCGCCCAAAAGTCCGACGGCCGCCGCTACGTTCCGGGCCGACACTACTGCTCATTCATCGGCATCACCCCGGTCAACCAGCCGGAGTTTGTCATCGCCGTCGCCGTCGATGAACCCAAGGGCCCCGCCTCCGGCGGTCGCGTCGAGGCGCCCGTCTTTCGCGAGATCGCCGAACAAGCCCTGGCGCTCTACGGAGTCCCCGGCGACAAGACAGACGAAGCCCCCGCCGCGCCCCGCCGGCGCACGTCCCGACCGTCGAAGCCGCTTTCGCCTCCCATGCTTGCCCGCAGCCAACCCTGATCCCCTCTTCCGCCACATCATGAAAAAGTCGCCCCTGATCCTCTGTTTCTGCGTCGCTGGCCTGTACGTCATGGGCGCCCTCATGCTCTACAGCGCCTCCTACAAGGAACCCGCCTCGCCACGACTCTACTCGCACCTGATCTGGGTCTGCTTCGGAGGACTGACCGCCTCATTCCTGAGCGTTGCCGACCATCGCAGGCTCCAGCGGCCCTGGGTTCTCTACGCTCTCGGTTCGATCTGCATTCTTCTGCTGCTCGTCGTGTTCATTCCGGGAATCGGCGTCAAGGTCAATGGCGCCAGTCGCTGGATCAAGGGCATCGGACAGCCCGCCGAATTCGCCAAACCCGTGGTCGTCGCGCTGGTGGCGGCCTGGTGCGCGCGGCGCTCCTCCGAGGAGATGCGCGACCTGAAACAGGGCTTCATCGTTCCGGCTCTGCTCGGCTTCATTCCCGCGTTGCTGGTCTTTGCCGAACCGGACTGGGGCACCTCCGCCTTGCTCTGCATGCTTGCACTGAGCCTGTTGGTCGTCGCAGGCGCGCGCGGGGTCCATGTCGCCATCACGGCAGTGATCGGCGTAACGGCCCTCGCGATCCTGATCGCGCACAACCCCGTCCGGCTCACCCGCATCCTGGTGTTCCTCGATCCCGAGGCCCACCGCTTCGGGGCCGGATGGCAGGTCTGGCAAAGCCTGCTTGCCATCGGCAGCGGCGGCTGGCAGGGCGCATTTCTCGACGGCTCGCCGCACAAGTTCGGCTTTGTTCCGGAGGAGCAGACGGATTTCATCTTTGCGCGGATCGGCGAGGAAACCGGACTGTGGGGCGCCAGCCTGACACTGCTGCTCTATGCCGGCATCCTGCAAAGCGGCTTCCGGATCATGCAGCGCGCCGACGAACGCTTCAGCCAATTGCTTGCCTTCGGCAGCGTTCTGGCCATCGTCCTCCAGGCCTTGATCAACATTGCCGTCGCCACCGGCATGGTTCCCAACAAGGGTCTCCCCCTGCCCTTTGTCAGCTACGGCGGATCCAATATGATCGCCATGAGCGTCTGTCTGGGGCTCCTGCTGAATGTCGCCCGGGCTTCCAACGCGCGCCAGCAGCCAGCCCACACCCCTTCAGGCCCGGAAGCGAAGCCCGCCGCCTGATCCCTCGCGAAAGGCAACGCTGCGTCGCCTCAATTCGCGAGGAAGGAGACGTCGTTGGACTTGAGGCGGATCTGCTCACCGAGTTTGCGGTGATCGAGTTTCACCACGATGGTGTGCTCGCCGGACTTCAGGTTCGCCGAGACCTTGGCTCCCTTGCCGATGGACTTTCCGTCGATGACGATCTCGGAGCCCTCGGGCGCCTCCAACTCGAAACTCACCTTGCCGTCCTTGGCGAGTTGGAAACGCGTGGCCGCATAGACTGCAATGATCCCGCGGCGATGCCAACGCTGCACGACCGGCTCCAGGTCGGTCTTCATCAATCCGCCGACCACGGTGGAACTGACCGGAACCCAACCCTCGATGGACAGGTCCCCGGCAGCGGCTTCGTCCGCGCCCTTCTGTTGATTGGTGCTGTGGACGGTGAAGATCTTCCAAGCCCGCGCGACCTTGGACTGCGAGGCGTCGTAGGGACCCGGCTTGCCGAGTTCGGAGAGGAACCGGGACAGGTCCAACCGCTCCTGCTCCGATAGGGCGTCGATCAACCCCGCCGGCATCAGGGACTGACCGTTGCGGCGGTTCTGAATGTTGTTCTTGGCGATGGAGTTCTCATTGTTGCCAGCGTCGCGGAGGACCACCTCGTTGCCATTTTCCCGAACCAGGATGCCGCTGTATTCCTCGCCATCCTTGGTTTCGACGATCACGGAGTGATAGCCTTCCTTGATCTTGTCATTGGGCTTCAGCAACGACTCGACCAGGTAATCAACCGGCGCGCTGGCCCCGATGGAGGTCAGATCGGGGCCCACCAGTCCGCCGACGCCGCCGATCGCGTGGCAGGCGACGCAGGCGAGCGTCTCGCGCCGGTAGATGCGTTCGCCGCGAGCAGGGTCGCCTTTCTTGGTCACATCGGCGATGAATGTCTTCAATTCCGCCGCGCTCATATCGGCCGCGGACTTCAGCGGACCGGCAAGGGGCGTCAAGGCGGCAACCAATTCCGGTTCATTGCGCGAGCCCTCGCGCGCAACGCGCAGGCCGATCCTCGCGACATTCTCCGCTGGCGGGATGTTGGGCAGGCCGGCGGCAAGGCGCTTGCCGGCATTCTTGAAGCCGAGCAGCGAACGCCAGAGTCCCTGGGCGTCGCTGTCGTTCTTGGTCGCGGCCAGCGCCTTGAGGATTTGGTTGCGCGAACCGCCGAAATCGATGGCGGCCAAGGCAACCGCTGCCTGGCGTCCGGTCGCGTTGCCCGCCTGTTCCGTCGCCAACTGGCGCAATCCCTGCGCCGCGCCCTTGCCCCCGATGGAGCGGAGTCCGTCGAACGCCGCCTGCCGCACCGTCGGCTTGGCGTCGCCGTCCTTCGCAAGCTGGAGCATCGCTCCGATATACTTGCCCATTTTCCAGGCGCCGGCCAAACGAACAGCCGCAGCCGCGACCTCCGCGTTGTCATTGGCGAAAAGCTTCTCAACCCCGTCGAGGGAACCGCCGGGACGTTGCTTGCGCAATCGCGCCGCCTCACCCAGGGCGTTCAGTGCGCGAGCGGTCGCATCGGGCTCCAAGCCGCCGGAAATGGCCTGGGCAAAAAGTTTCCGAAGTTCCTTCGCTCCGCCTGATTGGCTGATGAGCTGGATCCAGGGGCCGGCGCCCTCGCGCGGCAATGTGGCGGGCAACAACTTCGCCAACACCTGCTGCGACTGCTCCGGCCGGATCGACTTCAGCGCAAACTCCAATTGCTTGGCCCGCCCCTCGTGCTTCCACTCCCCCTTCTGCACGGCGTCGATCCAGATGTCGGAGAGTTCATTGATCGTCAACCAGAGCCCATAGTCGAGGAAGCGGTCCATCGGCTTGTCCAGCACGCTCAGAGCCCGATCCGCGGAGTCAATCGTCGGGATCCTGCCCAATGCGCGAACGGCCTCGAGACGCACGCGGGGATGCTCGTCGGCAGCCAATCCCGCCAGCAGGCCGGCCTCATTGTCAATACGGTCCATCCAATCCACCAGGACACGCACCGCCGCGGCGCGGACGCGGCCGTCCTTGGCTTTCAAGACGCGCTCCAGCAAGTTCGCCTCGACCAGATCAACCGCCTGATGCATCCAGAGCGCGCGCAGACGATCGTGATCGTTCTTGCGACCAGCGGTCCACTTCTTCAGATCCTTGCCGATCTTCTCAGAGCCCCGTTCGGTCAACACGCGCGCCGAGCGACGGCGTTCATACTCGTTGGGCGAGGCAAGGCGGTTGAGCAAGGCGGTGTTGCCGGCCTTGGCGAGATTGGTCGTCTTGTTGAGGGGGCGCGTCTTGTGGCTGATGCGCCAGATTCGGCCATGCTTGTGGTCGCGGCGCGGATCGCGGAAATCGACCTCGCCGTGCTGGATGATCGGATTGGACCAATCGGCCACGTAAAGCGCGCCGTCCGGGCCGAGCTTGACGTCGATCGGACGAAAGGTGGCGTTGGCGGTGCGCAGCAGGTCCGGCATTTCCTTAGTGACGTAACCCGCCCCCTGCTCTTCCACCTTGAAGCGAACAATCCGGTGAGCGCGAAAGTCACAGGCGATCAGATCGCCCTGCCATTCGTCCGGGAAGTGCCGACTGGCCAGGACCTCCAGGCTGGCAAACTTGGGATAGTTGCCCGGGCTGATCGAATCCAGAATTCGACGCGCATTGGCGTAGGTGATGTAACGCGCGTCCGGAATGACGTAATTCACCCCCCAGAATCCGGCGCCGTCGGTTGCAAACGACTGACCATACGCGTCAAACTGATGCCCCCAGGAATTGACGAAGCCCCGCGCAAGAATCTCTGTCTTCAGGTCGCCGGGTCGCATCCGGAAGATGCCGCCGCTGATCAGACGCACCATGCCGTGCGGGGTCTCCAAATGGGAGCGGATGTAAATCGATTGGTTGAAATAAAGGCGTCCATCGTGCCCCCAGCGCAGCGTGTGTATCGTGTGGTGCGTGTCCTCCGTTCCAAACCCCGAAAACACGATCTTTTTCTGGTCGGCCACCCCATCGCCATTGCTGTCCCGGAAATGCAGCAACTCCGTGCTCTGCCCGACGTAAACCCCGCCATCTCCGGGCGCGACGGCCGTCGGAATGAGCAAGCCCTCGGCAAAGACGGTCGACTTGTCGGCCTTCCCGTCGCGATCCGTATCGTCGAGCACGACGATGGTGTCGCGGGCCGTCTGCCCCGGCTCAATCTGGGGATAGACCGCGGAGCTGGCGACCCAAAGCCGCCCTTCGGCGTCGAAATTCATCTGGATCGGCTTGGCAAGGTGCGGATTCTCCGCGAAGAGATTGACCTCGAAATCCTCATGCACATCGAACTTCAAATCCTCTTGCGGCGTCGGCGAGAACGCTTCCTTCACCGGGGCGAGCTTCTTGTCAAAGCGCTTGAGAAAATTCTCCGAAACATCCAGCCGCCGCACGAGCGCGATCTTGACCTCGGCCTTTTCGATCAGCGGGTCGAACTGCGGAATTTCCACTGCATTCTGCCCCTGTTCGTGTTTCCGAAAACCAAGAATATACGCCATGTTCTGCGGGCGCGAACGATGGAAAAACAGCTCGTTCTTCTGAATGATCAGTTGCCTGAGCGCATTGACCTGGATCGCCTTCGTGAATTTGCGGCGCCCCAGCGAGGGCAGCTTGAGTTCGCGGCGGATGACTTCCGCGACGCGCTTGTAGCCAAAGCCCGTAAGATGAATGCCATCCTGGGTCAGCGGCTGGTTCCGGTCGTCTTTCAGCGCGTTGAACAGATCGACAAACCAGCCATCGTGGTCCTTGGCGAGTTTCTTGACCGCCCCGACAAATCCGGCCAACCGGCGGTTGTGCTGCTCCGGATCGGGCCAAGGCTGGCCCAAGCCCTCATGATGGATCGGGCTCAGAAAAACGAAACGCGTCTTGGGGCCGGAGATTTCCCGAATGACGCCGACCAGCCGCTTCATCTCGCGCGCAAAATTCTCCGGCGTCGTTCCCTTGTCCAGCGAATCCGCCATGCCATACCCGAGAAACACCACGGTCGGTTTGACGAGCTGCAACTGCTTCTTCAGCTGATTGAACCCCTCGTCAGCGGGTTCGCGCCCCGCCTGCAACAGGCTCAAACCAGCCCGGGCGATGCCAGCGGGCGTATCGCCGGACCAACCCAGGTTGCGGAAGGTGACGTCGCTCTCCGGAAAGCGGATCGTGAGTTCGGTCTCGATATGACCATAGGTCTGCTCACGTTCCATCAGGACATCGCCAAGGAAAGCCACCCGGTCTCCGTCGCGCAGCGCGAAGTCCGCGTTCTTCTGGGCGAAGATTGACGGCGTCAGAAGGGTGAGCGTCAGGAGGGCTGAAACGAACAGTTTACTGCGTGTAGTCATGGGTAAATCAGTTGTGGAAACGAGCATGAAAGCGGGTTTGCTGGGTGAAGTCAATTCATGCGGTTGGGGCGATTTTCGATTTGCCAAGCTTCTGAGCCAATCTAGAATCTGATCGTGTCAAATTCCCCCGATCAGTTTCCGATTCTTCTGATGCTGATGCTGGGCGGCGTCTTCGGAATCGCCCTGGCCAAGATCTTCTTCGTGCGCCACATGGCGGAACGTCGCCGTGAAGAACAGGCCTTGGAGGAAATTCCCGACCACCTCTTCAACCAGCCGGCTTTCCCTGACCGCGCCGAACACCACGGCTTGCCGTTCAACCAACCGGATGTCTGGCTGGCCATTCGCAACCGCAATGTCGACCTCATCCTGGAAACCCTCGGGATGCAGAACACAACGCCCTGCAGCTGGGAAGACGGCCTCGAAAACACCGAGCAACGGGGGGTTTTCGTTTCCCCGCCCATCGGCGGCTGGACCCTGGTCATCGGTCCGCGCCTACCCGACCTCAATGACGATATCGACGCGCTGTTCCGATTCATTACGCAGCTGAGCGCCCGCCTCGGGCACGTCCAGTATTTCCATTCAAATCCCGCCCTGCATCATCATGCTTGGGCGCGCTCCGAGTATGGTCGCATCCACCGCGCGTTCGCCTGGACCGACCACACGATCTGGAACCAGGGACGCCCCACCTTGGCCGAGGCCCAACTGGGCATGATTTGCCCGGGCTACGACGATCCGGCCAAGGCCGCGGAGAGCTTCGGGCAGCCCGACTTTGTCATGGCCAACGCGGAGCGTGTGCCCGCCTTGGCCGCGCGTTGGAGCGTGAATCTCTCAACGTTGACCGCTCAATCGTTCAATCGGGACCGGGGCGTCGCTGGAGACCCACGACTGCCCGGGCTTGGTTGACCTGAACCCACTGCCCCACATTACCCCCAACCCAAGGAGTCTCCCATGTCGCTGGAATTTGCCCTGGACGCGTTTCCCAAGCAGTTCAAGCTGAAGAGTGGAATCGAGTGTGAAGCCCGACCATTGGAAGCCGGCGATTGCGAGGCCTTCCACGAATTCTTCCTGGCAATTCCTTCGCAGGAACTGCTCTTCCTGAAGAATCGCGTCACGGAACGCGAAACCATCGACAGTTGGTGCGAGAACATCGATCTGGAGCGCAATCTGCCCCTGCTCGGAATCAGCGACGGGAAGATTGTCGCCTGTGCGACCCTGCATCAACAACATGGAGGATGGAAGCGTCACATCGGCCGTGTCAGCGCGCTGGTCCATCCGGATCACCGCAACCAGGGACTAGCCAGGGCGCTGGTCGGCGAGTTGGTTCAATTGGCCCGCTTCTCCGGATTGGAACATGTCGAAGCCGAATTCATTGCCGACCAGGAACAAGCCACGCGGGCGTTCGCGTTGATGGGCTTCAGCCACGTTCTCCGCCTCGAAAAGTATGTCAAGGACATGAGCGCCAAGGATCACGACTACATTCTCATGAACCTCAAATTGACAACCGATGAAGAATACGCAGGCATGGGCTGATGTGTGAATCACAAGGCAACTTCCCAGCTTCAGGCGCGCAACCCACGTTGGGTCGCAGCCATCGCCTTGGCCCTCCCTCGAATTCATGACGCCGGAATACTGCCCCAACTGCGGCGCCGCGGTGCCCCGAGGAGCCCGCGCATGCCCGACTTGTGGTTCCGATGAATCCACCGGTTGGTCTGATCAAGCGGCTTTTGCAACCTCGGACGAGGATGGCTTCGACTACGACCGCTTCATCGAACGCGAATTCGGACAAAAAGGCTCATTGCCTCCGGGAATTCACTGGTTCTGGTGGTTGGTGGGAGTCGTTCTGGTGATGGCCTTGGCTCGCTTTCTGATCCTGTGATGGAACCGACTGTTCCCACACCAGGCCGCCGCAGAAGCTATTCCGCCCGGGGAACTGCCGCCCGCGCGGCAGCGACAAATTCACGCATCCGACCGGGATCCTTTTTGCCCGGAGTCGATTCGACCCCGCTCGAGACATCCACGCCAAACGGACTCACCTGACGGACGGCGTCCGCAACGTTTCCGGCCGTAAGGCCTCCCGCCAAGACAATCCGGACTCCGTGCTCCTTTGCCATCACGGCCAAATCCCAATTGAATCGCTCGCCGGTGCCCCCGGGCTGGCCTTTCACATAGCTGTCCAACAGCCAGGCATCCGTCCAGTATTTCGGGAGCTCCCTCAGGGAATCCTCGTCGCGTACGCGAAAGGCCTTCCAAACCCGCACGGGAAACTGCGAGCAATATTCCGGCGTTTCATCGCCGTGAAACTGGGCTACTGTGACCCCACATTCCGCAATCGTCTCATGCACGAACGTCGGGGAGGCGTCGACGAAGACCCCCACCTTCACCATCGACGCGGGCAATGCTTCGACAATGGTTTTCGCCGTTTCACGCGAGACAAAGCGGGGACTGGGTTCGTAAAACATCAAACCAACGGCGTCCGCTCCGGCCTCGGCAACCGCCCGCGCGTCTTCCTCCGAAGTGATCCCACAGATCTTGACCAAGGTGTCCATGCAAAATTGATGCTTGGTCAATGTCTTGTCGACGCGCATGCGAAGCGTCCCGCGGCGAGACGTTTCAGCAACGCGCTCCGGACGATCACGAATCGCCCGAATCCGGATCCATATCGCCCAACGCCGTCCGCTCCTCGATCCCGATCTCGGCCCGCTTGAGGAACTGGGTCAGCAGACTGGACTTGCGTGATTCCTCCGGCGTCGGCTTGTCGACCTTGCTGCTCAGCTCTTTAAATTCCCGCTTCAAGTCCGCAAAATACGAATCCAGCTTTGCCAGGCGACTGGCCAAAACCCGGGCAATATGGACGCCGACAGCCGGATTCTCAGACAAGAAGATTTCGCCGTCGTCGATTATGTAGAAGGAAGACGTTTCAAGTGTGCGGACAGTGGCGAAATGAAAGGTCTTCAAGAGAACGGAAAGCTCACCGAAAATGGACCCCGGTTCCGAGATTTCGCACAACCGCTGACCATTCTTCAGTATCTCCACCGACCCACTGGCCAGTACATACAAATGCCGCTTCCGCTCCCCCTGGCGCAGAACATCATGGCCGGACTGGAACGGAGTCTCTTCCAGACCCTGGACGCTTTCTAGAATTTGTTTCACTCGAAATACCTTGGACGCGTTCTTTCAAAGGCAATCGGCAACTAATGTCAACGTGAAAGCGCTCCCCGCCCAGGCTCGGGCAATGACCCCGGGCTACCAGCTGGCGCCCCCCCCCGGAATGAACGCCACGTGATCGAAACCGGGATGCAAAAGACTGATCGGAGCGCTTCCATGTCAGAGACCAGCCATATCCGGGCGGCCAGGCAAGGGCGTCTTGGGCCGGCCCGGCGCGGATCGGCCGAACGAGGCTCTGCAGCTGATCCCGAAGACGGGACACAGCCGCGCTCCGCCCAGCTTCAACCGCGCCCGCCAACGCCGAGGACCCGCGAAAAAAATTGACCTCCGAATAGGCCGACCCTACCGTCACGAACTAATTTGAAGCTTACCAGCCGTCCATGATTCCCGGAGTCAAAAAGAGCGCCCTAGATTGGAATGACGTCATGCTGTATCTGTCGCTGATTGGGCGGCATTTCCGGCTTATGACGCTCCTTATCTGCTTCTCGCTGCTGCTGGGCCTCACTTACTACGTCTTCGCCAAACCGGTCTACTACTCCCGCGCCCTGGTCAGCTACGATTCCTTCGCCCTGCCCCACGACGACGAATCCGTCTACGGCCGAATGAGCATCTTCAGCCACCTGGGAGCCCCTCATATCCTGGAACGCGCCCTGCGCCGGATGGGAATCAACGAGCACTGGGACGACATTCAGAAGAACCAAATCAAGAAGGTGAAAGTGCGCGGGACCTCGCTTGGCAACATCGAGATCGAGGTCTGGCCCTACAACAAAGCTCTGATCTACCAGTTCCCCCAATACATTCTGGAGGAGTATCTGCTCCATGTGAAACGGGAGCGCGCCAAGTTTCACGAGCAGGCTGTGGACAAATGGGAGCGGGAAAAAGACTTGATCGAGGAGAAACTGAAGCACATTTCCGATGAAACTTTCGACTTCAAGAACCGAAAGAACCTCCTCGAATTGGAGATGCGGCTGAAGGATCTCAAGCGCATCCCGCCGCTGATCACCCAGAACAACTACAAGCTTCAGGTTTTCGAACGCTTCAAGGAGCAACTCGAGCGCGACAACCTGACGACTGTCGAACGCTTGTCCCTGCTCTACACCGTCGACCGCGAACTGGGGTTGGCGGTTGGCGACGTGATTCAAAGCCCGACCCAGTTGACGATTGGCAACACCGGAATGACCGCCAAGGAATCCTTCGTGGTCACGCCCCATGTGATCAATCAGACCAATCACCCCTGGGAAGGGTTGGACCGCCAGCGCCGAGTGATCGAAAGCGAAATCGCCGAGTTGGAGGAGAAATACCTGCCGGCGCACCCCGTCATGGCCGCCAAACTGAAGGAACTGGATGAAGTCGAGCGCAAACTAAGCCTGGAACTGGAATTGGCGCTCACCCGCTTCGACCTCGAATACCGCCGCCTGCTCGACAAGCAGTCCGACCTGACCAAGCGAATTCCCGAATACGAGGACGTGGTCAAGCGCCACGACGCCGCCCAGGCTGAGTTCCGCAACCTGACCGCGGGACAGCTTTCATGGGGCGGCCTCTACTCCTCAATGGCGAAATCGCTCACCAGCCTCGAATGGGGCGCCGGCCATCAACGCACCCACTTCCAGTACATGGGCTTGCTCGAAGTTCGGGAACTGCCCGTGTCTCCGCACCGACTGAAACTGGCCGTCTACTCGCTCATGCTGGGCCTAGCCCTCGCCGTCGGCGTCCCCCTGCTGCTCGAATACCTCGATCACACGGTGAACAACGTCGAGCAGGCCGAAGTCGCATTCGACATGCGGGCCTTGGGCATTGTCCCCCAAGTTATCGACGGAGCCTTGGCCGCGGGAGCGCGTCGACAGTCGATCGATTCCAAGCCCGACAGGCATCTGCTGGAGAACTTCCGGGTCATCCGAACCAACCTTCTATCCAGCGGCGCGCCCGCCGGCGGCGCCACGCCACAGGTCATCATGGTGGCCAGCGCCCTGCCTCAGGAGGGCAAATCGCTGGTCTCGGCCAACTTGGCGCTTTCCTTCGCACAGATGGGCGAAAAGACCCTGCTGATCGACGCAGACCTCCGCCGCGGCCGTTTGCACCGCGCCTTTCGGGTCAAGGCGAAACCGGGACTCAGCAATGTCCTCATGGGGGGAGCCACCATCGAGGATGCGTTGCAACCCACCAAACAGGAAAACCTCACGCTGCTGCCCTACGGCAAACATGCCGAGGGCATCACGGAACTGCTTGGTTCAGCCAACCTGGCGTCCACCTTGGCTGAACTCCGCACCCAGTTCCAACGCATCATTCTCGACACCCCGCCCGCCCTCGGACTCTCCGACGCCAACATGCTGCATCCGGTGACCGACGGCGTCGTGTTCGTCATCTGGAGCAAACGCACGTCGACCAGGAGCCTGAAGATGGCTCTCCAATCGCTGCGGGACAATGGAGCCAACATCTATGGCTTTATTCTCAATCGGTTGGACCTCAACGACAGCGCCAACTACTACCACTACTACTATTACTCCAGCTACTACTACCAGAACTACCAGATCGCCGAAACGGTCTCCTAGTCCTGGCAGGATCTCATACGGCATGGGAGTTTCTTCCGAGGCTCGATCGCAGTTGCCCACTTCAATGTCCCAGTGGGCCGAAAGCAGGCCCTGACGCGCCATGGATTTCGCTGCCATCGTCCTCTTCCTGGTGATCTACTACATCCGGCCGCAGGAATGGATTCCCATTTTTGCCAAGCTGGAGCCGGTCAAGATGACCATGCTGTTCGCGCTGTTCTCCACCTACACGCGCAACAAAGGCCTCTCGCCCAAGGATTTTCTCAAGACCCCGCACGATTGGATCATGGCCCTCTATTTTTTGTGGGCAATCTGGTCCGGCGGTTCACTGACCGGATCCTTCATGATCTTTTCCAAGTACATCATCTTCTACTACATCACCATGATCGTGCTGTCCGACATGAAACGGATAGAGTCCTTTCTGAATTGGTGGACGATCATGGTGCTGGCAATTGCTTTTCTGGCGGTGGCTTCCCTCTACTTTTGGGACCCGATGGGATCCAAGGACCTGACGGAGAACACCTACAAAGGCCGGCTCGTTCTCGCGACATCCATCTTCAACAACCCGAACGCGCTGGGTCACGCCGTCGTGCCCGTGCTGCCGATGATCTACTACCTGTTCCTATGGAAGCGTCCGGTCTTCATGAAGGAGGTCGCGGTGGCCATGATGGTCCTTCCGGCAATGTGCATGTACGAGACGCTGTCCAAAGGGGCCTATCTCTCCGGCGGGGTGACCTTCCTGTTGGCCCTGATGTTCGGCCGTCCCAAGGCGGTTCAGGTCATCCTCGTCGTGTCCGCGCTGACCCTCGGCCCCGGGCTCGCCAAGCAACTGCCCCGTATGGATGAACTGAATCGCTCCGAGGGCGGCATTCAAGGACGCCTCGCCGCCTGGGAATGGGGACTGCAGAAACTCGAACAGGAACCCGACGGCATCGGTTGGAAGCGCTTCGTCGGAACCTTCTGGAAGGAAAACGGCTACCCCAAGGCCGCCCATAGCGCTTACATTCAAACCGCAACCGAACTCGGCAAGAAGGGTCTCTTCTGTTTCATCGGCATTCTCTACTGCTGCCTGCGCACGTTGATGACCGTGCGGACCATCAACCACGACGAGGAACGAATGCGACGACTGTTATTCTGCCTGGTGGTTTCATTCTGGGTGTCATCCTGG
>CAZFLK010000108.1:0-19100 GCA_964519245.1 uncultured Verrucomicrobiota bacterium
CCGCTCTTTTCGGGCGGCGTTTACAACTTGTTTGTGCGCCTTGCGGGCCCTCGATCGGAGATTGAGGTTCTGCTCGACTCCGAGCCCCTCTATCGGTGGCAGGGCCTGAGCCACCGACTCAGTCGCAATCCTCGCTTCCGCAACATGCCTCCCGGACAGATCGGCTTTGGAGCCCACTACATCGGTTGGTGGATCAAATCCGCCAAAGTGCGCCTTCTTTGACTCGTCCCCTTTCTTCTCCCGCACCTTAGCAAAATCTCATTGAGAGTGGGGGGGGCACGCCAGACTTGTAGAAATTGTCGATTGGCCTACAAGTTCCTTCTCAGCCGATGCCAACACCTCCTACATCGCAGAATTCGAACAAGGGCAAGCCGCTCCTCTTGATAGCGCCGTTGCTCGTCGTCGTGTTCCTGCTGCTCAAGCCAAATCAGGACACCGCCCCCCCTGCCCCTCCCGAGCCGCCGAAGCCGCCGCAGGTCGAGTTGTCCAAGACATCGAAGACGAACGGGCTGCTGCACGTGACCGGCAAAGCCGAGCCTTTTACGGGGCAGGTGGTGGAATACTACCGCGACGGCAAATTGAAATCGCAGACCGATGTCAACGCGGGCCTTCTGGAGGGAAAGTCCTTTGGCTGGTTCACCAATGGAACGATGCAGGTCGAAGAGCCCTTCCTCGCCGGCAAGGCCCACGGCAAACGCACCAAATGGCGCATGGATGGCTCCAAGCTCTCGGAAGCCGAGATCGTGGACGGCGAGCTGCACGGTGTTTTTCGACGCTGGCATGAGAACGGACAACTCTCACAGCAGGTGCCCATGGAAAAAGGCAAGCCCCACGGCGAATCCCTCGCCTGGCATCCGAACGGCGAAATCAAGGCGCGCGTTTCCCTGGAACACGGCGAGGTGGTGTCTCAAGAGTTCTTTGACGAGTCCGGCAAGCCTCAAACCGACAAGGGGACGAAGCCAAGCCAATGACCCTGTCCGGCCGGCGCCAATTCGCTTCGGCAGCGCTCGCCTGCCTCGTGCTGGCCCTTCTATCGTCCGGTTGCCGAACCGCGGGCTACTACCGCCAGGCCGTGCGCGGACACTTCCAACTGCTCGCCGAGCGCGAACCCGCAACCGCCGTCATAGACGGCTCCAAGTCACATCCCGAACTCAGCCGTAAATTGGAGCTCATCCTCGAACTCCGCGCCTTCGCCGAGTCCGACCTGCTCCTGGAACCGGGGAAACACTACCTGGACTACGTTGAACTCGACCGCCGCCACGTCGTGTGGAACGTCTCGGCCGCGCCTGAATTCTCCCTGAATTCCAAGGGCTGGTGGTATCCCTTCCTCGGTCGTCTGACTTACCGCGGCTATTTCGCTGAGCAAGACGCCCGCAACTACGCGGCCCGCCTCGCAGCCAAGGGCGACGACGTCTTCGTCGGCGGCGTGGACGCCTACTCGACCCTGGGTTGGTTCAACGACCCCATTCTGAGTTCCTTCATTCGCCGCGACGACGCCGACCTCGCGGAACTGATCTTTCACGAACTCGCCCACCAGAAGATCTTCGCGCGAGGCGACACCGATTTCAACGAGGCCTTCGCCACGGCTCTCGCCCAGGAAGGCGTCCGTCGTTGGTTGGTTTCCCGGGGCGACGCCGGGGCAATCGAAAGACGCCGGATCGCCTTCGCGCGTGAAACGCAGTTCATCAATCTTCTCTTAAGCGCCCGCGACAAGTTGGAAGCCCTCTACGACGCGCACGAAACCGACTCGCTCACCGCGACCGCAAGAGACGAACTCAGGCGACAGAAACACGGGTTGCTTGACCGACTGCAGCGCGACTACGCTCGTCTCCGGGACGAACAATGGGACGGGTTCAACGGCTGTGATCGCTGGATGAGCCTTCCCATCAACAATGCCCGTCTCAACACCATCGACAGCTACTACGACTACGTCCCCGCCTTCAATGATTTACTCCAGGAGGCGGACGGCGACCTGGCCGCATTCTACGACGAGGTCAGGCGGCTCAAACGAATGAAAAAGAAGGCCCGACTTCAGGCCCTCAAGAGTCGGTTGACACGCGTAAAGGTCTCGTCCGGAAACCCCATGGCGCGCTTGAGCCGATAGTCGCGCTCGAGGACGTTGGGATTGGTTCCCGCCTCCCGGAAAGCCTTCCAGTCGACCTGCCCCCGCAGCCAGGCCCAATGCCCCATGACGGGCACGGGATAATCACTGCCGTGCAGGCAGCGTTCGACAACCCCGGACTTGAGGCAATGCTTCAGAACCTTGGAGCGAATCGGCGTGTTGAAGGCGCTGTTGTCGAAATAGAGGTTCGAATGCTTTTCCATCAACGCTTCCAATTTGAAGAAATACTGGGGGTCCAGAACCCCGCTCTGAGTGGCGGCGTGGGCGGCGATCAGGTTTACTCCACATTCGAGAGGCAAGGTCATTGTCTCCGGATTCGCCAGTTCCGCGCGCACGACCTGCACCGTATGCTCCCCTCCCGTGTGGGCCAACAAGGGCAAACCCGCTTCCGCCATCCGTTCCCAGAACTTCGTGTAGCGTCGATCATTGCAATCGATGTTCTGGCAGTTGGGCAGGCACTTCATCATCACCGCGCCCCGATCAAGACAGCGTTCCAACTCCTCCAAGGCATCCTTGCGCGCCGGGTGAATTGAGCACGCAGGCAGGAACTCCGGATGCTTCTCCGCCAGATCAAAGACAAAGTCGTTCGGCACGTAGGTCGTTCCTTTCCCAGCCCACAACCCGCCATCGTCCTTGTAAACCTGCTCATGCGCCAGGATGACCGCCGCATCGAGCGAGGAATCCTGAACCCACTCCAACAACTTTGCCGCAAACAGGCGTTCCAGGTCGCCCTTCAACGCAGTCATGGGCAACCCTATATGCCGGCACATGAAACGCTGCATCGGCCCCTGCAAAAAGGATGCGCGCATCCAGCAACCCGCCCCGCCGGAGCCATTGCCCACGACGTGCACATGCATGTCGACAAGCCGGTCGTTTCTCGCTGACGCCGCGCTCATTCGAAATGGGGCCGTCGATCCCAGACTGACAGAGCCTCCTCCAAAGCCCGGCCAACACAACACAGCGTTCCTTCGTCAAAAAGCCCCCCCCACAAGGTGATCCCATCCGGCGTTCCGTCCTCCCGAAATCCCGTCCGCAAGGTCAGCGAGGGATGCCCGGTGAAATTGGTCGTGGTCAGAAGGTCAGCCGCAAAGCTCGGACAGATCAACAGATCTGCCTTCTCGAACACCTCCGCCATTCTTTCCATCACCCGGCGCCGCAGACGGTCCGCCTGGATCAACTCAACGGCCGGCACGAACCAGGCGGACCGAAAACTGTTGGGCCAGGCGCCGGCGCTCTGCCGGACCAACTCGTCGTCGCGATCCGAGAGCGAAAGCTCTTCAAAGGCAGCCGCCGACTCCGTGCGCAGGATGGTTCGCAGCGAATGAACCGGCTCGTCCGGAAGGTCCACCTCGACCAACGTCACGCCCAGTTCTCTCACGGTTTCCAACGCCCTCCGGTCATGCGCCGAAGCCCTCCCTTGAAACCAAGACGGGGACCATCCGACCTTGACCGATTCCAAAGGCAAGGCAGCGTCATAGTGAAACGGGACGTTGACGGAGGACGGATCACCGGCATCGGCTCCATTGATGGCCGCCAACACCAGGGCCGTATCCTCAACCGTGCGACAGATCGGCCCGATCTTGTCCAACGACCAGCACAGGGCCATCGCTCCGGTGCGCGCCACACGACCAAACGTAGGCCTCAAGCCCGTCGTCCCGCAGCGCATGCACGGCGAGACGATGGACCCCAGGGTTTCCGTGCCCAGGGCAAACCCGACCAAGCCAGCCGCCGTCGCGGCCGCCGACCCCGCGCTCGAACCGCTGGATCCCTGCTCCGGGTTGAAAGGATTGCGGGTCACGTCATCGAACCAGACGTCCCCCATCGCCAGGGCTCCCAGAGTCAACTTGGCAACCAACACCGCCCCGGCTTCCTCAAGCTTGCGGACAACATACGCATCCCCCGCCCCCACCCGATCCTTGTAGGGCATGGCTCCCCAGGTCGTGCGAATGCCGTCGGTTTCTAAAAGATCTTTCGCGCCCCAGGGAATGCCGTGCAAGGCGCCGCGATACTTTCCCGCCGCGATCTCACGATCCGCCCGGCGCGCCTGTTCCAAGGCCGGTTCCTCAGTCAGCGTGACCACGCAATGCAATGTCGAATCCAGGCGTTTCAATCGCTCGAGGTAGATCCGGGTCAACCGTTCGCAGCTCAACTCGCGCGCCTGGATCCAAGCGGACAGTTCCGTGACTGGCGCGAAGGCAATGTCCACATCCGAATCCGGCAACGGACGCATCTCTCGCTCGCCCAGGCTCACCCTGCTCGCGACGACCGGAGCCTTCATGCCTGGAAGCAAGGGATTGAAGAGTGTCGTCGGCGGCAAACCGTTGGGCAGGAAGCCCACCGAACGACGTTGCTCGAACCGCCGGCGTTGTCCCGCGGCAGACCTCGCAATCTGGACGCGCTCCGAAGCGGAGAACCTGACGCCGACAATCTTCTCCGCCTCGGCCACGGTCTCAGGGGTGATGATATCGCCGGTCGCGTAGGTGGTGTCGGCAGCGGCGTCGCCCGAAGCCGCTGCCTGCGGCGCATCCGTACGGGCGCGATCAGCCGCCGAGGCTTCAAAAAACAACCCGCCCGCGGCCGCGGCTCCCGCGCTCAGCAGAAACTGACGCCGACTTTCAAGGGGTGGATCAAGTTCGGACACACCGGGAACTTAACCAAATGCTTCCGAAACATAAACACCGCCTTTGCTCCACTCCGATCCTCGGCCCCGGAGGGAGTGTTGGGGAGGGGCGACATTCTGGTCGCCCTCTCCGCGCAACCGGCACAGAACCGCGCGGCCAGCCACATCGCCGACGACGCTCCCCAGAGGAACGACCTGGCAAAGAGCGAACCAGCGCGCTTCGAGAAGTTGACCAAGAGTATGCAGAAGCCGCACCAGGAGATCGTCGCCGAAGCCCAAGACTGGCGCAGGGAACAGCCGCTCTGCCTTCAGGACCTCTTTACAAGCCCCTGGACTGGGCGCATGGTCTCCTTACCTCCGGAGAATCATTCCGAAGGATCCCTCCACCCCCTACCAAAGGAAAACCACCATGGGCGACAAGTCCCCAAAATCGAACCAGAAGAAGAAGTCGCAGCAGGCCGCCAAAGCCAACGCTGCGAACGAGAAGAAAAGAAAGGCGGCCCTCTCCAAACAGAGCCAAGGCAAAGGCTGAATTGTTTCCCCAGCACAATGCCGCCGCGGGTTGAAGAC
This sequence comes from uncultured Verrucomicrobiota bacterium, assembly GCA_964519245.1. Classification (GTDB taxonomy): domain Bacteria; phylum Verrucomicrobiota; class Verrucomicrobiia; order Limisphaerales; family JAYPEY01; genus JAYPEY01. Next base: position 5,313 of record CAZFLK010000108.1, read on the forward strand.
CAACCGCGACGGCATTGTCGCTCTTCGTCCCGCCGAACACGAACCTCCGGCATTCTGAGACAGCATCCGCAAGGCGCCTCCGATTCCCAAAAGCCATCGAGAGATCGAAACCAAGCCCCCCGGAACGAAAGAATCCAAGCCTTACCTAGTGCGAACGTCCCCCTTCCGAAGGCGCTCCGCCCCGCCAAACAACCTTTGAATTCCCCTTCCCGCCTTGGCATCCTCCGCCGCATGGAAAACCCCGACCAACTTCGCGAACTCTTCCGCATGCAGCGCGCCCTCAATGAGCGCATCGGCGTCCACACCTACGAGATGGACGACGAGCAGAAAACGGAGTGGGTGTTGAACTATTGCCGCGCCATGACCCAGGAGATCGCCGAACTCACCGACAGCGTCCCGTGGAAATGGTGGGCCAAGTACCAGAAGTTCGATGAGCAGAACGCCCGCGTCGAAGTCGTCGATCTGTTCCATTTCCTCATCAGCCTGGCCCAGGTGCTTGGCATGAGCGCGGACGACGTCTTCGAGGCCTACCTGAAGAAGAACGAGGTCAATTTCAAACGCCAGGAATCCGGCTACACCGAGAAGGACCACGACGACTCCAAGCATATCTGACCAGTGGCTTTCGACCGCCAGGGCATGGCAACCGCTGCCGCCGGCGAAGGCGTTTCCGGCAGGTTGTCAAAGGCGGGTCTCGGTTGCGGCCTGCTTTTTATCACCCCCTTCTTCATCGGAGGCGTTGCCACGCTGACCTCCGGCATCCAAGGGATGCAGGCGGGCGATAAGAACGCCCATGTCGGCGTGGTTGTCGGTTCGGTGTTCCTGCTGATCTCCACGCTGATGTATGCGGGACTGTTCGTCGGCTTGAATCGCTCCAAGCGGATCAACGCCATCAAGGCCCAATATCCCGATCAGCCCTGGCAGTGGCGCGAGGATTGGGCACAGAACCTCGTTCGGGGCGAGGGACGCTCCAACTTTGTCGCCGCCATGCTCTTCGCACTGGTCTGGAACGGCATTTCCTGGGGCGTCATTATCGCCGCGTGGAACGATCTCACCGGCGGCGGCGACAAGAAGGCCTGGTTCGTCGTCCTGTTTCCACTCATCGGCATCCTCCTCATCTGGTGGACGGTCTACTTGTTCCTCCGCCAGCGAAGATACGGTGTCTCTGTTTTTCGGATGTTGGCCAATCCTGGAGTCCTGGGCGGCGCCTTGCGGGGCGCGGTGGAGATCCCGACCCAGGTCAGCCCCGATGCCGGGTTCAAAGTGCGTCTCCAATGCGTACATCGCTACACCACCGGCTCAGGTGACAATCGACGGACGCGCGAGGATACCAAGTGGGAGGAGGAAAAGTTGATTCAGAAGGACTTGCTCGGTCATGACCACACCCGAACCGGGGTCCCGGTTTTCTTCAATATTCCCTACGATCAACCACCCACCTCGGATTCCCCCACCCACATCTGGAAGCTGATCGTCTATGCGGACGTGCCCGGGGTGGACTATCGGGCGGAGTTTCACGTCCCGGTCTTCCGGACCGAGGACAGCGACCCGGAGTCAAAGCCGCTGGAAGACCCGACCGTCCCCTACCAACCAAACGCCGGCGACTACGTCTGGCCGGAAGATTCAGCGATCGAACTGCGTGATTCGGGCGCCAGCATCGACGTCAATGTGCCGCCGGCCCGCAACAAGGGCTGCATTCTGTTCCTGTTGGTTCTTCTCCTGATCTGGAACGGCGCCATTTGGTTCATGGTCCAAGAAGAAGCTCCCCTGCCCTTCACCCTTGTCTTCGGCTTCTTGGATGCCCTGTTCGCCCTGGTGTTTCTGTCAGCGCTGTTCTATTCCGTCCGCTTCCACGCCGGCCCCGCAGGACTTCGCGTGGAACGCAGATTCCTGGTCCCGGTCGGAACCGCCGTCCATACATCCGATTCCCTCCTAAAGATCGAGATCGACACCACCATGCAATCCGGCGACAAGCGCTACTACGGCATCGCCGCTATCCCGAAAGCCGGCTACAAACTGCGTCTGGCTTCCGACATCCCCGATAAACGCCAGGCCCAATGGCTCGCTCGAAGAGTGGCCGAATGTCTGGAGATCGACTGCCAGGAATGAACTCAAACGCCCCCATACCCGCTGGTCTGCAAAACGAGGTGCAGACCATTCTGATCGACCAACGGAGGATTGCGGAACGGGTTCAGGAATTGGCCCGACAGATCGTCGCTGATTTTCAGGACAAGGACCTCGTCATCGTCTCCCTGCTCAACGGCACTGTCTTGTTCCTGGCTGACCTGATCCGCGAAATCGAACTCCCGATGCACCTGGACTTCATGGGGGTCTCAAGCTACGGCAAGGGAACCGAAGCCCGCGAACTGGTGTTCACCAAGGACCTGCGACTGGACGTCAATGATCGCGATGTCCTGTTGGTCGACGACATCCTCGATACCGGGCAGACGCTGTTTCACGTCTCCCGAAAACTCGCGAATCTTGCCCCCCGCTCCCTCAAGACCTGCGTACTGCTGAACAAGGACGCGCGTCGCAAGGAAGCCGTCGAAGCCGACTATGTCGGCTTCGATATCCCGGACGAATTCGTCGTGGGCTATGGCCTCGACTTTGCGGAACGTTACCGCAATCTTCCGTTCATCGGTGTGCTGAAACCAGAGATCTACGAATCGTGAACATGGAGATTCCCGTGCAATTCTATTCCTACTTCCGGGAGTTGACCGGGCGCGAATCCGCGACCGTCTCGCTGGAGAACGGGGCAACCATTCAAGGCCTGTTGGAAACGCTGTTCGGACGCTTCCCCAAGCTTGCCGAGATGCCCAATTCGATACTCGTCGCCGTCGGCGTCGAATATCAATCCCGCGATTACGTTCTGACGGAAGGCGATGAAGTATCGTTGTTCCCGCCGGTGCAGGGGGGCTGAGGAACCCGTCATCAGTCGTCACAGATCGCCTTCCGGCATCCCGCCCCGCATCCCACATCCCATGACCCGCCAACTGACCATTTCCCCAAGCCCGATCGACGAAGCCGCCTTGATCGCCGCTCGCCGCATGTCACCTGGCATGGGCGCGGCCATCACCTTTTCCGGCGTCGTGCGCGGAAGCGAAGGTCAGGAAGCCATCGAGTCCATCGACTACGAATCCTTCGACAAGATGGCTCACCACCAATTCGGCCTACTGTTCGACCAGATCGCCGATCGTTGGCCGATCGAGTCCATCCGCCTGGTTCATCGGACAGGAATCGTGAAGGTAAATGAACCATCCCTTTGGGTGGAAGTCATCGCTCCCCATCGCGCCGAAGCCTTCGCCGCCTGTCAGTGGCTGATTGACGAGATGAAGAAGGTCGTCCCGATCTGGAAACGCCCCATCAAGTCCTGATTCCATGGCAAAGCGGCGGCTGATTGTCTTCGTCAAGGCTCCCCGCCCGGGGCTGGTGAAGACGCGTCTCGCCAGCTCGATCGGCCCCGAGCAAGCCGCCAATGCCTACCGGCAGCTGGCCGAGCAGTTGTTTCAGAACCTCGCCCCCCTCGCCGGCGTGGACCTGAGGTTCACGCCCGACGATGCCCGGTCGGAGATCGAGCCTTGGCTCCGCCCAGGTTGGACTCTTTCTCCGCAAGGCGAGGGCGGACTCGGGGAGCGACTGAACAACGCGTTTCTGTCCGCGTTCCAGGCGGGCTGTGATCAGGTCGCGATCGTCGGTTCGGACTGTCCGGATGTCACAGGTGGTGACATCTCCGCGGCCTGGGAGAAGCTCGGGAGCCACGACGCCGTATTCGGTCCGGCGACCGACGGCGGCTACTGGCTGGTCGCGCTTCGAGCTCCTGCTCCCCCACTGTTTGACGAGATCGAATGGAGCACGGACCGCGTGCTCGCACAGTCCCTGGCCGCCGCCTGCAACAGCCACCTGAGCGCGACCCTGCTCGAGGAGAAGACCGACATCGACACCCTCGAGGAATGGACCCAATGGCAGTCGAAGAACGGTCTTTGAAGAACAGCATTTTCTCCGTGCCATCCGGCCCATCCGCGGTTCAAATACGCCCGTGCGAATTCTCGGACTTGATTACGGAACCAAGCGGATGGGCATTGCGGTCAGCGATGAGCTGAAGATGCTGGCCCAACCGCTGGAGTTCATCCCCGCCAAACCGATCGAGGACTTCTTCAAACGCCTGAAGGAGATCATTGCGGATAAGGACGTGGAGCTGATCGTCATCGGCATGCCGCGCAACATGAACGGCAGCTACGGCCCGGCGACAGAGAAGGTCGAGGCCCTGATCGAGCAGATGAAGGACAACGTCGAGACGCCGATCAAGACCTGGGACGAAAGGCTCAGTTCCGTGGCGGCCAATCGCTCGCTCATCGCCGCCAATGTCAGCCGCAAGAAGCGGAAGGAGAAAGTCGACAAGACCGCCGCGGCCATCATCCTGCAAGGCTACCTCGACAGTTTGGCCTGACTTTCGGTCATGTCCGACACCAAGCGGCTCAAGTTGACCATCGCCTACGACGGGGCGAACTACGCGGGGTTTCAGCTGCAACCGCGCGACATCACCGTGCAACAGCGCGTGGAGGAAGCATTCCAAGCGCTGTTCCCGACCCCGAAGCGGATTCATGGGTCCAGCCGCACGGACACCGGCGTGCACGCCCGAGGCATGGTCGCACATGTGGATATTCCAAAGTCAGAATGGCGGATGACACCCTTCAAGCTGCGTCTCGCGCTGAACGCCCACCTGCCCGAGGACATCCGCATCCCCCTCGTTCAGTCCGTTCCAAACCACTTCCACGCGCGCTTCGACGCCAAGGGAAAGCAGTATCGCTATTTCATATGGAATCACGCTGCGATGGACCCGCTGCGCCGCAACCAAGCTTGGCATGTGCCCAGGGCCTTGGACGCCGATCGGATGCGGGAAGCCGCGGTTTGCTTCATCGGCAAACAGAATTTCGAATCATTCGCCAACAACCGCTCTTACAAAATGGAAGACTACGTGCGCACCCTTTCACGGGTTGATGTGCGCAGGAAAGGCCCCCTGATCACCTTCGTCATCGAGGGCGACGGTTTTCTCTACAAGATGTGTCGCGGCATCGTGGGCACGCTCGCACGCGTTGGCGAAGGCAAAATGCAGCCGCAGGATATCGAAACGATCCTCCAACAACGCGACCGACGCGTCGCCGGCACAACCGCGCCTGCCCACGGACTTGTCCTCTGGAAAGTCTTTTATTGAAGGCCCAGGCGGAGGCCTTACCGCCCGAACTCCGCAGGAACCGGTTCGTCAGCCCGGATGGCTTTCCGCCAACCTTGCCGCAACGGTGTTCACGGCGTTCACTTGCGCTGCAACGCGCAGGATCAACGGATTGGCGGAAGAGGTCTCGAACGTGTAGCACAGATCCGTCTTGTTCTCGATCAGCCAAATTGCCTCCGGCCACTCCTGCAGCATCTCGCCGTAGTCGCCACGAGGCGCGATGACGCCCTCCTTTGCCGCCATGCCATCAATCTGATTCGAAAAATCGACTGCGCTGCCCCCCTTCACCGACTCCAGGACATCGCGGGCCAGCGAGTCACGCTCGTCCCGAAGCAACTCATAGAGATAGAACCCCAAAGACTCCCAGTCTTCGTGGAGGCAAAGAGCCGCATCGATTCGCCCCTGGCTTCGCAACCATTCCACATGCTTGCGAGGCTCTGACGGCGCGGCGGTCGGCAGGTGATACTGTCGGTTCAAATCAATCCCGTCCTTGTTCTCGCGGCGCCCGTGCCGAAAGCCGGTGGGATTGAGGCAAGGACAAACCAGCAGATTCAACCCTGCGGACCAGGCATTGCGCCTAAGCAAGCGCAGGATAGCCAACGGTGGGGCCGGCTCATCGCCATGCATCCCGGCGGAAACATAAAGCGTCTTTCCGTCGGGCTCCCCACAGCGGCGCATCACGGTGAGAGGCGTATCCGAGTCCGGTTCCAGCGTCTCAGCCACCCACCCGTGCCGCATTCCCTCGGCAACGCAGGCAGCCACAATGCCATCCATATCAATCCGGCGGTCAACACTGTGCCCGAAAGCCCCGATGCCGTCGTGTGACGATTCCCCCATGCCGTCGCGGATGTGAATCAGGCCCTACGAAAACGTGGCGCCTTCTTCGATGCCAACTAACCAGCCAACGCCGCTTCCGGCTCCGCTTGCTTGTCGTCGCAACCACAACCGGAGCCGCACTGCTCGTCCTGATCCGAAAAATCATGACTGCTCCAATCCGGATCCAAGCCCAGATCCTTGAGCATTTGCAGGTCCTTCTCAACCGGCTGATTCAGCGTTGTCAGATAGTTTCCGACCATCAGCGCGCTGGCTCCGGCCATGAAGATCATGCTCTGCATATCGCGCAGGTTCACCTCGCGACCGCCCGCGATCATGATTTCTTTGCGAGGCAGGATAAAGCGGAAGCAGGCAATCGACTTGAGCGCTTCCATGGGTTCGATGCGAGGCTTGTCAGCGAAAGGTGTGCCGTCCACCGGGTTCAAGAAATTGATCGGGACGACATGAACGCCCAATTCCCGGAGCTCCAAGGCCATGTCACAACGATCCTCCGGGCTCTCACCCATGCCAAGGATACCGCCGGAACAGATCTTCACCCCAGCCTCCTTCATCAGGCGAATCGTCTCCAACCGGTCCTCATAGGAATGCGTCCCACAAATCTCCGGAAAGAAACGACGGGAGGATTCGAGATTGTGATTGTAACACTTCAGCCCCGCCTCCTTCAGGCGCTCCGCCACCTTGGGGCTCTTGATGATACCCAACGAGGCATCTGCACGAGTCTTGCCGGAATCCGATAAATCCTTCAACCGGTCACACACCTCATCCAGCATCGGGCCCTCATCCAGTCCCTTCCAAGCCGCCACCAGCCCCAACGCGGTGACGTTGTTGGATTGGGCTTCCTCGGCCGCATTGAGAACCGGCTCCGGATCCACGAAGGGATACCGGGGCGCGTCCGTCTGATACGCCGCGGATTGTGAGCAAAACTTGCAATCCTCCGAGCACGCGCCCGCTTTCGCGTTGACGATCGAACACAGGTGAATCTTGTTGCCCTTGTAATGCTCACGGATCCGGTTGGCCCATGACATCAAATCAAAAATGTCTGCGCTGGCCGTCAATCCGAACAACCACTGCGCCTCATCACGGTTCACTTCGCCCCCGTCGAGAACCTTCTGCCCCAACTCGGAAATCCGTGCGTGCTTATTCGCGTCAACCAATTCGCTTGTCATGGTTGACAGAGTAAGAATGCGCCCCTTCAGCGCAAGCTTTTGATGATCACCTGGCGCATTTTCCGTCCCCTCAGCCTCCTTGAATCTCAAAACCCATGACCCAACAGCCAAAGACACGCACAAATCCATCAGTGGCGGGCGCTTCCGCCTCCGCGGATGGATTGACAAGCTTCGGGCGGATTCGTCACTCTCCGCGGATGTCCAAAACACCGTTGGGCCGCGGACTCGGGGCCTTGCTTGGAAAATCCAAACCTGCGGCGTCGGCCGGGCCGGTCAAGTCCGAGCCCGTCACGTCGACGCCTGTGCCCCCATCCGGGACGATGGAGGCCCAGGCAGATTCCCTGCCTCGGGAACTTCCCTTGGCCAAGGTGCAACCCTGCGGCTTTCAGCCCCGCAAGGAGTTCGCCAAGGAAGCCCTGCAGGACCTCGCCAACTCCATCCGCGAACAGGGCATCCTGCAACCGCTCGTCGTGCGCCCCCTCGATGATCACTACGAGATCATCGCCGGAGAACGGCGGTGGCGCGCCGCCAGCCTCCTCGAGCTTGAGACCGTCCCGGTCATCATCCGGGATGTGGATGATGTCACCACCCTGGAACTCGCCCTGGTGGAGAATCTTCAGCGTGAGGACCTGAACCCCATTGAGTCCGCGCTCGGCTATGAACAACTCCTGGACCGCTTCGAACTGACACAGGAGGAGGTGGCCGCTCGTGTGGGCAAGAGCCGCGCCGCGGTCGCCAACGCCCTGCGCCTGCTGAAACTCGCTCCCGAAGTTCGCGCCCATGTAAGGGATGGTCGCCTCTCGGTGGGCCACGCCAAGGTCATCCTCGCCCTGACCTCTGATGAGGAGCAGAAACTCGCCGCAAACAAGGCCATTCGCGACGGACTCTCGGTCCGCCAGATCGAGGAATTGGTGGACGCCATGCGGAATCGCAGAGGCTCATCCGGAGGCTCCGGCAAGAGTTCAGGAAAATCCACCGCCCCCTCGCACGATACGCATATCGCCCGCTTGGAGACGCTCCTCCAGGAGAAGTATGGAACCAAGGTCTCCCTCCGCTACCGCCCCGGGAAAGGCGGAGCCCTGCAGATCAAGTTTTTCTCCGATGAGGACCTCGAGCGCATCCTCCAGGTATCCGGCGTGCAATTGGATTAAAGACACCGCCCCCGTTCAGCCATTTCATCTCAAGAACCATGAGCCTTCCCATCTGCAACTACGGCGACCCCGTGCTGCGCGCCAAAGGCGCCCGCATCGAAAACTTCGACGAAGATCTCGACCGGCTGATTGAGGCCATGCTGGAAACCATGGACGAAGCCCAGGGCGTGGGCCTCGCCGCCCAGCAGATAGGCAAGGCAATCCAGCTCACTGTCATCGATGTCTCCCCTGTCGAGGATCGCCCGTCCTCGATGAAAGTCCGAGGCGAGGAGGTGGATCCCTCGGACTTTATGCCGTTGATCCTCATCAACCCGGAACTCAAGCCCTTCGGCGAGCGCATTGCCGGGCCGGAAGGCTGCCTCAGCTTCCCCGAAGTCTATGATGAGGTCACCCGCCCCGCGTCCGTGGCAGTCAAGGCCCAGGACGAGGACGGTGAAGTCATCGAATTCGAGTGCGGCGGCCTGCTGGCCCGCGTCGTTCAGCATGAAACAGATCACCTGAATGGGATTCTGTTCATCGACCGCATGGACCGCGAGGCGAAGGAGCGCCATCGGGAAGCCATCGAGACGATTCAACAGGAGACGAAGGAGGCCCTGAAGAAAGCCCGGGAGGAGCAGGACTCCGATTGAAGAAGCAGCGCGCCATCGTCATTGTTCTGGATGGCGTGGGAGCCGGCGCGGCGCCCGACGCCGCGGACTACGGAGACGCCGGCTCCAACTCCCTGTCCCATGCCGCGCGCGCTGTTGGCGGCCTCAATCTCCCCCACCTCGCCCGCCTGGGGCTGGGATGTGTCACGAACATTCAGGGTGTTCCTCCTGACCGACACCAGCGCGGCGCCTGCGGCAGTTGCGTCCCCCGTTCCGCCGGCAAGGACACGGTGCCGGGTCATTGGGAATTGATGGGCTGCATCGCGGAGAAGCCCTTCCCCACCTACCCCGACGGCTTCCCTCCGGACATCCTCAATGCCTTGAAGCGGCGGACCGGCCGCGGCGTTCTTGCCAACCGCACGGCATCCGGAACGGTCGTCATTCAGGAATTCGGTCCGGAACACCTGCAATCCGGCGACCTGATCGTCTACACCTCCGCAGACAGCGTCTTCCAGATTGCGGCCCACGAGGACGTCGTTCCCGTTCCGGAACTCTACGCCGCCTGCGAGGCGGCGAGAGAAATCCTCACAGGCGACCACGCTGTCGGGCGCGTCATCGCCAGACCTTTCGTCGGCAACGAAACCGACGGATTCAGCCGCACCGGCAATCGCCGTGATTACGCGTTGGCGCCGCCTGCGCCGACACTGCTGGACAAGCTGGTGGACGCGGGGAAGGAAGTCCTGGCCGTGGGCAAGATTGAAGATATCTTCGCGCATCGCGGCGTCACCCGGTCGAATCACACGCCCGACAACGCAAGCAGCATCGATGCGCTGCTGGAGTTTCTGGACGAGGACTTCGACGGGTTGCTCTTCGTCAACCTCATCGAGTTCGACATGATCTACGGCCACCGCAGAAATCCCCGAGGCTACGCCGGGGCATTGGAAGCCTTCGATCGAAGACTCCCGGATATTGAGGCCAAACTGCGCGGGGACGACCTCGTCATCATCGCCTCCGACCACGGCGTCGACCCCACCTTCAAGGGAACCGACCATACCCGGGAGAGAATCCCCTTGCTGGCCTTCGGTCCGGGATTCCATCGTCCCGTCAGTCTCGGCCAGCGAGAAACCTACTCGGACGTGGCCGCCACGCTGGCCGAGCACTTCGCATTGCCCCCATTCCCCACGGGGACAAGCTTTCTGCACGAACTGCGACCCGACGCCGTCTGAGCCGCGATTGTCCTTGATGGCTCCCCTCCGTTCCGTTGAACTCAAGCGCGCATGAAGACCGCACTCTTGTTCGACATCGACGGCACCTTGACCGTCCCCCGCCAGGCTTTGGAAAAGGAAATGGCCGACGCCTTGAAAGCCATCAATGTCCCCTGGCATGTGGCCGCCGGCAGCAATCTTGACCTTGTCGTCCCGCAGTTCCTGCAACCGCTGTGGGACTTCGGCTGCCGTCGCGATTTCGAGGCCTTTGTCAGCAACGGCTCCGCCCACTACCGCTGTCCCTTCTCCGAGAAGTTCTCCATCGACGAAGTCCTCATCTTTGATTTCGAGAAGCATGTCGGCGCCGAGAATTTCCAACGCCTCGTCAACGAGTTGACCTCTGTCCTGAACGATCCGAATTTCGCTCTCCCCGACACGGTCTCCGTCATCGGCGACCAGCTCAAGAATCGCGGATCCATGGTCAACTGCACGCCCATCGGTCGCCCGGACAAGGCCAACCTCGACGAAGCCGCCCTCAACAACCGCAGCGCCTTCGCCGCCTTCGACAAGGCGACCAACTACCGCCGCCGCGTCATCGAGCATCTCAACCAACGTCTGGCCGACCTGATCCGTGAGAAGGATCTCCGCATCATGCTCGGCGGAGAGACCTCATTCGATCTCGTCGTCGCCGGTCAGGACAAGACCAATGCGGTGACCACCCTGACCCAGGAAGGCGTGGAAAGCATCGTCTTCTTCGGCGACGCGCTCTTTCCCGGCGGGAACGACTCCGTCATCACCGACTTCATCGCCGATTGGAAATCCGACTCCCCCTGCCCGGTCAAGGCCATCCAGGTCGACGGCTGGGAGAACACCGTGTTGGAGTTGAGGAAGAATGGTTGGTTGGAGGGCTGACGGACATCAGGGCCCTCCCATCCGGACTGAAGGCGCGAGGCTTCCCTCCCGGCCGGCACAACACTGGACGACACCGGCTTCCCGAATCCAAGGCGGGCGCCGGTGTCTCCGCGCCCCAGGCTTCAGGCCGCAAGCAACTTCTTCGCGGCGGTCCTGAGTTTCTTCAAGCGCGCCTCGCTCTTGGCCTCGATGTAGCAGCGAAAGACCGGCTCCGTGCCGCTGGCGCGGAAAGCGACCCATTCATTCTGGGCCAGGACAAACTTCCAGCCGTCCGTGGTGATGAACTTCCCAACCTTGCTGGTCCCGATCTTTTCGAAGCCCTTGCCGAGCCGCTCGATCAATGCCGGTTTTCTTTCCTCGGTCACGGCGACATTGATGCGCTCGGTGTAGAAAGCTTCGCCGGTCTCCTTCTCGATCTGCTTCATGATCGCGCCGAGCGACTTCTTTTCGGTTGCGACCAGTTCCGCCATCAACAGACAAGCCAGAATGCCGTCCTTTTCGGGCACGTGACCCTTGACGCTCAAGCCTCCGGATTCCTCGCCGCCGACAATGATCGGCTCGCTCTCCATCAGGGCCCCGATATATTTGAAGCCGACCGGCGTTTCATGGAGTTTCACCCCCAACAGATCCGCGACGCCATCCACCTGATGACTCGTCGGGACGGTTCGCACCACCGCGCCGGTCCAACCGCGGTTCTTCTTCAGGTGATAGAGAGCCAGGGCCAGGACCTGGTTCGGCGTGATCCAGGTTCCATCGGAATCGACAATGCCGAAACGATCGGCGTCGCCATCCAGGCCTAGACCGATCTTCGCCTTGCCGGCCCGCACAAAATCACTCACCGCGGCCATGCCCGCCGCATTCGGCTCGGGGTGTTGTCCGCCGAAGGTGGGATCCGGCGTCTCATGGAAGCGCCCGGTAATCTTGACTCCCGCCTCCTCCAGCAGCGTGTCCAGGTAATCCCGTCCGGTGCCATACATGAACTCGACCGCAACCTTGAGCTTGCCTTTCCGTATCGCATCAAGGTCCACAATCTTCCGCATTTGTTTGAAGTAGGCCGGCCGGGGATCGATGGTCTTGAACGTATGCTGCATGCCCGAGGGCTTGAAGGTCCACCCCTTGGCGATCAGTTTCTCGATGTTGGCCTCCACCTTCCGGGTCACTTCCGGTGGCGCCGCCGCCCCGTTGTAGGGTGAAAACTTGAGCCCCTGATACGGCGCCGGGTTGTGGCTGGCGGTCATGTTGATGCCGCCGATCGCCTTGAGATTGCGAATGGTGTGCGCAATCACCGGCGTCGGGGCGTCACGCTCGCAGATCACCGGAATCAGGCCATTGTCCGCCAAAACCTCCGCGACCGCCTCGCAGAAACGCCGTCCCATGAAACGCGTGTCATGGCCCATGACCACAACCGGTTTGCGGCCATGGATCGGCGACTTCTTGCGCCTCAATTCCGCCTTCAGGTAAAGTGCGATGCCTTGCGCCGCCAGACGAACGTTGGTGTAGGTGAAATTGTCGGCAATGATGCCCCGCCAACCGGAGGTTCCAAATTTGATTGGGGATGTCATGAGGATGCGTGCGCGGCCCCCGCGCGCGCCTCACGGAGTCCGGATTTTGTGTCGTTCTGTCCGGGAAACGGGCCTTCGACTATTCCTTCCAGTCGAAAGCCCCTTTCTTGATTGCGTATGTCCAACCAGCAAAAAGCACACCGAGGAAGGTAACCATCGAGTAAAACACCACGGTCATTCCCTGCGTCAACATGTCCCGATAGACAGCCGCCCAGGGAAACAGGAACACCGCCTCGATATCGAAAAGGACGAACAACAGGGCCACAAGGTAGAACTTGATGGACAAGCGGGCGTTGCCATCGCCCTGCGGCAGCATCCCACACTCGTAGGCGATATCCTTGATGCCCTGCTTCGGGGACAGCTTCCGGTTCCGGGTCGCCAACTTGCCCACAAGAATGGACGCGCCGATCGACCCCAAGGCAAAGGCCACCGCAGCCAAACCGAGAACCAAGACTCCAATATATTCCGCCGTCTGTGTTTCCATGAGCGATCAGGTTAGGAATGCCGCGCCGGGTTGACAAGCCGTCCCTTGCGTTTCCCCAAAGATTTCAAGCCCCAGCGACGCCCCGCTCAATCCTGCCCCAGCAGCAGAGCGACCGCTCTCGGCGTTCGCGCAAGCAGACAACACACTCCAGGTTGAGTTGGAAAGACGGGTCCTGATGATCATGGCCAATCTCAACCGCCAGCGTTGAAGGACTTGCCGCAACCACAGGATTCCTTGGCATTCGGATTGCTGATCTTGAAACCGCCGTCGTTCAGGGTGTCCTTGAAATCCACCACCGTCCCCTGCAAATACTGCGCGCTGAATTCGTCGACCACCACGCTGACGCCGAAGAAATCCATGACCTTGTCGCCCTCGCGCTGCTCGTCGAACACCATCCCGTACTGCATTCCCGAACAACCGCCGCTCTCGACGTAGACGCGCAGCGGCTTGCCGGCGTCCTTCTCATTCTTGGCCTGCATCGAACGCACCTCGTTTGCGGCATCCTCGGTAAGCGTCACGATCGATTCCATCTCGGCGGTTGAATTCGTGTCCATCATCTCTCCTTCCTTAATCGACAGACCCGCCCCTGTCAATTGGTCGAGGCCACACCGCAGCAGTTCTCAGTTTGAGGGAAAGTTGCTCTCCTTCGTCAGGTGAGCGTCG
>CAZFLK010000109.1:0-19039 GCA_964519245.1 uncultured Verrucomicrobiota bacterium
CGACGCTCACCTGACGAAGGAGAGCAACTTTCCCTCAAACTGAGAACTGCTGCGGGAACCCCGCGGGCCGATGAGTCCCGTTGTCGCGACCTTCAGGTCGCACAGCGAGCGGTTCATCCGCGGGAAATGACGTGTTGTCGGATTGCTGATGCGCGCAACCTGAAGGTTGCGGCTACGCCAATCCGTAGAACCTCAGACAATTGCCGCCGAAGATCTTGGCTTTGCTCTCTTCGGAAAAGTCGCTGAAGTAGCCGGTCTCAAGATTCATCACGGTTTCATAGTCGCCCGCCAGGATGCAGACCGGCCAGTCGGAGCCAACCATCAGGCGGTCCTCGCCAAAGGCCTCGGTCACGACATCAAGGTAGGGCGTGAAGTGCTCGGGTTTCCAGTTATCCCAGTCGGCCTCGGTCACCATTCCCGAGATCTTGCACATGACGTTCGGTAGCTGCGCCAACTCCCGTATCTGTTCGTCCCAGGGAGACAGGGTTCCAGTCTTGATGTGGGGCTTGGCGATATGATCCAAAACGAACGGCTGCTCCGGAAAGGCGCGCGCGAATACTATTGAGGCCGGCAGCTGGTTCGGGAAGATCAGAATGTCGTAGGTCAGATTCAGATCCTTGAGCAACGACACGCCGCGCATGAAAGCCTCGCCCACGATGAAGCGGTCATCCGGCTCGTCCTGCACGACATGGCGGACCCCGACGAATTTCGGATGGTCGGCCAATTCGGCCAATTCGTCTGCCACGTTCTCCGATCGGAGGTCGACCCAACCGACGACGCCCTTGATGCGATCGTCTGTATCGGCGAGCTGCAGCAACAAGCGGGACTCCTCGAGGGTCTGGCGCGCCTGCACGACGATGGATCCATCGAAGCCCACTTTCATCTGCTCGGCGGTGAGGTCGGCGGGCAGCTTGTTCTCCCGCAGCGGCGCCATCTGGTCGCCGTCCATCCAGGCGTACTGTTCCTTGTCGTAGATCCAGAAGTGTTGGTGCGCGTCGATCTTCATGAGTTCTTACCCGGCCAGGTTTCCGGTCGATCCCAAAAGGCGTCGTCTCGTCCGCCGTAGTAGTCCGCCAGAACCGTGTCCATCACCTCGCTGGTTCGCAGGGCGGTTTCGGCCGTGCTGGGACATTTCCCCTTACCGAGCAATTCATCGACAACGGTCTGAATCAAGGATTGGTGCACGTGCGGCGGATGCGGAACATCCAAAAGTTGCCGCTCCCCTTTCAGGTTTTCGATGACAATGGGTCCGGGTTGGAAACAGGGCGCGATCAATCGCCCTTTTGTTCCGGTGAAGACGTATTCATCCTCCGGGTCGTCGCGTTCGGTGAAGGAGAATCGGGCGAATCCGGTGAGCCCCTTTTCGGTTCTCCAAGTCAGGTCCACGCGGTCTTCGACATCCGCAATGTTGCCGATCCTACCGGCGCGGCCCTTGACGTTCTGTGCAGGTCCGAGGAGATGATCCAACAGGTCCAAGGCATGGCAGCCCATGTCGAGAAAGACGCCCCCGCCGGATTCCTCGGCGTTCCAACGCCAGGGGAGCTCGGCCGCGGTTCCGACTGCCGGTGGGCGCTGCATGAGCGCGTAAGAAACCTGTTTGATCGGTCCGACCGTCCCCTTGTCGATGAGCTCCTTGAGCTTCACATACTTCGGCAGGCTGCGGCGGTAGTATCCAACGAATAGTGGAACGCGGGCTTGCTTGAAAGCCGCGATCATTTCACGGCATTCGGCTGCGCTCCTCGCCATGGGTTTCTCCATGTAGCAGGGTTTGCCGGCTGCGGCCACTTTGAGCCCGTACTCCAGGTGCGTGCCCGGTCGCGTCGCCACGTAGATCGCATCCACCTCGGGGTCGGCGATCAGGTCCTCGGCCTTGTCATAGGCGCGGGCGACCTTGTGCCGTTTGGCGTAATCCTCTGCGAGCGCCCCATTACGGCGCATGACGGCAACCAGCTCGCTGCCTTCGGCTTTCTGAAAACCAGGCCCGCTCTTGACCTCGCAGACATCGCCGCAGCCGATAATGCCCCATCGGATCATCATGATCGGATTCCGGCGTTCATGGCCTGGCCGGGATTGTGTAACGAAGGCCGTTTACGACATGCGCATCGGCATCAGGACGTAAAGAAAAGGACCGTTGATTTTCAACACACCGGGACTGAGCTCATCGGTCAGTTCGAGATAAACCTCGTCATCATCCAAGGCCTTCAGCGGATCCATGAAGTAGGCGGGATTGAATGCGATGGAGACTTCCTTGCCATCATAGTTCACAGCAATGCTCTCGCGGCCTTCACCCACTTCCGGAGTATTGGCCGTGATGGTCAGGTTGTTCTTGGCGAACTTGAGTTTGACCGAGTTTGACTTGTCGTTGGTCATGAACTCGGCGCGGCGCAACGCGGCCAGCAGTTCTTCGCGCACCAGAGTGACGCGCTCCTGGCTGTCCGTCGGAATCACCTGTTTGTAGTTCGGATAGCTTCCCTCAACCAGCTTGGTAATGAGGAGAATATTGAAACCATTTTCGTTGGTAAGATTGAAGGCGGCCTGATTGTCGGTGAAGCGCACAGTGATTTCGCCGCTGCCCTGCAGGAGTCGGTTCAATTCATTGACCGCCTTGGTGGGAATGATGAACCCGCCGGCAATCTCGCTGGTGATCTCCTCTTCGGCAAGGGCCAGGCGCCGTCCGTCCGTAGCCACCATCATGATTTTCTCCTCGCTGAGCTTCAGGAAAATGCCGTTCAAGACATAACGGGTTTCATCAGTGGAGATCGCGAACGAGGTGCGCTTGAGCATGTTCTTGATCGTCTCCTGGGACATTGCCAGGGATTTGTCCTCCTGGAATTCCGGCAGGGGCGGATACTCCTCGGCCGGCAGACCGTTGATCTTGTAAAAGGCTTCACCCGATCGGAGGCTCGTCACGTTCTTCTCATCGACCTCCAGTTCGATCTCCTCGGTCGGCAACTCCCGGACAATCCCAAACAACCGCTTTACCGGAACGGTCGTGCCGCCCGGTTGTTCAACCGTCGCCTCGACCGAGCAAGACACCGTGACATCGAGGTCCGTGGCCGTAAGGGAAAGACGACCGTCTTCGGCCTTCAGAAGCACGTTGGATAGAATCGGCAGGGTCGTGCGTGAGCTGACAATGTTTTGAACAGCCTGTAATCCGCTGATGATCTGCTCTTTGGCGATGGCGATTTTCATCGGGCTTGCTAGGAACTTGGCGGTTTGAAACCGCGGCGCTTATTCGAGTGGCCCTGAATAGTGTAAAGCTCGTGGAGTGTCAAGAACCACGGGCCTGCTGCGCAAGATAAGCGATAGGTGGGTGAGGGACCACTATATCTGGTCTTTCTTTAATAGATTAAACCTTTCCTGAAGGAGTACTATTCTATTAAGGGTTGTGAACAACGGGTGCAGGTGGCGCAAGCGGTTTGAAATCAACGTGTTGCGTTCGATTGGCACGGTGAAGAACCGATTGAACAGAAAATCGGTAAGTCACATAACTCGGGGTTGTTTGACTTGTTGAGCGGTTGTTGACAGTCCGTCCGGAGATTCTTAGGGGGCCAGGATTCGCGTGATGATTCTGGGGAGGGCGTTTTCGAAGGCATCGATTTCAGCGTCGGTTGTTCCTCGGCCGAGTGAGATTCGCACCAGTGATGAGGAATCGGCGTCGGTCCTTCCCATGGCTTGGAGGACATGGGAGGGAGTGACTGAGCCTGAAGTGCATGCTGAGCCGCTTGATGCGCAGATCCCCTCCATGTCGAGACCGGCCAATATGGCGATGCTGTCGGCGCCGTTGACGGAGAAGGCGACGGTGTTGCAGAGGCGGTGGTTGCGGGATCCCTGAAAGGTCACATGGTCCTGTATTTCGAGGAAGTTGATGAGTCGATCTGTTTTGGGTCGTAGAACAGCATCTTGGAAGACGGGTTTGCGGAGAAAGCGCTCGGCGGCCTCTGTGAAGCCGATGATGGCGGCGAGGTTCTCGGTGCCGCCTCGCCGTTCGTTCTCCTGGGCGCCACCGTGGATGATGGATTCGGGTTGGAATGGCGATCTTGTGAATAACACGCCAGCGCCTTTGGGACCGTGAAACTTGTGGCTGCAGATAGAGACCATATCCGCGTTGAACTGGTGGATGTCTTCGAAGGGGGTCTTGCCGAAGCAATGGACGGCATCAGTATGGAACAGAATCCCCTTTTCTCGGCAAATTGCGCCGATTTGCGCCGTTGGCTGAATGGATCCTGTCTCGTTGTTGGCGGCCATGATGGAGACGAGGATGGTGTCGTCCCTGAGGGCGGCTGTGAACGCGTCGACAGACACGATTCCCTGGGAATCCACGGGTAGAACGGTGAGTTCAAAACCCTCCTTGTTCGCAAGATATTCACATGGGTGAAGAGCAGCGTGATGTTCGATGGAGGAGGTAATGATATGCCGTCCGTTTGCCTTGAGTTTGCGGGCGGCTCCCAGGATGGCCAGGTTGTTCGACTCGGTGGCGCCGCTGGTGAAGATGAGCTCGCTTGGTTTGGCTTGCAGGACATGTGCGACGCGCTCGCGGGCGTCGTCCAGAATCGCCCTGGCGCGGCGGCCTGCGGCGTGCACACTAGCGGGATTGCCAAAAATCTCGTCAAGGTAGGGCAACATGGCGTCTCGGACATCGAGGTCCAGCGGCGTGGTCGCGTTGTAATCAAAATAGATCATTGGTTGCCCAAAGCTTTAGGGCGCCGAAGGTTTCAGGACAAGTGAAGGGGCGGATAATACCCGTTTCATCTTGTCAGTCGGCGAGAATTCCCGTCCAAATCCGGCATGCCAGAGTGGCTTGAAATCATTGTGCTGGGAGTTGTGGAGGGTTTGACGGAATTCCTGCCCATTTCCTCAACCGGTCACCTGTTGATCGTCCAACAGTGGCTGAGTCCGCAGTCGGAGGCCTTTAATGTCGCGATTCAGAGTGGGGCCATGCTGGCGGTATTGATGGCGTTTCGTGAACGGGTCATGGAAATGGCTCGCACTTGGAGAAAAAACGAGACACGGGAGTATGTTTATAAGCTCTGTCTTGCTTTTATCGTTACCGGAGTGGGGGGAATCGCTTTGAAAGTGGCTGGATTTGAACTACCCAATGAACCGCGACCCATTGGTTGGGCATTGTTGATCGGGGGCGTTTTGTTCCTGATTGTGGAAAGGCGAATCAAAGGGCGGGAATTGGGCGATGACATCTCATGGAAACTGGCTGTGTTGATCGGCGTGGGTCAATTGGCGGCGGCGGTGTTTCCCGGCCTCTCACGTTCGGGAGGCACGATTCTGATGGCGTTGTTGTTGGGTCTGAATCGGCGCCGTTCCATTGAGTTCACATTCTTGCTGGGGGTTCCGACGATGTTTGCAGCCGGGGGTTTGGAGCTGGCGTTGGAGATCAAGGAACATGGGTTTGGCGGATTTGAATGGTTCAATCTCTTCCTGGGGGCGTCGGTCTCGGCGTTGGTGGCCTTTGCCTCGGTGAAGTGGCTGCTGCAGTTTATTCGCACCCGGACCTTTGAAGCGTTTGGTTGGTATCGCATTGTGGTTGGGGCCTGTGTGTTGCTGTTGCTGCATTGACGGGACCGTTTGAGGGTTCAGAATCGCGGAAAATCCTGTGACCATGAAACCTTTCTGCCTTGTCTTCCTTTTGTCTGCGATTGCGCTGTTTTTGACGTCCTGCAAGACGGTCGAGCCGCAGAACGGTGAGAATCGATTGGCAGGGATGGTCTTGCCGTCCGGGCCGGGCGTGATTTGGGGAAGGGTCGCGTTGGTTGGTCATACGGGGGATGAAGCAGGCGCAGGCAAGGGGCATGCGCGCCATTGGGTCACGGATAACGATGGCGGCCTTGCGGACGTTTTCGTGTGGATTTCGCGGGGTCTGGAGAACCAACATTTTGATTCGTCGACTGCCCCGGTGGTCATCGAGCGTTCGGACAAAGGATTTTCGCCCCGGGTGGCCGGTGTTCAGCGGGGGCAGAAGGTGATCTGGCGGGCGCGCGGCGACAAGATCTTGCGGTTGCAATCCAGGCCCCGGGCAATTGGCAATCGCTCCTTCGAGTCGTTGTTGATGCCGAATGTCACGGTGGAAACAAGCTATGCTGCGCCGGAGCAGTTCATTCGACACGAAACGGACCTGGTTTCGAACGAAGAGGCTTTCGTTTGTGTGGTGGATCACCCCTATTTCGCGGTGACGGACAAACATGGAATGTTCGCGCTGCCCCCGGGTTTGAGCCCCGGACTCTATACGGTGACGGCGCGGCATGCGGCTGGCGGGTCGGTGGCAGCCAATCTGGTGATTGGGGACTCAGGGAATGTGCGGGTGGAGTTTGAGTTCGGCGCGCCCGGCCGTGGGCTGGCGCATCGGGTCAGATCCATCGAGGCGATTGATGGACGTGTTCAGCGGACAGCGGAGTCGAAGCCGGTTTCGAACAATCCGGAAGGAACGGCTTCCGGAACTTTCGGGACCTTGGCTCGCCCTTTGGTGGAGACGCAAGCGACGCCGGCGCCGAT
Organism: uncultured Verrucomicrobiota bacterium; assembly: GCA_964519245.1. Lineage (GTDB taxonomy): Bacteria > Verrucomicrobiota > Verrucomicrobiia > Limisphaerales > JAYPEY01 > JAYPEY01. The sequence goes on from CAZFLK010000109.1 coordinate 6,505, forward strand.
GTCCCTCGAGGTCAGGCAGCCGACGGTGACGGTCAGAAAGTTTGTTGCGCCCGGTTCGGCTCAGGCTTCCTTTGCGATCAAGCAGCCGACGCTGTCGATCAGGCAGTTTGTTGCGTCCACGCCTCGGATTGCGGCGCCGGCGCTGAGCGACGCGATCGAGACGCGTGTGTTCAGGGTGAATACGGAGCGTTTGCTGAAGGGCTTGCGTGGTTCCGGCCAGGATCCGAATGGGGAAGCTTCCCTGGCTTCATTGGTCGGGCGCGCGATTGGAATCAGGAACGAAGCAAAGGATACCGAGCCCCACCAGGACTATCCTGGCGTTGTCCTGAACGGGGATGCCGGCGCGCTTCAGGTGCGGGCGCGTGGATCGGACATGGCGCGGATCGAAGCCTTGCTCAAGGTGTTGGACCTGGCGCCGGCGCAGGTGGCGATTGATGCGCGGATTCTCGAGGTCGATGTCCGTGATTTCGACCGCTATATTGATTGGCATCCGCTGTATTCACGGACGCTGAGCAGCGAGAACTTTTCGGGTGTCCTGACTGAATCGGAGTTTCGCGCCATGCTTCAGCGACTTGCGGGGATGAAGGGAGCAAGGTTGATTCATGCTCCGGGGGTCGTGGCTCTGAGCGGTAGTTCGGTCGAGATTCGCTTCGACAAGGAAACCGAGTTGTCGGTCAGTCCCACCGTGTCGTCGGACGGGCAGAGCGTTGAAATGCGGGCGCTGTTCGCTACCTTTGCCGAAGGCGGCGATAGGCCGACACAGAGCCTCTCGACGACGGCGCGCGTGATGAGCCGGCAGACGGTGATGCTGGGGGGGCTCATCCGGGGAGGCAAGAGGTCTGGCGGGGCCGTTGCCTCGGGCGAGAGAACCGTCTGGTTGTTGCTGATCACGCCGAACGTCATGGACGAATTGTTGGTTCGCAGGGAAGGCAATTGACGTGGTTTGTGCTATGCTGGCGGTGATGTTTCCAACCGCGTGAAACCTGTGTTTCTTATTCCCCGCCTGCTTGTTTTCCTGGCCATCGCGCTCGGGACGGGTTGCGGTGCTCCGGGCGGTTACCCGGGAGCCCGCGCCTGGGGCTTGAAACCGCGGAGCCCTGACGCGGCGATCACGCCGGTCGGCCGACGTTCCACCCGCGGGAATGCGCCGACCTCGGTTCCGGTTTCGGCGGATCCTTCCGCATTGCCGGTCCCCAATCCCTATTATCGCAATCGGACGGCGAACGCGACGAGCCGGCGGCGACAGGATATCGTCCGCAAGCTGAAGACAATGACCTTGGACAAGGTTGCGTATCCGGGGATCCCTCTGGGCGAGGTCGTCCGACACTTGAACGAGGAATCCATTCGTCTGGATCCGGAAGGACGGGGCATCAACTTTCTCGTGCTAAGCCCTGCGGCGACCAGCGAGGCAAATGCTCGCGATCCGGCGGGAGCCCCGGTTGCGCCGGGTAACCGCATTGAAGAAGCCGACTTGGAGAACGCCTTGGTGCGCCTTGATCCTCCGCTGCATGACCTGTCCCTGATTCATGCGTTGGACGCGATCACGAAAACAGCGGAGACATCGATCCAGTTCGCGGTCACGGATTATGCGGTTGTGATCTGGCCGAAGACCTCCCGCGACCCGGTCCTGTTCCAAAGGAGTTTTCGTTCGAGTCCCGGCGTCTTTCAACAAGGTCTGGAAGGCGTTCAGGGCGGCGCGATAAACCCGTAACCGCAACGGGTTGTCGCGGCTACGGGTTGGTTGATCAAGGCTGGTTCCCGCCGATCTTCTTTTTCCCCTTCTTTGGCTTGCCGTTGCAGAGGTGGCGGTTGACGGCGTTGAGGTAGGCGCGCGCGCTGGCCTCAATCACGTCGGTATGGGCGCCCTTGCCGGTGACGAGCTCGCCATCGCCGAAGTCAACCTTCATGGTGACTTCGCCGAGGGCGTCCTTGCCCTGGGAGGTGGACCGCAGCGAGTAATCCATCAAACGCCCGCGTGTCTTGGTCAGTCGGTCGATCGCCTTCAAGGCGGCGTCCACGGGGCCGTCGCCGATGCCGGCGTCCTCCTGGAATTCGCGTTTGTCCGTCTTCTTCTTGTCGACTTTGCTGAGCTGTACGGTCGCCGTCGGCACGGTCTTGCCGCCGCTGGTGACGCTCAAGTACTCGAGATGCCAGGTTTCGGGGACCTCGGTAATGTGGCCTTCGACCAGCGCGGCCAGGTCTTCGTCATAGACGAACTTCTTCTTGTCGCCGATCTCCTTGTAGCGGGCAAAGATCTGGGTGACTTCCTCGTCGCTCATCTTGAAACCCAGGTGCTTCAGACGCGCCGAGACGGCGGCCCGGCCGCTGTGTTTGGTCAGGGGCAGCTCGGTTTGACCCCAGCCGACCTCCTTCGGGTCCATGATCTCGTAGGTCTCCCGCTTCTTCAGGATGCCGTCCTGATGAATGCCGCTGGAGTGGGCGAAGGCGTTCTCGCCGACGATCGCCTTGCTCCGCTGCACGGGCAGGCCGCTCATGCGGGCAACCAGCTTGGACGCCTTCACGATCTCGGTGGTCTTGACGCCGACCTTGTAGTCGCCGAAGTAGTCGCCGCGGGTCTTGAGGTTCATCACGATTTCCTCGAGCGAGGCGTTGCCGGCGCGTTCGCCGATGCCGTTGACCGTGCATTCGACCTGCCGGGCGCCGGCCTGCACTGCGGCGAGGGAATTCGCGACGGCGAGACCCAGGTCGTTGTGGCAGTGCACGCTGATGATGGCCTTGCCGGACTTGAACTCCGGAACGGATTCATGCAGGTGGGCGATCAGCTCTCCATACTCGCCAGGCACGGCCCAGCCGACGGTGTCTGGTATATTGATCGTGGTGGCGCCGGCGTCGACCACCGCCTGGCAGATTTCCACGAGGAAGTCGGGTTCGGTGCGGGAGCCGTCCTCGGGTGAGAATTCCACGTCCTCAACCAGACCTTTGGCGCGTTTGACGCCTTCGACCGCCAACTTGAGGATTTGATCCTGCGCCTTGCCCAGCTTGTGCTCACGGTGGATCTTGGACGTCGCCAGAAAGACATGGATGCGTCCCTTCTTGCCGGCGGGTGCGACCGCCTCGCCCGCCGCGTCGATATCCTTGGAAACGCAGCGGGCCAGACCCGCGATGGTCGGGCCCTTGATCTGTTTGGCGATGGTGTTGACGGCCGTGAAGTCGCCTTCGCTGATCACGGGAAAGCCCGCCTCGATGACATCGACCTTGAGACGCGCGAGTTGCCGGGCGACCTCCAGCTTCTCGCGGAGGTTCATCGAGGCTCCGGGGCACTGCTCCCCGTCACGCAATGTCGTGTCGAATATCTTGACTCGATTGTTCTTCATGGCTTCGGACTTTCGTTTGTCTGGTTTGTGTCTTTCTTTCTGTTTGTTTTTCCCGCTCCGCCGCGTCCGACCGGCCTTCGGGGTAACAACAAAAAACCCCACTGCCGGGCGGACAGCGGGGTTTGGAAAAGCTCAGGAATCGGCTAGAACCCAACTGTCGCGCCGCCAATAAGCAGCGCGCTGGTAAGGAGCAGGTTCAGCTTTTCGATCCGTTTCACAACAGTAGGATTAGTTCCATTGTCTCGAGTGGTCAACGGGTTTTTTGGATGTGCGGGATCCGGGCTCAGTTCATCTGGTCGACGACGACACGGTAGAAGCGCAGGTCCATGCTCATGGTGGCATCGATGAATCTCACGGGCGAAGTGGAGCCGGTGACGGTCCCCAGGGCGGTCCAGGATGTCATGTCCGTTGAGCTCTCCACGCGATACTGTATGCCGTCCATGCCGGCGATCGTGAGTTCGATGCCGGTTGGAACGGGTTGGATCAACAGAATGGAAGCAGGCGTGTCGCCTACCCGCATGATTCGGACGTCATCCAACACGAAGTCCTGGATCAGGGACGAGTGGCGGAACCGAAGCCAAACGTCGGAATCCAAGGCGGCGCCAGCGGATTCCAGAGCCCTGTCGAGGTCGAAGGCATAGTTTTGAAAGGTCGTTGTGGAACGCGCGCAGAACACCTCTTGCCAGGTGGTTCCGTCGCCGCTGACGTCCACGCAGAAGCGGCCGATCGTGCTGCCGAGGCGTTTGGCCCAGAAATCGACTGCGAGATCGGTTGCGGACGAGATGGAGGCGAGGTCCAGTTTCAGGGTGGCGTATTGAGGTTCGTCGAGGTTTCCCGGGTTCAGCAAGAGATGGAGGTCGCCGGTTCGCGGCATGTTCGTGCTGACCTGGATGACGCCGCCGACGTTGGCGGAGAAGCTCCAATGGTTGCCCGCAGGCGGCCAGTTTTCGAAGCCCTCGGTCGCGAGCTCTCCCATGGTCCCACTCAGCGCCAGCGCCTCCGAGGCGAAGCGGATGGCGGCCAGATAGGCGTCGTTCGGCTCCCCCGCTCCGAGATCGCCATCCTGATTCATTAGGTTTCCAGCCGGGTCGGCGATGGCGGGGCCGACCGCGATGCGGTAAACGCCGCGGGCTGTTTGATCGGCGAAGGAGATGGTGAAGTCGGTGGCTGACGTCGCGTTCACGTCCGTCGCTGCTATCGGGGATCCATAAGGATCCCAGATTTGGACGTCTTCCGCGGTGAAGGAACCGGAGTCGATCGCTTCGTTGAACGTGACGTTGATCGCGTTCAAGGGGCCTCCGCCTGCGGAGACCAATGCCGGGGTGTGAGCGGCAATGCTCGGCCCGGTCACATCGAGACCGCGGACGATTCGAACGTCGTCGAGGAACAGGCTTTGGGTTAGGCCGAGGTGCCGAATGCGGAGGCGCACGTCGGCATCGGGCGCGATCCCGGCCAAGGTGAGCGCGCCATCGAGATCCATCGAGAAGCGCCGCCATTCGGTTGAGATGTCCACGAGCATGGCCTCGTTCCAGTCGGTTCCGTTGCCGCTCAAGTCGATGCACACGCGTCCGTGGACGCTTCCCGTGTGTCGGGCCCAGAATTCGAGACCCAGGTCGGTAGCCGCAGCCACGGCGGCCAGGTCGAGGTTGGCGATCATGCCTTGTTTGTTTGCGGCGCTCATCGGGCTGAACTGCAATTCCTTGGCGCCGGTTCTCGGCATGGCCCCGGAGACGGCAATCTTGCCGTTGGAGGGTGAATAGAAACTCAGGTGGGATCCGGCGGGAGGCCAGGATTCGAAGCCTTCGGAAAGCAGAACGGATCCCGGGGTTCCGGTCAGCGCGAGGAACGTGGGTTCGAAGGCGACCGATCCTGCGAAGGCGTCCTCGCTTTCCCCGCCTTGAATGTCTCCGTCCTGGTTCATTACATTTCCTGCGGTATCGGCGATGCCGGGCCCGGCTGTCAGTTGGTAGGTTCCGCGGAGGTTCTGGTCGTCGAAACTCAGGGTGAAGGCCATGGAGCTCGACCCGGCCATTTCCGTGACGCCGGTAATCGTCACGTCCGAGCCCCAGGGATCACGGAGGCTGAAATCGCCAATCTGCACCGTGGCGGGATCCACCGGCTCATCGAAGTTGACGACGATCTGGTTCAGCGGGCCCGCGCCGGCTGCGAGTGGCGTGGGTGACAAAGTGGTCACGGTCGGACCGAAGACATCAATGCCTTGCAGGATCTGGAGATCATCGATGAACAGGTCCTGAATGAGACCGAAGTGCCTGAGTCGAACGTAGACGTCGGTGTCCAGGGCGATGGCCGCCCGCTGGAGCACGGCGTCGAGATCGACGCCGAAGTGGCCATAGGCGGCGCTTGGGGTGACCCGCGTCGCTTCCTGCCACGTGGCGCCGTCGCCGCTCACCTCGAGGCAGACTCTTCCGTGCGTGCTTCCGTCTTGGCGGGCCCAGAAACTCAAAGCCAGATCGGTGGCGGCAGCGACGGAACTGAGGTCCAGCTTCAGGCTCGCCCACTGGGGGCTGTTCAGATTTCGGGAGTCGAATCGGAATTCGAGGGCGCCGCCATGAGGTTGGTTGGTGGAGACGCCGAGGGTCCCCGGGGAGATCGCGTCGAAGCTCCAGGCGTCTCCCGGCGGGGGCCAGGCTTCGAAGTCTTGCGAGTAGAGGACCATCCCGCCTCCCGGTGCAGGCGCCTGCGCAACGGAGTCCAGGCTGATCGAACCGGCGTAACCATCATTCGATTCGCCCGAAAGAAAGTCATTGTCCTGGTTCAGCGCGTTTCCGGCGGCATCGGCGATGGAGGGCGTCAGGTTGAAGCGGTAAATGCCTCGGATTGATTGATCGGCGAAGCTGACGGTGAACCGGGTGTTGCCGCTGGCGTTGACCGGTGTGATGGAGGCGACTTCAACGGGAGCGCCAAGGGGATTCCAAAGTGTGATGTGAGAGGCGGTGAAAGTGGCGGGGTCGATGGCTTCGTTGAATGCGACCTCGAATTGGTTCAGGGGCGTTCCCGTGGCGGCGATCTGCTGTGGGGAATGCGTTGTTACGCTGGGTCCGGAAAGATCGGCTCCGCGGACAACACGGACATCGTCAATGTGGAGATCCTGAATCAGCGCCAGGTGTCCGAAGCGAATGAAGACGTCGGCGTCGAGGGCGATGCCGGCTGCGGTCAGCGCCGCGTCCAGGTCGACGGCGTAACGGCGGTAGGAGGCGTCCGGCGTTTCCCGGTGGATGGACATCTAGGTGGCGCCGTCGCCGCTGATCGACAGGTTGAGCTTGCCCTTGTCGCTGCCGGTGCGTCGGGCCCAGAATTCCAGGCTGAGATCCATCGCGCCGACGTGGCCTGAGAGATCCAGCGTCAGGGTGGCCGCCTGTTGTTCGCTGATGTTCCGTGAATTGAAATGCAGCGAGTCCTCGCCGCTTTGCGGATTGAGGGCGGCTGCGGCGATGGTTCCCTCGCCGACCTGGATAATGGACCATGCCGCCGGCGTTGGTTCCCAAGCTTCAAAACCCTCCGAGAGAATGGTGGTCGGCTGCGCTTGGAGCGAAGCGAAGGCTGCGGTGAGAAACAGCGTCGCGCAAAGGGCGGTGCGGCGTAGATCCGGAAAACGGCTCCCCCACGAAAAGCGTCGAATTTTCTTGGTGGCCTTTGTGCGGACGGGGACAAAGAAAGTCAAGATTACAACAGCTCGCCTGAACTGCGCTTCCCGGGGTTTATTTTGCGGGCGCGGCGTCCATGGCGCAGCGAAAGCCGACGTCGTTGCAGGTGGTGTTGAGGGGTTCGAAGCCTTGGTGATAGGTGGTTCCGTGACGGGCGCCGTAGCCGTGGGCGCCGCCGCGGATGATGCCGCTTCGATGCCAGTTCTCGTTGGGTTCGAACGGGATCCTGGTGACGTGGATATCGCTGACCCATTCCCACGCATTGCCGCACATGTCATGCACGCCGTAGGGACTTACGCCGTTGGGAAACTGACCGACCGCCATTTTCCGACCGCCCGTGCGACAGACAGCGGCATCGGAAACTTCGATTCCCTCGGGGGTTGTGTAGCCTTCGGGACGCAGGTTGCATTTGGATCGGTCGTAGTCATTGCCCCAGGGGTAGGTTCGGCCATCGGTTCCTCGCGCGGCCTTCTCCCATTCGGCCGCCGTGGGCAGTCGCTTGCCTGCCCAACGGGCGTAGGCCTCGGCCTCGTGTTTGAGGATCCGGGTCGCGGGAAAGTCATGTTCACCCTCCGGGTAGCGATGGTCGGGTTTGAATTTCCGGTATTCATGATTGGTGACTTCGCAGCGATCGATGTAGAAGGCCGGAAGGAATGTCTTTGCAAGGGGTGGCACATCAAAGTCGGCGTTGGGATCGTTGGCTCCGCAGAGGAAGTTGCCGGCAGGAATCAGGACCATACCCTCGGGCGCGGGTCGGTAGTCCTGCCGCAGTTGACGGGCTTGGTCGAAACGGGTCCACAACCAATGACCGCTTGCCGTCGCCGCGAGGGACAACAGGATGGTTGCTGCCAGGAACAGACGCGGATGTCGGATGGCGTGTTGGCGTAGACGCTTCATTCGGTATGGGGTTCCTATCATTGGAACCGGATCGTCACAACCGCGTTGAAAGAAAACCGTGCCATCTGGACGGCGCGCGGTTTATCGTCGAACACAGTAGATCCATTATGAAAATCACCAACGCGCAGTTGTGGGAGCGCTTCCAGCGCTTTTATACCGAGTTTCCAGCCATCGATCTGGCGGTCGATCTCAGCCGCATGAATTTTTCCGATGCGTATTGGGATGCGATGCGGGAGCCTTTGGGGCGGGCCTTCCGGGACATGGAGAAGCTGGAGGCCGGCGCGCGCGCGAATCCTGATGAGCGGGATGACAACGGTGAGGCGGGCCGGATGGTCGGTCATTATTGGCTCCGCAGTCCGAAGCTCGCGCCCACCAAACAGATTCAAAAGGAGATCCGGTCCACCCTCGCCGCGGTGAGGCGGTTCGTTGCGGATGTCCACGACGGCAAGCTGAAAGGAGCCAAGGGGACCTTCAAGAACCTGTTGGTCATCGGAATCGGCGGCTCTGCATTGGGCCCGCAGTTCGTTTCCAAGGCGTTGGGCCATCCCGGCTCCGACAAGATGAAGGTCCACTTCTTCGACAATACCGATCCGGACGGCATGGACGCCGTGCTGGCGGAGCTGCGCGGGAAGCTGGGTCGGACGCTGTCAGTCGTAATTTCGAAATCCGGCGGTACGAAGGAGACGCGGAATGGCATGCTGGAGGCGAAGGCGGCCTATGAACGCGCCGGGCTGACATTTGAGAAGCACGCTGTGGCGGTGACCGGCGCGGGCAGCAATTTGGACAAGGTCGCCAGATCGGGCAAGTGGTTAAAACGCTTTCCCATGTGGGACTGGGTTGGCGGTCGCACCAGCGAGATGTCTGCGGTCGGATTGTTGCCGGCAGCGCTCCAGGGCGTTGACATCGATGGAATGCTCCAAGGGGCAGCCAAGTGCGATGAAGTCACGCGGGCCGCTTCTCTGGAAGACAATCCCGCGGCCCAACTGGCCCTGATGTGGCATTATGCCGGCGATGGGCGCGGTTCGAAGGATATGGTCATTCTCCCCTACAAGGATCGTCTGGAGCTCTTTTCCAAATACCTGCAACAGCTGATCATGGAATCCTTGGGCAAGGAACGGGACTTGAACGGACGGGTGGTGAACCAAGGCATCGCGGTTTATGGCAACAAGGGTTCAACGGACCAACATGCTTATGTTCAACAACTTAGAGAAGGAGTACCAAATTTTTTTGCCACCTTTATCGAGGTGCTCAAGGACCGAAAGGGCAACTCTATTGATGTCGAATCGGGCCAGGGAGTGACCTCCGGGGATTACCTCAATGGCTTTTATCAGGGAACAAGAAGGGCCCTTTATGAGAATAGTCGGGAGTCAATAACCTTAACCGTGACCGAATTGACGCCTGGCGCAGTCGGAATGTTGATTGCGCTATATGAACGCGCGGTGGGGCTGTATGCCTTCCTGGTGCGGATCAACGCATATCATCAGCCTGGCGTGGAAGCCGGCAAGAAGGCCGCCGGCGATGTGATCGAACTTCAAGGTCAGATCCAGGCCTTTCTGACCGAGAGTGCCGGCCGCTCTTTTACAGCCGGGCAGATCGCCGAGGGTCTGAATCGCGCGGATGACGCGGAATCGGTGTTCAAGATCTGTCTCCACTTGGCCGCGAATGGTTCAAGCGGGATTGCGCGCAAGAGCGGAATGGCGGCGGCCTCAGTTAAGTTCTCTGCTTGAGCATGTTCGTCTATCCCAAGGAGTATGATGTCATCGTCATAGGCGCAGGCCACGCCGGAGTGGAGGCGGCCTTGGCCGCGTGTCGGATGGGCTGTGAAACTTTGATGCTGACCATCAACGCTGACACCATCGGACAGATGTCCTGCAACCCGGCGATAGGCGGCTTGGCCAAGGGACATTTGGCCCGGGAGATTGACGCGCTCGGCGGTGAAATGGGGAAATGCACGGACATGACCGGACTCCAGTTCCGGATGCTGAACACCAAGAAGGGGCCCTCGGTATGGGCTCCCCGTGCGCAGTGCGACAAGAAGGCCTACCAGTTTCGACTCAAGTGGATCTGCGAACGGATGGAGAATCTGGATATCAAGCAGGGCCAGGCCGCCAAGCTTCTGACCCGTGACAAGCAGATCACCGGGGTCGAAACCAATCTCGGGGTCCAGTATCACGGGAAGACGGTGGTAATTACCACGGGGACGTTTCTCCGCGGCTTGATGCACATCGGCAAGACCCAGAGTTCCGGGGGACGCGCCGGGGAATCCGCCGCCATGGGGTTGTCGGGGTCATTGGCAGAGATCGGCTTGGAATTGGGCCGCCTCAAGACCGGCACGCCTCCCCGGTTGCTGCGCCGTTCCCTGAATCTGGAAGCCTGTGAAGAGCAGCCCGGCGACGAGCCAATTCCTTATTTTTCCTATTGGAAAGACGATTTGTTCCACGTGGAACATTCGCAGATCAATCCCTTGGATATCGGTCACTCGGGGGGGAAATACCCTCCGGGCTCCATTCTAGATCGCTTGAATGGCCAGTTGCCCTGCCATATCACCTTCACCACGGACAAGACCGCGGAGATCATTCGGGAGAATCTGCACAGGTCGCCGATGTATTCCGGGAAGATCGAGGGGGTCGGACCGCGCTATTGTCCTTCGATCGAAGACAAGATCGTGCGCTTCGCTGACAAGGAGCGACACCAGATCTTCCTTGAGCCGGAAGGGATTGCCACCGATGAGTTCTACATTAACGGCTTCTCGACCTGCCTGCCCTTCGAAGTGCAGGTGGATCTGGTGCGAACGATCATTGGCTGCGAGAAGGCCGAGATCATGCGACCCGCCTACGCGGTGGAGTATGACTTTGTCCATCCGACGCAACTGACCGCCGGCTTGGAGACCAAACCTTGTCGAAACCTCTTCCTGGCTGGCCAAATCAACGGGACCTCAGGCTATGAGGAGGCGGGAGCGCAGGGATTGCTGGCCGGAATCAATGCAGCTCGGAGGGTGCAGGAGAAGGACCCGATTGTGCTGCGCCGGGATCAGGCCTATATCGGGGTATTGATCGACGATTTGGTCACCAAGGGCACCAGCGAGCCATATCGGATGTTCACTTCCCGGGCTGAGTATCGTTTATTGCTCCGGCAGGACAATGCCGATCAGCGGCTATGTGACCTGGCTTTCGAAACCGGGCTGCTTCCGGAGCGAAACTACCGGCAATTTCAGGCCAAGCGCAACGCGATCGAGACCGAGATCAATCGCTTGGCGACAGCGAACAGTTCGGAAGGCTCCATGGAAAAACTGCTGAAGCGTCCGGAGATCACCTACCAGGACTTGCCGGACCGGGACGGTTCCCTGGGCAAGGAAATTGTTCAGCAGGTGGAGATCGCCATCAAGTATGCGGGCTATATCGAACGGCAGGAGGCGGAGATCGAGAAGCTGCGCAGCGTGGAAGAGAAGCAGATTCCGGCGTGCTTCGACTACGATTCCATCCCCAGCATGCGGAACGAGGCACGACAGAAGCTCAAGGAGATCAGGCCCGCAACTTTGGGGCAGGCGTCCCGTATCTCCGGTGTGTCACCGGCCGATGTCGGGCTGGTCATGGTCTGGATGAAGCGGGGACAGGGTCAGGTCGATAAGGATTGAGCCAGACGCTTCAAGACCCGGAATAGCCGGAAAAGAGGGCAAAGGTGTCGTTGTTCCTGTGAACGTTGTCCTCCTCGGTTCGGAGAGAAGTTCCACGTGGAACATTGTGGTGTGGTTTGACGGGGGCCCGGAGCTTCGGCGTTGCTGGAGGCGGCTTGTTGATCAACTAAGGAAGACCCGGAATAGCCGGAATAGCCGGAAAGGAGGGTGAAGGTGTCGTCTTCCTTGGTCCTCAACGTCAGGCGTGCGCCTGAAATCAACGATTCAGGGCAGATCCAATACCCATACCGGACCAGACGGCCAGCATGCAGAGCAGTAGCGAGAGGACAACATTTCCCAAGGCGTAGCCCAAATGACCGCTCTTCATCAGACCGAGTGTCTGCAGGCTGAAGGAGGAAAAAGTGGTGTAGCCCCCGAGCAATCCAATCATCAGGAATTGTTGGACCGACGCTGATATCTGAGTCTTGCCGTTTTCGATGGTAAAAGCCGCCGCCAAGCCAATGACCAGGCAACCGGTGACATTGGCGACCATGGTCCCGACGGGTAGGTTGTCGCCGAAGCGCTTCGCCATCTGCATCGAGACCCAGAAGCGGCCAACGCCCCCGCAGGCGCTGCCCAAGGCGACAAGAAGAAATGGTTTCAGCGTTGCCATGGAGAGATTGATTGCAATGCTTTGGCGATATCCGAACTCAAATGAGCCCAGGGAACGACGGCATTCCCCGCAAGGGCGTTCTCAATTCTCTCGTCAGAGGGACCAAGCAATCAACACTTTCCATAAATAATACTTAACCCGTTGCACAACAACATGTTACAGTTTACTCATTCAAACGAATGAGGCCTGAGACGGGACATGATCACCCGCAGTTTCCGCTTTTGTCATCCGGAAACTGGCTTCCAACGCCGGAGGGGGCAAACTGAACTTGGAGATCGATGTGGCCCGAAAAGCATCCACGCTGATCAGAAGTGTCTGCCGGTTGCCGTCGAGCGCCAGCAAAAAAACACTC
>CAZFLK010000110.1:0-19036 GCA_964519245.1 uncultured Verrucomicrobiota bacterium
AATCACGAATCACGAATCACGAATCACGAATCACGAATCACGAATCACGAATCACCTGACTTGATGGGCGGGAGTCGTTAGGGTGTGGGGCGACATGGACAAACTCCGACATGCCCTGAGCTTTTTTCGTGCGGATCGCGCGCGGATCTGGGCGGCGTTGGGATTATTGGTGGCGAGCATCGGGGCGAATCTGCTCAAGCCATGGCCGCTGGCCATTATTGTGGATTCCGTCATTGGGGACAAGCCGGCGCCGGAGTGGCTGCATACGCCGGACAAGGATTTCATGTTGTTGCTGTTGGGGGTGATGATCCTGATCATCTACGTGGGGCACGGGGCCTTGTCCGCCCTGCAGAATTTCATCTCGATCCAGGTGGGGTTGCGCGGTTTGCAGCGGGTGCGTTGCGCCGTGTTCGACCGACTGCAGCGGTTGTCCCTGAGATTTCACCAGACGATGGCGACCGGGGATCTGGTGCATCGCGCGGCCTGGGACACCTACGCCTTTCAAAAGATGTTTCAACAGGGGGTGATGATTTTTGTGACGGCGGCGGTGTCGTTGTTGATGATGCTGGTGGTGATGTGGCGGATGAGCGTGACGTTGACGCTGGTTGCGGTGGCCCTGGCGCCGATGCTGATGCTGTCGATCCGCGTGTTCGGCGGGCGGATGCGGGAGAGCGGGGCGGCGGCGGAGAAAGCGGATGCGGCGGTCACATCGGCGGTCGAGCAGAATGTCACCTCAATGCCCTTGATCCAGAGCTACACGCTGGAAGAAAGCCAAAGTCGGATGTTTGCGAAACGGGCGCTGAACTCGCGGGAGAAGCGCTTGACCCAGCATGGTTGGGAGTTGGTCTACTGGCTGGCCATTTCGGTGGTTTTCGGGATGGGGATGACGGCGATTGTCTGGCTGGGCAGCCATGAGGTCGAGGCTGGACGAATGACCGTGGGAACCCTGTTGGTCTTCGTCGTCTATCTGGGGCAGTTGTATGAGCCGTTGAACCAACTTTCCCACGTGGGGGCCACCGTGGCGACGGCGACGGCGGGAACCCAGCGGGTGTTTGAATTGCTTCAATCCGCCGATGAGGCGATCGAGGCTCCCGATGCGCGCCGGCTTGAGGCGCCTGCGGCGGGTGGCGGCGCGGTGACGTTCGAGCGCGTCGCGTTCGGCTATGCCGAGGGACGGACCGTATTGAACGATATCACCTTCGAGGTGAAGGCGGGGGAGTCGATTGCGCTGATCGGCCCCAGCGGCGTGGGCAAGACGACCTTGATCAACCTGTTGCCAAGGTTTTTTGATCCTGTCGAGGGGCGCATCTGTTTGGATGGGCAGGATGTGCGTGAGTTGCGGTTGAAGGACCTGCGCGAACGGATTGCGATTGTGCTGCAGGAACCGGTCCTGATGCCGGCCAGTTTGGCGGAGAACATCGCCTATGGAAAACCCGGGGCGACCCGGGAGGAGATACGGGCAGCGGCGGCGGCCGCCAATGCCCAGGGTTTCATTGAGGCCCTGCCCGATGGCTATGACACCGTGGTCGGGGATGGCGCCACTCGCCTGAGCTCCGGGGAGAAACAGCGGGTCAACATCGCGCGCGCCTTCTTGAAAGATGCGCCCGTTCTACTGCTTGATGAACCGACCAGCGCCCTGGATGCGGAAAGTGAGGCCGCGGTCATGGACAGTCTGAATTCACTGCGCGAAGGGCGGACGACCTTGATTGTCGCACATCGGATGGAAACGGTTCGGTCTGTTGACAAGGTGATGGTCCTGGAGGAGGGGCGGCTGGCGGAGTTTGGTGAGCCGGAGGCGTTGGCGCGGTCGGGCGGCTATTTTCAGCGCGTCACCGAAGGTCAGACGACGTTTCTTCGGTCCAAGTGAGGGCCGCGACGCATGCCCGGACAAGCGTCGTGGGCGCGGAGATCGGGGCGACGGCATTCCTGACCTCGTTTCGTTGAGCGGTTGCGGTCGGCGCGAATCGCCTAGAAATTCCCGGGATTCATCGTATGTTCCCGGCGAGATGATGGTCGCGAAACAGCTTCACAGGGTCGTGTTGTTCTTTGCCTTGCTGCACGGGGCGGCGGCCGGGTGGGCGACGCAGATGGTTCCGCTTTCGATTGGCGAGTTGGCGGCCGGGGCGCAAGCCGTTGTGCGCGGGACAGTGGTCGGCAAGCAGGTCGTCAAACAAGATGGCGGCAGGTTGTTGACCCGGGTCCGTCTGCGCCTCGCGGAACAATTGAAGGGAGCGGCGTTGGGGGAGGAATTGACGATCGTTCAATCCGGCGGCGTCCTGGGCGAACGCCGCACGGTTGTCGTGGGCGCGCCGAATTTTGTGGTGGGCGAGGAGGTGGTGGCGTTTCTGGTTTTCAACCCGCGAGGCGAGGCGGTTGTGTTGGCCTTGGCGCAGGGGAAGTTTGACGTGTTTAGAGATGCCGCCGGCGTGAAGCATGTGCGCAATCTGTTTCATGGCGGCGCGAAGGGCGGGGGGAGTCGCCAGGCCTTGTTGAACAGGCTGGGCAACCGGCGACTTTCGCTGGCGGCGTTGCGGAGCAAGGTGAAAGCGGACGTAAGATGAAGACAATCGCGGCGCGTCGACGGCGAACGTTTGCCTGGGCGGGGGCGGTCATCCTGTCTTTGTTGGTGGGCATTCCCGCTTCCGGTTTTGTCCTGGATATCCAGTCGCCCGATCCCGCGTTGCGTTGGCATCTGGACCCGGTGGATCCCTCCGTTCCGACGACCGTGGTGAATCCGGTCTCGAAGTCGATTCGTTTTCATCTGGGCGCAGCCGGGTATTCGACCACCAACACGACTGCGGAACTGAACGCTCTGCGTGCGAGTTTCGATCAGTGGGAAGCCGTGACCGGAACGCGCTTGAAATTTGAGGAAGGCGAGTTGATGGGGGCGGGGGTGGACTTGAATCCGAACGACGGGACCAACGTGATTTATTTTGCCAAGAGCACGGTGGTTGAAGGCGGAGCGTCCAGCATTGCGGGAACACTGGGCGTGACCTGCATCACTTCAAGCGGCGGCGTGATCGAGGAAGCCGACATCGTTCTGAACGGGGCGGATTGGAACTGGTTCACGGATCACACGGCGACGCCGGATGCCCCTGACGCCTTTTTCGTTGAAGGCACGGCGACGCATGAAATCGGACATTTCCTGGGATTGCTGCATTCGCCGGTGGGCGGGGCGACCATGTTGTTCCGGGGCAAAGGCGGCATCGAGGATCATCAGGCCGGTTTGTCGAGCGATGAGATTGCGGCGGTCCGTCATCTCTATCCGGACGCGGCGACGGCGGCGTTGTGGGGCTCCATCTCCGGGCGGGTGACGAAGGATGCCGCCGGGGTATTCGGTGCGATTGTGGTTGTTGAAGACGAGGCGGGGAATGTGGCGCAGGGAACGGTGACGGATGCCGATGGGGATTATCTTTTATCCGCGTTGGAGCCGGGGGACTACACGGTGCGGGTGACGCCGTTGGCGCCTGCCGGGTTGGTGGAGTCCTTGATTTTTGGCGAGGGTATCGGGAGCGAGTTTGCCGGAGCGGACTTCGATTTCAGGGCGTCCGGGAACCTGCCGGTCACGGTGGCGGAAGGGCAAAGCGTGAGGCTGGATGCCGCAGTGGAAGGGCCGAGAGTCGGGTATCTCATGAGTCGCACACGCATTCCCGAGGACGGGGGCGACGCCTACGCCACGCCGGCGACCCTGATGTTGGGGGCTTCGGGCGTGACGTTTGGCGTGCTGGTTCCCGGGCAGGGCGCGGTGGTGAATGGGGCGGAACTCAGAATTCTGGGGGATGGCCTGAGCTTCGGCGCGACCACGATCGACAACGATACATTTGACATCAGTCCAAGCGTGAAGTTCACGTTGGTTGAGACCACCGTGACGGTGGCTGGCGACGCCACGCCTGGATTGCGCAGCATCCGGCTGAGTCAGGGCGCGGGGGAAGTTGTCTGGGCCAATGGTTTTGTGGAGATCCTGCCCGCCTTTGCCGATTACAATTTTGATGGGTTGGAGGACCATTTTCAGCGATCCAATTTCGCCTTGTGGACTGCTGAGGAAGCGGGCCCTTTGGCGGATCCGGACAACGACAACTTTCCGAATGCCTCCGAGGCCGCCGCCGCAACCGATCCCAATGATGCGGGTTCGCGCATTGAGGTCGAGAGCGTGACGCAGGACCTGAGCGGCACGACGGTGATGTTTCAGTCGGTGGCCGGGAAACAGTATCAGGTTTCCGGGCGCGACCAGTTCGGGGTCGGAGACTGGGCGGACGTGGGAAGCCCCGTGACGGCCGTGGGGGCCTCGACGCAGGTGCAGGATGCGGGCGCGACGGGCGCCATGAAGTTTTACCGGGTCGAGTTGGTTCCGTAGCCGCAACCTTCAGGTTGCGGGTCGAGTCCGAATGGACGAGCGGTGAACCGACCCCGGAGCCAACTGTTCGCGCGACGCGTGCGCTGCGCAACCTTCCGGTTGCGCAACGGTCGGGAGCCCGCCTTCCTCAATGCAGCATCGGCTCGGGGTTCGGTTGCCGGATCAATTCGGCGTCGAGTTCCAGGAAATCCCGGAGTCGCCGGTTCGTCTCGGTCTCATCGATGCCCCGCGCCATGAGGATGTAGGTCGCGTAGTGGTTGCCCTCCGATTCGACAAGGCTCGCATAGAATTCGGACAGCTCGGGGTCCTTTTCCCGCAGTTCCTCAGAGGCTGCGAGAATCTGGAACTTCTCGCAGCTGCGTCCTTCGACCAGCGCGCAGCAGATGAGGTGGTCGATGAGTTGTCCGTCCCGTCCCTTGCGCATGCCCTTCATCAGTCCGGAGATCCAAGGGCTGTGGACAGCGGGGCCGAACGGGATGCCGCGTTTCTTCATCAACTGCAGCACCAGTTCGAAATGCTCGAGTTCCTCGATGGCAATCGCATTGAGCTCGCTGGCCCGGTCGTAGAGGGCAGGGTAGCGTTCGAGGGTCAGGGCCGTGGTCGCGGCCTTGCGTTCCAAGTGCGCGTGGTCGAGCAGGCACGGCGGGAGATTGTTGATCACCTTCGGCAGCCAGGCGTCCGGAACTTTCTCGTGGAACAGCAGCATGGGGGATTGTTTGCGGGCGGAAGAATCGGGGGCAAGGGGAAACGGCCCGTTGGCGGCGTAGCCGCAACCTTCAGGTTGCGCCGGTGTGCGGGCGACAGTGGCGGTCAATCACCTCTCGCGCAGTCGCGCCCGGAGCGCAGGCGGAAGGTCGCGGCTACGGTTGCTCCCACGATTCCAATCAGACCTTGCCCAGCATCCGGTCCAGGGAATCCGAGGTCTGGTAGATCAGGGCCTCGGGATAGTGCGCGTAGGGATGGAAATACTCGAAGGTGAGGAATCCGTCGTAGTCGTTGGCGTCGAAGGCCTCCATGACCGCAGGCCAGTTGGTGGTGCCGTCGAGCAGGGGACGGAAGGCCTCGAGGGAGAAGTCGGTGCCCTTCTTGGTGAATTCCTTGAGGTGGACGTTCTTGGTGCGTTTGCCAAGTTCCTTGATCCAGTGTTCCGGGAACTGGAACATCATGATGTTGCCGGTGTCGAAATGGACCCTGAGGTATTCGCTGCTGAAATGGTCGACGAAGTCATTCATCTCGCCGGGCGTCATCAGGTAGCCATTGAAGAAGATGTTCTCGATGTTGAGGTGGACATTCAGTTTCTCGGCGTTGGGCAGAAGTTTGGCGATGGCGGCTCTGGCCCGGCGATCGCAAACGTCGTTCGGCGTGGGGTCGTGATCCTCGCGCCAAGGCATGTGCACGGCGCCGGGGACGACCAGCAGGTTCTCGGTTCCCAGGTCGTGCGCGCATTGCGTCATCTTGGCGGCGAGCTCCATGCCTTGGGCCCGCTCCGCCGGATCGTTGCTGGTCAGGGGGTAAGGCCAGAACAGGAAGGAGCACACGCCGCTGATCTCAATGCCGATCTTGTCGGCCAGCTTGCGGATCTTCTCGTAGTCCTTTGTGCCGTGTTTGGGAGAGAGATCGTTGTCGAGGTCGTAGTTGAGCTCGATGCCGTCGAAGCCGGCGTCTTTGGCGAGGCGCAGGCAATGCTCCAAGTCCATGCGGTCGGGGTAGGGGAAGGCCCATTGGTTGATGGATTTCTTCATGCGGTAGCGCTTGGGCGAGCGCTGTCGGTCATCGGGCTGGGCCTGGCTGCGTTGCTGGGCGGCGACGATGCTTTGGCCGAAGGCGGCGGCGCCGCCGGCGGCGGCCAATCCGGCGCTGATGGCGGACCGACGGGAGACGCCCGTTTGAGCGGCGGAGTGAGAGGCTTTATCGGGAGAAGGTTGGGCTTTCATGGGCGGTGGATTGCGCTTATAGAACGTCCGGCATGAAACCGGGTTCAACACTGGCAGATTTCAACCGCGCCTTGTCAGGGGCAAGGAAAAAGACGGGCGTGTCGAATCACGGAGTCGGGTGGGGCGGGATTCGTTTCCTGATTCTTGCCCTGTCGATTCAACTTGCGATGGCGCCCGCCGCTCATGCCGCCGGCGCCCCAAAGCTGAAAGTCAGCGACAACGGCCATTATCTGGTCACTGAGAAAGGCTCCCCGTTCTTCTACCTGGCGGACACGGCCTGGGAATTGCTCCATCGGGCCAAGCTGGACCAGGCTGAGTTGTATTTGAAACATCGGGCGCGGAACGGGTTCACCGTGGTGCATGCCGCGCTGCTGGCGGAGTTGGATGGCTTGAACTCACCCAATACGGCGGATGCGACGCCCCTGAAGGACAACGATCCCGGCGAGCCGAATCGACGCTATTTCCGCGATGTCGATTACGTGGTCGCTCGCGCGGAGCAGTTGGGGTTGGTCATGGGACTGGCGCCGACCTGGGGAGACAAGTGGAACAAGCGTTGGGGCATGGGGCCGGAGGTGTTCGACGAAAAGAATGCGCGTCAGTATGGGGAGTTCCTGGGGGAGCGCTACAAGGACCGGGCGGTGTTCTGGATCCTAGGCGGCGACCGGAATCCGGACCGGTCGGCGCACTTCAAGATCATTGAGGCGATGGCCGAGGGGCTGCGCGAGGGCGGCGACGGCCGGCAACTCATCACCTACCTTCCCGCGGAGCGCGGCAACTCGGCGAAGTGGTTTCATGACGCCGATTGGCTGGATTTCCACCTGACGCATTCGGGACAGGCGGCGGCGGACGCGGACAATTACACGGCCATCGCGGCCAATCATGCGCGGAAGAATCCCAAGCCTACCCTGGATGGCGGCGTCCGGTTGGAGGGGCATCCGATCGGCTGGGACGACGAGAACGGCAGGTTCGAGGAGTATGACGCGCGACAGGCGGCGTATTGGGCGTTGTTGGCCGGTGGTTGCGGGCATGCCTATGGGCATCACGGGATCTGGCAGTTCTGGGATGCGAGTCGACCGAAAGAAGCGCAGGTTCGCACGTCGTGGGTGGATGCCTTGGGCGCGCAGGGCGGAGCGCAGATGAAGCATGTTCGCGTCTTGTTCGAGTCGCGGCCGTGGCATCGACTGATGCCGGATCAAACGGTGATTGCGGGCGACTCCCGCCGCGGGGCGGATCACGCGCGCGCGGCCCTGGCGGAAGACGGGAGTTTTGCGTTCGTGTATTCTCCGACGGGTCGCTCTGTCACGGTGAACATGGACAAGCTCAAGTCGGACAAGGTGCGGGCCTTGTGGTTCAATCCGCGGGAGGGCAAGTCCGGCGTCCTGGGCGAGCACATGGGCGGCGGGAAGAAGACCTTTGAATTCTTCTCCCATGGCCGCGGCAATGATTGGTTGCTGGTGTTGGAAGATCTGGCGCGCGGGTTCGCGTTGCCGGGCAGCGCGAAGAAAAAATGAAAAGGGAAGCCATGAAGTTGAAATGGGAAGGAGCTCAAGCGGCGCTCCTCGGCGTCGCCCTGGCTGCGGCGACGGGGTGTGGGACACTTTCGGAATACACGACGTTTCCTCCGTCCGCGGACGACCGCGTCGAGCGGGCCATGCGGGACTCCTTGACCTTCTATGCGAGTTTTGATCGGGGTCTGAACGCGGATTTTGCCAAGGGCGATCCGATCCTGTATTCGGCGCCGTCGAGCGGCGAACGGAACGCGGGCGTGGCGTTGCCCGGGTTGCCGGGCGAGGGGCATGTGGAAGCATTGCTGGGGCAGGGGCGGTTTGGCGGCTCGTTGCAGTGGACGAAGAAAGCCAAGCCGGTGGTGTTTTTCCGCGGTCCGGAGAACATGGGGTATCGGCCCGAAGATTGGTCGGCTTCGGTGTCGTTGTGGATGCGCATCGATCCCGACGAGGACTTGGAGCCGGGGTATTGCGACCCGTTCCAGTTTGTCGGCGAGGCTTGGGGTGGCGGCGCGTTCTTCATCGAGTTCACCAAGGCGAATCCGCGTCATTTCCGCTTTGTGCAGATGGCGATCACGGAGATCTGGAATCCGACGGGAGCGAAGTATGAGGCGATTCCGCTCGGGCAACGCCCCCTGGTGCAGGTGGAGGATCTGCCGTTCCGTTCCGAGCAGTGGACACACGTGGTTTTCACGTTTGAGCACGCCAACACCGGGCAGAAGGATGGCGTGGGCAGGCTCTATCTGAACGGGGAGTATCAAGGAGCGATCGCGGGTTTCAACAGCAAGGTGGGCTGGACGCCGGACAAGGCCGCCATCAATCTCGGGTTGAACTACATAGGCGGGCTCGATGAGATCGCCGTGTTTGACCGGGCGTTGAGCGCGGAGGAAGCGAAGCTGCTCTACGAAGCGGATGAGCCCTTTGGCGAATGGGCGGACTGAAACCGGGACGTTCTCAGAGAATGGGCACGACGATGTCGATTGCGGAACGGAAGGTGCGGTGGTGGTATACGGTCGTAATGCTGGCGGTCTACCTGGGGGTGTTTCATCTGTGGCAGCCGTTTCCCCGAGGCGGCGCGGCCTTGTTTGGCCTGGTGGTGGCGTTTGCCCTCTTCACGGGCGCGGTGGAGGCGAAGCGGCGAGGCTATTTCGTGAACCGGTTTGACTTTGGGTTTCATCTCGTTGTCGTGGTGGATCTGGTTCTGGAGGCGTTGCTTGTGCCGGTGCACGCGGGTCATGGATTCTATGGCTGCGCGGCGGCTTTCGGGGTTGTGCTGAGCGGTTACCGGGTGAAGGTTTGGCGGGAACAACGCGTCGAACCGACGTTGGAACCGGCGGACGGCTCCAAGTCCGAGTCGGTGGATTAGACGGGAGTCATCGATCATGAGCAGCAAGGGCGAGTATTCACCGGCGGACGAATTGAATCCGAATGTGCTGGGGCTGAAACCTTCGGCCACGGTCGCCATCAACGAGCGGAGCAACCGTCTTCGGGCCGAAGGGCGGGAGATTTTCAAGCTGGGCCTGGGGCAGTCGCCCTTTCCGGTGCCGGACTGCGTGGTGGCCGAACTGCAGAGGCAGGCGCATCAGAAGGATTATCTGCCGGTCCGGGGCCTGCCGGCGCTGCGGGAGGCGGTCGCGGACCATCACCGGCGATTCTACGGGATCGAATGCACGGCGGAGAATGTGATCGTGGGGCCGGGGTCCAAGGAGCTCATGTTTCTGCTGCAGTTGGTGTACAACGGCGAGATCCTGATCCCGACGCCGGCCTGGGTGTCCTATGAGCCGCAGGCGCGAATCATCGGGCGGAAAGTCAGGCTGATCGACACGCGGATTGAGGATGGCTTCCGCATCACGGCCGAACAACTCGACTCCATCTGCGCCGAAGGGTCGGGGCAACCGCGCATCCTGGTCCTGAATGATCCATCGAATCCGACCGGGCGGACTTATCCCAGGAAAGAATTGCAGGAGATTGCGGACGTTGCGCGTCGACATCGTGTGGTTGTCTTGTCGGACGAGATCTACGGCAAGATGCATCATGAAGGCGAACATGTCTCGATCATCCCCATGTATCCCGAGGGCGCGATTTTCAGTGGAGGCTTGAGCAAATGGTGTGGCGCGGGCGGTTGGCGACTGGGCGTCTTCGTCATACCGGACGGCATGGGTTGGCTGCTCGACGCCATGGCCGCCGTGGCCAGTGAGACGTTCACCTCCACCTCCGCTCCGATTCAGTATGCCGCGGTCACCGCGTTCAACCGATCCATGGAGATCAGGGTGTATCTGTCGCAGTGTCGACGAATCCTGAAGGCGCTCGGCAATCGTCTGGCCGACGATCTGCGGGCGTTGGGAGTGGATATCCTGTCTCCCGAGGGCGGTTTCTACCTGTTCCCGGATTTCGGCGGCCGCCGGGCTGCGTTCAGTCGGAAGGATATCCGGGGCAGTCGCGCGCTCTGTGAGCGGTTGTTGGACGACACGGGCGTCGCCATTCTGCCGGGCGCGGATTTCGGCCGACCGGAGGAGGAGCTGACCGCGCGTTTGGCCTATGTGAACTTCGACGGCAAGCGGGCTTTGGATGCGGCGGTCGATGTGCCGGAGGATCAGGCGCTGGATGAGGCGTTCCTGCTGGAGAACTGCGGCGAGACCATGGAGGCTTCGCGGCGATTGTGCGCCTGGCTGGAGGCGGTGGAGTAAGGCAGAGGGTCATGGAATCCGCGCGCGCAACCCTGTCCGTGTCGACGCGGTTGTCGGCGCTTGGCCGCGTGTCGGGAATGCAGGCGCCCGAGTCAGTCGGATTGGATCTGGACGGCAAGAAACGGAAGATCAAGCCATGAACCATGAGAGTCCCAGTGATCCGAGAGAGCAGGAACGCTTGTGGCTTGATTTCGTCGCGCGGTGTCGCGCCGGCGAGGCTCCCGGCTTCGACGAGCATTGGCGGGCCTTTGAAACCATATACGCCAATCGCGATCGGCAGGACGGACCGCCGCCGGTCTGGTTTCCGGATGCGGAGCGGGTTGGCGCGTCCAATTTGAGGACGTTGATGCGGAAGGTCGGCGTCGACGATTACGACGCCCTGTATCGTTGGTCGATTGGGGAGCGCGCCGCATTTTGGCGGACGGTCATTGAGGAAATGGGCGTGGTCTTTGAGCGCGCCCCCGATTCCATTCTGGAACTGGAGCCCGGCGGCGGCGTCGCGCAGCCGCGGTGGCTGCCGGGCGCGCGGTTGAACTGCGTGGACAGTTGTTTCCACTGGGGCGCGGAAACGCCGGCGATTCTTTTCGGATGCGAGGGCAGGGACGGACAGGAGCTGGTCACCCGGGGAGAGTTGCTGGCGTTGGTGAACCGGGTGGCCAACGGGGTGCGCGACTCGGGTTTTGGCGAGGGGGACGGCATTGCGCTCTACATGCCGATGACGCCGGAGTGCGTTGCGGCCTATCTCGGAGTGATCAAGGCGGGTTGCCAGGTCATCTCCATTGCCGACAGTTTTGCTGCGGCCGAGGTGAAGAAACGGCTGGAGATTGGCGGGGCGAAGGGCGTGGTCACGGTTGATGGATTCGTCCGGGGAGAGAAGACGATCGAGATGTTTGCCAAGGCGTCGGAAGCCGGGGCCCCGCCAGCGATCGTGATCCGGCAGGCGCCGGGCTTGGAGTTGAAGCTTCGGGCGGGCGATCGGCTGTGGGAGGAGTTTCTGAGCGACGATGACGAGTTTGAATCCGTGGCCGCGAGCCCGGAGACGCCGGTCAACATCCTGTTTTCCTCGGGGACGACCGGCGACCCCAAGGCGATACCGTGGACCCACCAGACTCCGATCAAGTGTGCGATGGACGGCCGTTACCACCACGACATTCGGAGCGGTGATGTGGCGGCGTGGCCGACCAACATCGGCTGGATGATGGGACCGTGGCTGATTTTTGCGGGGTTGATGAATGGGGCTGCCCTGGCGCTTTACGAAGGCCTTCCCACCGGATCCGGGTTTGCGCGCTTTGTGCGGGAGGCCAAGGTGACGATGTTGGGGCTGGTTCCGGCGCTGGCGCGGGCCTGGCGGCAGTCAGAAACGGTCGCCTGGAACGCCTGGCCGGACGTGCGGGCCTACAGTTCGACCGGCGAAGCGTCAAATCGGGCCGACTATCTATGGTTGATGGGACGGTCGGGGTATCGTGCGCCGGTGATCGAGTATTGCGGCGGCACGGAGATCGGGGGCGGTTATGTGAGCGGCACGGTCGTGCAGACGGCTTCCCCCTCGGTGTTCACGACGCCTTGTCTGGGGCTGGGCATGGTGTTGGTCAGGGACGATGGTCGCGCGGCAGGCGAAGGCGAGATGGGGGAAGTGTTTCTGACGCCGCCCTCGATCGGATTGTCTCAATCGCTGCTCAACCGCGACCACGACACGATCTATTACGAAGGATGTCCGAAGGGCCCGAATGGGGAGACGCTGCGTCGACATGGCGACGAATTGACCCGATTGCCCGGGGGGCGTTTCAAGGCGGAGGGACGGGCTGACGACGCCATGAATCTCGGGGGCATCAAGGTAAGTTCGATGGAATTGGAGCGGACGATGGATGCGCACCCGGGGATCTATCAGAGCGCGGCGGTGGCGATTCCTCCGGCAGGCGGCGGGGCGGATCGACTCGTTGTTTACGCGGTTGTCGCGGATGCCGCCGAACCTGCGGATCTGCGGGGGGAACTGCAGCGGTTGATTTCGCAGCAGTTGAATCCGCTGTTCAAGATTCACGATTTGGTTGAAATCGATGTCCTGCCGCGAACGGCATCGAACAAGATCATGCGACGCAAGTTACGTGAACGTTATCGTAACGCTTGAATTTGCTGCGATCGCGGGAAAACTTTGCATGGAATCGTTCCAGAACATGGATGTTTTTCATCGATTTCGGCGCTGAATTGGAACGGAAAAGGATTTTCTTGCCTTGGCGGTCGTGGTAACGTCCGCGACTTTGAACTCGGGCGCTGGATTGCGCCACTAAACAATTTTTGAGATCAAATATGGCAAATCAAACTGAAACGCCGGTTGCTCCGGATGTTGAAAACAACGACGGAACGCAGGCGGGCAAACCGAAGTATCCCGGCATCCGGGTCACCTGCAACGGAAACTACCTGGTCACCAAACACGTGGAAACACGTATCACGGAGGGTGGCGTGTTCTATCCGATCACGCCGTCAACCGAAGGCGGCGAGATCTATCAGGAATCGTTCGCCAAGGGTGAATTGAACGTTTTTGGCCAGCAGAAGATCGCCATCGAGTGCGAAGGCGAGCATGCGGCCCAGGGCGGAGCCACGGCCTACTCCGTCGCCGGCAAGCGCACGGTCAACTTTACCTCGGGGCAGGGCATTGTCTACGCGATGGAGCAGTATTACCACGCCCCGGGCAAGGGCTCGACGATGGTGCTGGAGGTTGGCGCGCGGGCGCTGACCAAGCATGCGCTCAACGTTCACTGCGGCCACGATGACATTTATGCCGCATTGGACACGGGGTGGACGATGCTGATGTCGCGGGACGCCCAGCAGGCCGCCGACCAGGCGATCGTTCTCCGCAAGGTGAATGAACTGGCGCTGAATCCGGGAATGAACGTCCAGGACGGAATGCTCACGACCCACTCGGAACGCTCCTACTACTCTCCGGAATCGGAGTTGTTGCGCGAGTATCTTGGCAATGCCGAAGACATCATCGAGTGCCCGACCGAGGCGCAGCGCGAGCTGTTTGGTCCGAAGCGTCGCCGCGTTCCGGAGATGATGGACCTCAAGAATCCGGTTCTCCTGGGACCGGTGCAGAATCAGGAGCATCACATGAACGGGCTGGTTGCCCGGCGCAACAATTGGAACGAGCCGATTCTGGGTTTTCTCGAGGAGGCCTACAAGGAATTCGGGCAACTCACGGGCCGCCACTATGGACTGATCACCGAGTATCGCACCGAAGATGCGGATACGGTTTTTGTCGCGCTTGGCTGCGCGGTGGAGAACCTGGAGGAAGCCTGCGACTGGCTGCGGGAGAACAAGGGAGCCAAGGTTGGCGCGATTCACGTGAATGTCATTCGTCCGTTCCCTGAAGCAGCGATCATCAACGCCCTTCGCGGCAAGAAGAACGTGATCGTGCTTGAGCGCACGGACGAGGGCATGGCCGGGGACAACCCGGTCGGGCGCGATATCCGCGTGGCCTTGACCAAGGCCCTGGAATCCGGCCGTTCCGGCGGCGACCTCCCGAGCATGACGGCCTATGAGATGCCCCGTCTGTTCAGCGGTTCCTACGGTGTGGGCTCACGCGACTTTCGGCCGGAGCACTCGATTGGAGCGTATCTTTACTCACAGGGCGAAATCGCCCGCAAGGACGGCAAGAAGGCATCCGATGGCGTGTCGTATTTCACTTTGGGGATTGATCACCCTTACGCGGTTATTTCCGATGAGACGCCGTCCTTGTTGCCGGACGGGGCCATCGCCGTCAGGTTCCATTCCATCGGCGGTTGGGGCATGATCACGACGGGCAAGAACCTGGGCGCAATCATCGGCGAGGTCTCCAATCTGATTGCCGAACGCAATCCGGTCTATGATGAAGCGGGGCAGTTGGAGCCGCCGCTCTACGTGATGGCCAATCCCAAGTATGGGTCGGAGAAGAAAGGCGCGCCGACCAATTACTACCTGACCGTGGCGCCGGAGAAGATCAAGGTGAACTGCGAGTTGAACCACGTGGACGTGGTGCTTTGCTGCGATCCGAAGGCCTTTACGCACTGCAATCCGCTGGAGGGCATCAATCCCGGCGGTTGCCTTGTCTGGGAATCCAGTGATTCGCCGGAGGACGCCTGGGAGCGCATTCCGGTCAAGCATCGCGAGTATATCAAGCAGAACGACATCAAGGTCTACATCCTTCCGGGCTTTGAGATTGCCCGCAATGCGACTGAACGGACCGACCTGCAGCTCCGCATGCAGGGCAACAGCTTCTTGGGAGCCTTCTTCCGGGTGTCGCCCTTCCTGGAGCGTTACGATGTCGACAAGGAGACCTTCGACAAGATTATCCATGATCAATACGAGACCAAGTTCGGCCGCTTTGGCGCGGCGGTGGTTGAGTCGAACATGAAGGTCATGCAGGATGGTTTTGATCGTCCGCAATTGATCAACATCGGGGAGATCGAGGACGCGGATCGCTCCAGCATGCGCAAGCCGCCGGTTTCGCCGCTGGAGAAGCATCAGATTCCTGCGACGGCCGGTTGCTCTGCGAGCGGTTGTCCGAGCTGCGCGATGCCCGAGGATCAGAACGCGCGTCACCCCTTTCAGACGCTCGAGAAATTCGACAGTGAGTTTCGCAATGAGCTTGGTTACCACCAACCGGCAGGGGCCCTGGCTTCGGTCGGCATCATGGCCGCCGGGACGGGAGCGACGCAGTCCAAGTATGTTGCACGTCGCGAGACGCCGGTTTACATCGCGGAGAATTGCACCCAGTGCATGGAGTGCATCACGGCCTGCCCGGACACGGCCCTGCCGAACACCTCCCAGGACATCGCCACCGTTCTCAAGACGGCCGCCCGGAACTACGTCAGCGACGCGGCGCAGCGTGACAAGCTGATCGCCGAGCTGCCCGGCATTGAGGAGCGCGCCCGCGCCAAGATGGTCGAGGCGGTCAATGCGAAGGAGAAGGTTCCGTTCAAGGACATCGTCCGCGAGGAGGTGGTTGCGTTGAATGGCGGGTTGAGCGAAGAGGCCAAGGCTGAGTTTACCGGCATCATCGACAAGCTGCCGCTGGCCTACAGCAATGTCCCGGCGATTTTCCGCAGTTTGGAGAAGAAGAATCCGGGCGAGGGCGGGCTCTTCCAGATCTATGTTTCCGACCTTTGCAAAGGCTGCGGTGAATGTGTGCAGGTCTGCGGCGATCACGACGCGCTGCGGATGACGGCCGAGACGGAGGAACTGAACTCCGAGCTCACCACGGCGCAGATTTTCAGCCGCTTGCTGCCGGACACGCCGCAGAAGTATCTGGGGCTGTATGACAATGAAGCTCCGATGGATTCCCGCGAGGCGGCCTTGCGCAACCACCTGATGGTCCGGCGCAACTACGAGGCCCTGGTTTCCGGGGATGGCGCCTGTGCCGGCTGCGGTGAGAAGAGCATCCTGCGCGCGGTTGCCTCAGTCACCGAGGCCTACATGCGCCCGCTCTATCACGACAAGGCCGATCGCCTTCGCGCCAAGGCCGATCAAATGGAGAAGGAAGGACTCGATCGTTTGGCGGCCCTGAAGGAGCGCAGCGAGGCGGAATACAAGCTCTACAAGCGCGCCGTTGCCCATGTTGTCATGGGGCTGGGCGGCGAGAACGACGCCGACACGGACAAGCGCCTGGCCGATTATGGCGATGTCACCGACGAGGAGATCGTGAATGGTCTGGTCGCGGTCATGCGGCAGGACGCCTACAATCACAAGGACCTGCAGGCGATCGACGGGCGCCACGCCAACGGCATGTCGGTCATGTTCATGGGCGCGAGCACGGGCTGTAACACGGTCTACGGCTCCACGCCGCCATCCAACCCGCACCCTTACCCCTGGATGAATTCCCTGTTCCAGGACGGCGCGACCATCAGTTGGTTGTTGGGTGAGTCGTTGGTTGTCAACCACGCGCGTCGCTCGGTGGCTCCGGAGCGCTTGTCCGACGACCTCCTGACCCGCGAATCAGATGTCATGACCGAGGCCGAGTACTTCATCCTGACTCGATTGGACGACACCGGGATGACGGACCAGGAAATTCGCGAATTGCCGAAGGTCTGGGTGATCGGCGGCGACGGAGCCTTGGGCGACATCGGTTTCCAGAATGTCTCCAAGGTGGTCCTGCAGAACCGTCCGAACGTGAAGATGCTCATGCTCGACACGCAGGTCTATTCCAACACCGGTGGTCAGAATTCCGATTCCTCGACCATGCTGGGCGGTTACGACATGAACCAGTTTGGCCTGCAGTCGCAGGGCAAGTTGATCGAGAAGAAGAACGTAGCCGAGGCCTTCACCAGCGGGCATGGCTCGCCGTTCGTCATCCAGGCTTCAATGGCGAACTCCGCCAAGCTCTACAAGGCGATGCTGGACGCCATCGACTACCGCGGCACCTGCTTCATCCAGAGTTACACCACCTGCCAGCCGGAGCATGGTGTGGGCGACAACATGTCCGCCGATCAGGCGAAGATGGCCCGCGATTGCCGCGGCATGCCCGAGTGGGTCTACAACCCGCGCGGCGGTGAAACCTCTCAGGAATGCTTCGACCTCAAGGGCAACCCGAATCCGGACCGCGACTGGTGGCAGACGAAGTACAAGTCCACGGGCGACAAGTATCAGTTCACGGTCGCTCACTGGGCGTTGACCGAGGCTCGCTTCCGCAAGCACGTCAAGCCCATCAAGGAAGAAGAGGCCAGCGAATTCATCCACTTCGACGACATGCTCATCTGCATCACGCAGGAGGATGTGGTCTATCGTCGCGTGTTCGACCAGAACCACCGTTCGTACGTCCCGGACTTCGGCGTTTACGTGAAGGCCGAGATGGGCGGAAAGATGCGCTGTTTCGTGGTGACGAGGCAGATGGTTCTCTTTGCCGTCGAGCGCCGTAAGGCGTGGCGCATGCTGCAAAGCAAGGCCGGGGTTGTGAACATGGACTACCTTGCCCAGAAGTCCTTGCTCGCCAAGGTCGACAAGGGAGACGTCTCTGTCGCCGACCTGCTGGGCAAGACCCGCGAGCTGTTCGAGGCCGAATTGGCCGAGCTCAAGGCGAAGAAGTAATCCGGAAGCAGCCGGAATCTCGAATTGCGAAAGCGCGGGCTCAGGCCCGCGCTTTTTCTATGGAGTGATGGGTGATGGGTGATGGGGGACTACTCATTCCGGGTCCGGTAGAAGCGGAAAGAGGCGCCCGGGGGGATGGGCGCGTCCCATTCGATGACCGCGTCTGCCGCGCTGTTGGTCGCCACCGGAGTCCAATGAATCAGGTCCATGGACGTTTCCAAGACGTAGCGTAGACCGGGGGCCCCACGGAAGGTGGAAACGAAGCTGTCTTGATCGAACCGCATGAGTTGGGGAATCCATTGGGGAGCGAGTTGTGGCAAGGCGCGGATCTCGATGAAGTTCAGCTTGTTGGCGTTGCTCGGGGAATGCGCGGCAAGCGTCAGCCGGCCGTCGGCGATGCGGACGGTTCCGTACTTCTCGATGAAGCGTCGGTTGCTTGAGGTCTGTCCATCGAGAAACAGGGCTCCTTCCAGTTGGAAGGAATGCCGCTCGCCGCTGGCGTCGGGGTCGCCGGCGACGAGGCGCGCCTGATAGAGACCGTTGGGCAATGCCATCTCCCAGGTGAGGGATCCCGAGTGAATCAGGGTGTCGTGTAGCGGGTCGGGTGAGTCTGGTGAGTTGCGCCGCGCGGTCTTGGCTGTGTTGTCCGCGCTCCAGCCGTAATGAAAGCCATTGCCCCGGTCGTCGAACATGGCGCCGCGGTCGTCCAGGTAGCCTGCGGGCGGGGCTGGAGCGGAGCCGGGTTGGAAGTTGATCAGGGCGATCAGGTGTGGCGACGAGGGTGACACGGTCACGGTTGTCATTGCCGCTGCCTGGTTGAATCCGTCGCGAACGGTCAGCGTGGCGTTGAAGGAACCGCCGCTCGTGTAGACATGCACGGGATCCTGTTGCGACGAGGTATGGCCGTCGCCAAAGGACCAGGAGAAGCCGAAGGCCGGCTCCACGATGAGCTCGAGTTCCGCAAGTTGCACGGAATTGGCGAGGGCGGGGTTGGCGACTCGATCTATCTGCAGTCGGTAGAGCGCGAAGCCCAGTTTGTTTGCCACGCTGAAACTGCGACGTTGGAGTCGTTCACTGAAGATCTCATTTGAGCGGACATCCAGGGTCGTCCAGCTCGCGCCGTCGTCATTGGATCCGAGCAAGCGCCAGGATCCGGGGTCGCGGGTGGGTTCGTCATTGGCCGAGGTCAGCGCGTAGCGGGTCACTCGAGGAGAGGCCGGGGCGTCGCTGCGCACCTGGATCCAACTTGAGCGGGTGGCCGGCGCATGATTGGCGAAGTCCAGCCATTTTGTCGAAGGGTCGTTGTCGAACAACTGAGCGACGCCCTCCTGTTCGGAGTCGAACTCGCCGCGGGCGGAGACTGAATGGGGCAACTGGTCGGTCAAGTCGATGGGGGCGAAGTCCGGGGATCCGCCGGAGGCGATGCCGGCGAACTGGAACCATTGGGGAGCCGGTGCGTCGCTGATCGGGGTGGCGGTGGCTGTCACGCTCAAGGGAGGC
>CAZFLK010000111.1:0-19027 GCA_964519245.1 uncultured Verrucomicrobiota bacterium
CCCCGAGGAGCGCCTGCTGCGCGCCATTTTCGGCGAGAAAGCGGCCGACGTGAAGGACACCTCGCTGAAGGTTCCTTCCGGAACCTACGGCATCGTGATGGACGTCAAGGTGTCGGCCAAGAAGGAGTCCGAGCGCACGCGTGGCGCCGCTGCGTCCGGCGAAGCCAAGAAACAGGGCAAGCAGGTCGAAGAGGAATACAAGTCCAAGATGGACGAACTCCGCGAGCAGCTCACCGAGGCCCTCAGCAACATCCTGCTCGGAGAGAAGATTCCGCTCGATGTGGTCAACTCGGAAACCGGCGAAATCATCATCCCCGCCAACCGCAAGATCACCAAGACCCTCCTGCGCAAGCTTGCGACGGTCTACGATCGCATCGAGATCGATCCGTCGCCCATCCGCAACAAGATCAACGAGATCATAGGCAGCTTCAAGAAGCGCTTTAACGATCTGCGGATGCAGTATGACGAGGAGATCGAGCGGGTGGAGGCCGGCGACGATGTCGACCCCGGCATCATCAAGTCCGTCAAGGTCTACATCGCTTCCAAGCGCAAGTTGTCCGTTGGTGACAAGATGGCCGGCCGTCACGGCAACAAGGGCGTCGTCGCGAAGATCGTTGCGGAAGAGGACATGCCCTTCACCGAGGATGGCACACCGGTCGATATCGTGCTGAATCCGCTCGGCGTGCCTTCGCGCATGAACGTCGGACAGATTCTGGAAACGCACCTCGGCTGGGCTGCCCAACGATTGGGATTGCACTTTGCGACCCCGGTGTTTGACGGCATCAACGAGGACCGCATCTGGCAATACATGGAGGAGGCTGGATTGCCCACCAACGGCAAAACGCATCTCTTCGACGGTCGAACGGGACAGCGCTTCGACCAGGAAATCGTGGTCGGCTACGTTTACATGCTGAAATTGGGGCACTTGGTGGCCGACAAGATTCACGCCCGCGCGGTGGGACCCTACTCGCTCGTCACCCAGCAACCTTTGGGGGGCAAAGCCCAGTATGGCGGGCAGCGTTTCGGGGAAATGGAAGTCTAGGCCATGGAAGCCTATGGCGCCGCCTACACCCTGCAGGAACTCCTCACCGTCAAATCTGACGACGTACAGGGCCGAACCCGGATCTACGAGAGCATCGTCAAGGGCGACAATGCGCTCGAAGCCGGCGTGCCCGAGTCGTTCAATGTTCTGGTCAAGGAGATGCAGTCTCTTGGCTTGGATGTTAAGGTCGGTTACTCAAACCCCGTGGACCAGCAGGCGCAGGACGACCGCGACGCGCTGGCCGCACTCTGATTGGTCTCATCCCGAAACGGCAACCCTTCAAACTGACAAAGATTCATGATTAGCGCCAAAGAAAATGCCCGCGAACTCCTCGGGTTGGACAAGGTCAATCTCGTCGATTACATCGGGATCACCGTCGCCTCTCCGGAATCCATCCGCGCCTGGTCCAAGGGCGAGGTGAAGAATCCGGAGACGATCAACTACCGCACCTTCAAACCCGAGAAAGGCGGCCTCTTCTGCGAACGTATCTTCGGTCCGGTCAAGGACTGGGAATGCTCTTGCGGCAAATACAAGCGGATCAAGCATCGCGGCGTTGTCTGTGATCGCTGTGGCGTCGAGGTCACCTTGTCCCGCGTGCGTCGCGAGCGCATGGGGCACATTGAGCTCTCCGTGCCGGTGACGCACATCTGGTTTTTCAAGTGCATGCCCTCGCGCCTCGGCCTTGTGCTGGACATGACCGCCCGTAACTTGGAGCGCGTCATCTACTACGAGGACTACATCGTCGTCGATCCGGGCGACACCCCGTTGAAGAAGCACCAACTCCTGAGCGAGGCGGAACACCGCGAAGCCATCGAGACCTACGGAGATGAGACCTTTGTCGCCAAGATGGGCGCAGAGGGCGTTCGCGACGCGTTGGCCAATGTCAACCTCGAGGAAAACATCGAGGAACTCCAGGAAGCGATGGGGGAGACCCGCAGCAAGCAGATCCGCAAGAAACTGTCCAAGCGGATCAAGCTCTTCCAGGGATTCATTACCGGCAAGAGCCGACCGGAATGGATGATTCTGACGGTCCTTCCCGTGATTCCGCCGGACCTGCGTCCGTTGGTGCCGCTGGAGGGCGGCCGCTTCGCCACCTCCGATCTGAATGACCTGTACCGCCGCGTCATCAATCGCAACAACCGATTGAAGAACCTGCTTCAGCTCAAGACTCCGGAGGTGATCATCCGCAACGAGAAGCGCATGCTTCAGGAAGCGGTTGACGCTCTGTTCGACAACGGTCGCCATGGTCGCGCGGTCACCGGCGCCGGCAATCGCCCGCTGAAGTCGCTCTCCGACATGCTCAAGGGCAAGAGCGGGCGTTTCCGCCAGAATCTGCTCGGCAAGCGCGTCGACTATTCCGGCCGTTCCGTCATCGTGATCGGTCCCGAGTTGAAGCTGCACCAATGCGGTCTGCCGAAAAAGATGGCCTTGGTGCTGTTCGAACCGTTCATCATCCGCCGATTGAAGGAGCTGGGCTACGTCCACACCGTCCGCTCGGCCAAGAAGATGATCGAGCGCCAGACGACCGAGGTCTGGGACATTCTCGCCGAGGTCACCAAGGGGCACCCGGTCATGTTGAACCGCGCTCCCACGCTTCACCGTCTTTCCATCCAAGCCTTTGAACCGGTTCTCATCGAAGGCGAGGCCCTGCGCATTCATCCGTTGGTCTGCACGGCCTACAATGCGGACTTCGACGGCGACCAGATGGCGGTGCACGTGCCGCTTTCCGTGGAGGCTCAGATGGAGGCGCGCCTGTTCATGATGGCGCCGCAGAACATCTTCAGCCCCTCCAACGGCAAGCCGATCATGACCCCCACGCAGGATATTACGCTCGGGTGCTACTACCTGACCGCAGAGCCGCGGGAGATTGGTCGGGGCAAGAAGGAGCCTCGGATCCATCTCTTTGGCTCCAAGTCGGAGGTGATTTTTGCGCTGGCGGAAGGCGACGTGCACACCCACTCGCGGATTCGCCTCGCGAACCCGGACAAGGGCAAGGAAACCGTTTATGGCGACGCGGAGAAGAACGTGATCGAAACCACTGTCGGTCGCGTCATCTTCAGCGAGCTTTGGCCGGCGGAGCTGGGCTTCCCGAACAAGGTCATGAACAAGGGCGCACTCGGGACCATCATCTGGCACTGCTACAAGGTCTGCGGCCACGATGAGACCGTGGCTGTGCTGGACCGCTTGAAGCAGTTGGGCTTCACCGAGGCCACCAAGGCCGGCGTTTCCATCGGGATCGACGACATGATCATTCCGAAGGAGAAATCCCAGGAGATCTCGGCGGCCGCCAAACGCGTTGCCGATGTGGAGAAGCAGTACCGCAAGGGTTTGATCACCGGCGGCGAGCGCTACAACAAGGTGATTGATATCTGGACGGAGTGCACCGACCAAATCTCGAACGTCATGCTCGAGACGCTGCTCGTCAACCAGGGCAAGGCCGAGTTCAACCCGGTCTGGTTGATGGTGGACTCGGGAGCTCGAGGCAACCGTCAGCAGGTCCGCCAGTTGGCCGGTTTGCGCGGCCTCATGGCCAAACCGTCCGGCGATATCATCGAGAAGCCGATTCTCGCGAACTTCCGCGAAGGATTGACCGTGCTCGAATACTTCATCTCGACGCACGGAGCGCGTAAAGGTCTGGCTGACACGGCGTTGAAGACCGCCGACTCCGGCTACATGACCCGCAAACTGGTCGATGTCGCACAGGATGTGATCATTCGCGAGGAAGACTGCGGCACGACCAACGGCATCTGGGTGCAGGCCATCTACGAGGGCGAGGAAGAGGTCGTCAAATTGCGCGATCGCATCATTGGACGTTACTCCTGCGATGACATCTACGACCCGATCGATCCCAAGAATCCGCTGGTCGAGGCGAATGCCCTCATCACGGAGGAGAAGGCCCGCCTGGTCGATCGCGCCAATGTCGAGCGCGTCCGCATTCGCTCGGTCCTGACCTGCGAAAGCAAGAAAGGCCTCTGCAAGGAATGCTATGGCCTCAATCTCGCGACTGGATCCAAGGTGAAACTCGGTGAGGCGGTCGGAATTATCGCCGCGCAGTCCATCGGCGAACCCGGCACGCAGCTCACGATGCGCACATTCCATACCGGCGGTGTTTCCATGGGCCAATACAGTCAGCCGTTGATCAAGTCCAAGCACGACGGCATCGTGGTCTACAACGACCTTCGTATCGTCGAACTGGAGGATGGCAACAGCATTGCGTTGAACAAGAGCGGCTCGCTTGCGATTCAGGATGAAACCGGTCGTGAGTTGGAGGTCTACAATATCGTGATCGGGTCCGTTATTTCCGTCCCGAATGGCGGCAAGGTCGCCAAGGACGAAACCTTCGTTCAATGGGACCCCTACAACGTGCCGATTCTCTCAGAGAAAGCTGGCCGGATCGCGTTCCATGACATCATTGAGGGCGTGACCATGAAGTCCGAGGTCGATACTGCGACCAACCAGGAGGAAATGGTCATCATCGAACACAAGGAAGATCTTCATCCGCAGGTGCTCATCGAGGACGCGACGGGCGAACCGCTCGCCAACTACGCCATTCCTTCAGGCGCCCACATCGTGGTGGAAGAGGGCGACAAGATCGTGGCGGGAACGTTGCTGGCGCGCACGCCGCGTCAGGTGTCCAAGACCAAGGACATCACCGGCGGTCTGCCGCGTGTCGCCGAGTTGTTCGAGGCGCGCCGCCCGAAGGATGCCGCGGAGATCTCCAAGATCGACGGCGTCGTTGACTTCGGAGCCACCGTCCGCGGCAAGCGCTGCGTTCTGATCAAAGACCCCCAATCCGGCGTTGAGGAGGAGCACCTCATCCCGATCGGAAAACATGTCATCGTTTACAAGGGCGACGTCGTGAAGAAGGGACAACAGTTGACCGAAGGGCCGGTGGTGCCTCACGAGATTCTGGATGTCTGCGGACCGCAGGAGCTTCAGGAGCATTTGCTCAACGAGGTTCAGGAGGTCTATCGCCTTCAGGGTGTGACGATCAACGACAAGCACATTGAGATCATCGTTCGTCAGATGCTCCGCAAGGTGCGCATCACCGAACCCGGCGACACCTCGTTCCTCTGGGGCGAGCAGATCGACAAGATCGCCTTCGAGATCGAGAATGAACGCATCGGGGAAATGGGCGGCAAGCCGGCCGAGGCTCAGCCCGTGCTTCTTGGCATCACCAAGGCGTCACTGGAGACCGAGAGCTTCCTGAGCGCCGCCTCCTTCCAAGACACCACGCGGGTTTTGACGGACGCCGCGACCTTGGGTAAGCGCGACTTCCTCCGCGGCTTCAAGGAGAACGTGATCATGGGGCATATCATCCCCGCCGGCACCGGCTTCCCGCACCATCGCGAGATTGAACTCAAACCTCTGGTGGAAGCGCCGGAAATTGAATCGAACGCCTTGCTGGAAGACGAGCCCCTGGTCGGCTGAATCGGCCGGACGGTCGCACATCAATTCACGAAAGGCGGAGCCGGTCGGGCTCCGCCTTTTTTGTTCCTCCGTATGCCGTTCCTCCGGGCAGTGGGGGGCTCGCAGAACGGGTTCCGCACTGGTCGAAGGGCGGGCATGTGAAAGAGCGGGGTCTGCAAAAGAAGAGAAAAGGCTGGTCCCGAAATCACGTGATGTGGATGTTGCCCCAATTACTCGACCGGCGCAGACGGAAGCGACCTGACATCGACGGAATAGACGACCCAGGTCGGTTTATGCGCGCCGATCGCGATGCGGCCGGCCGGCGGCGTCGGCCAGTTCTGATCCCATTTCAGAGCCGACAGCGGGCCGTTCCATCTGCAGAAGGGCATGCCGTCCAACATCGATTCGAAGTGGACCTGATCACCGTAGGTTCGGATGTCGAGGTGCAGTTCCCGTCGGGAAGGATCCCCGATTTCCTTCTTGTTGACCCGACGTGACGGCTGCTTGGCAATCGCGCGGATCACGCCGCCGAAGCGCCCCTCGAGCGTGTTCGCGTCGAGGTCGAAGCCGGTCAACCGATCTCCGATCGGCAGGGTGAAATGAAGCAGGTCCTGGCCGAGGGGCCTGAGGTCCACGCGAGCCAGATAGCCGGCCGGCGGCAACTTGCCAGGCAACGACACAATGGCTGCCGGGCGGTCCGGACTGACCAGCATCCGGTTCTGAAAGCGCCAGTTGCCCAGGTGTGTGTCCGGCATGATCCGGTCCAGCAGAGTCACCCACTCGTTGGCGCCGATCTTGGAATCGGGTTCGGGCGTTTCCGGGATTTCCCAGATCAGCACACCCTGGTTTTCGGCCACGCAGGCCAACCGGCGGCCTGTGGGGCTGAAATCCAGGTTCAGCGCCGCCTCGGCCAGTCCACGAAAGGTTGTCAGGCAGTGGCCCGCCCCCAGATCCCAGACCTTCACGGAGCCGTCCTTGGCCCCGCTGGCGAGGAGGCGCTTCTGTGGATGGAACGCCAGTCTGGTGATGGAGTCGTCGTGCGCGCGGAATTCGCGTTTCACATCCAGGTTGGAGCTGTCGCGCAGACGAATCATCCGGTCCTCGCCGGCTTCCGCGATCAGTCGAAAGTCCGACGACAACGCCAGGCAGTTGATTCCGGTTGTGTTGGTGATCGTCAGCGCGTGTTTCCCGTCGGTCGCGTCGATGACCGCAAGCCATTCCTGGGAAAATGAGCTGCCTCGTCGTGAATTCATGGTGAGCGCGCCGACCAGACGTTCCTCACGCAGCCAGGCAGGATCGTTGCAGGAGGCCACGCCGCCTTTGGAGAGATGAAAGAGCCCGCGTCCCGACGGAAGGTCGAAGGCGGCCAGCTTCCGGGACTGGAAGAAGGCGACTCGTCGGCCTTGCGGAGACACGCGCAGAACGGCCCCTGCCATGGCAACACCCAGGTCGAACGTCGAGGTGCGTCCCTCGTGATCACGGACGTCCGCGGAGGAGACCCCGATGAGAAAGACGGTTGTTTTTTATCGCGGCTGACGCTTGCGCGGCAGCGATACGCATGTGGCTGCAACGCCGACTCTCTCTGGCCTGGCAGGTTCACCAAGACCGTGCCGAACCGCTCGTCGGACGTGAGGAGGCGGTCGTCTGTCCCCCAGAACTGAGCGTCGCAAAGGCCGTCACGCGTCACGGAAACGGGCCGCGACCATCTCGGTTCGGCCGCGCCGACATCCCACACCCGGCTCAAGGGGCCGGCCACCAGCAGTTCGTTGGACCGGGAATGCACAGCCAAGCGGGCGACAGCGCTACGGCCGCCCAACAGTGTTCTGTCCTCGGAGTCGGAGCGGAGGTCCCAGATGTGAAGGAACTGGCTCCCATCGACCTGCTCCACAGCTGAAATGAACCGGTCCCCGTCCGGAGAGTAGGTCAGATCCGCGATCGCCTCGTCGTTTAGATACCGTATCCACACGACCGTGTTGTCGATGAGATTCAGCCGGACCACCGCCCCATCCCGTCGTCCGATCAAGGCCTCCTGTCCTTCCGGATGAACGGCCAGCGTGGCGGCTTTGCGCGTCGATCTGATCCTCGCGTCCCACCAGTCACAAGATCTCTTCGCGGTAAAGCTGCCGGTAGCGGCCTCGCATCCGATGGACGGCGGCCTTGACGGCGCCTCCGGTGGAACCGAGCTGTGCAGCAAGGTCCGCATAGGATTCCATGCTGTCGGGGTCGACGAGGCAGCCGCTGAGGATGTCGAACCGGGTCTCCGCGCCCTGC
Source organism: uncultured Verrucomicrobiota bacterium (assembly GCA_964519245.1). GTDB lineage: Bacteria > Verrucomicrobiota > Verrucomicrobiia > Limisphaerales > JAYPEY01 > JAYPEY01. The sequence continues at coordinate 7,724 of CAZFLK010000111.1, forward strand.
GTCCGGAATTCCGAGCGCAACCGGTTGAGCACGTGGGCGAGCAGTTCCTTGGCCCACTCGCGTTCGAACAGTCTTTCAGGCGTCAGTTCGTGCGAGGGTTCCTCAATGGAGACGAAGCGACCTTCGGCATCCTTGAAATCGAGCGAGTAAAGCCGCGCCCCGCCGCCGCGTTTCTGGGCCAGACACTTGCGATGTTCCTTGGCCAGGAAGTTCTGGAACGAGGTCAATAAAAACGAGCGAAACTTCCCCCGGCTCCGGTCCGCGGCCTGAAACGTCTTCTTTTCGATCAGTTCGGCGAAGAAGGATTGCGTTAGGTCTTCGGCCTGCTCGGGCGACTTCCCTTTGCGACGCGCGTAGGCGTAGAGCGGATACCAATAGGCGAGACACAGCTTCTCCAGCGCGTCCGCCGCTCCCGGCGACGTCGTGCCCGCCGCCTCCAGCACGACCGTCCACTGCGTTGTCGCAAAGACTGGGGTCTTGCGCGGGCCGGGCGGCGGGGGTGGAACCGTGTGTCTCATTCGCTCGATACAAGGCGAACTCTGAGACACCTCCCCGGGGTGGTTCAAGCCTGTTTCCTTTGGCGCAACCACCGCGGAGTATGGAAGAAGCCTGTCACCGCAGTTTATCTGAGGATGAACGGGGTGTCGGCGCAAGCCGTCAGCGGCGGTTTGGGCTGACGAATTCCGAGAGATGGCATGTCGGCTTCGGTTGGGCCAACAGGGAATCGCGGTCGGCTTCCTTCCGTCCCGCGCGCGTTTTCTCGTTGGGTTTCTCGGCGGGGATCACCTTCCACAGTCCTGTGCCTTTCGCCAGCAATGTCACGGGAGTCCCGGGAGAGGCTGGCCGCCCTGTCTGAATTGAAGACCGGCCTCAGGGCGGGAGAAGAAAGCTTTGCGCAGGGCCGGCGCTATCAGGTAGGTTCTCAAGTTCCAGGCTCTCAGTTGCCGGGTTGCAATGACATGCGCTTCCAGCGATTGAGGCAGGTTCTGACAATTGGCGGCCAAAGTTGCGCGAACAGTCTTGACACCAAGGTGTTGGAAATGGTTCAAGCACAGCGCATGCGGGACTGTGGTCGGTTTGTCGTAACGCCTTCGAAGGTGAGAGTCAGGCACATATGAGAAAAATGAAACGTTCGGGAGTCGGAGCTGCGCTCGGACTGGTCATGGGATCGAGGATCCTTTTTGGGGCGGTGGCAGCCGAAATGCCTCAGAAGCATCCGTCGCAATCCATCACCTTGGACGACTATGTTCGCCGGGTTTTTGCCCAGAATGAGAACATTCAGATCCGGATTCTGGAATCGGCTCTGGAGCACAAGCGCTACGAGGGGGAAAAATGGATTTTCGAGCCGGAATTCTTCAGCAATCTGGAGTGGATCGACAATCAGCGGCCGAACACAGCGCAGCAGGCGACCAGCCTGTTCACTGCGGTCTTCAACCAGCGTGACAAGGTGGCCAATTCCGGGGTCGCGGTATTGATTCCCACCGGTGCGAGGTTCCAGCTCAGTTATTCCATTTCCGAACTGAACAACAACCTCAACACGGCCACGTTTCCCAACGGGGAGTGGCTTACCTCGGTTGGAGCCACATTGACCCAGCCGCTGTTGCGCAACGCCGGCACCGGGGTCAATCTCGCTGGAATTCGTTTGGCCGCGTTGGGATCGGACTCCGCCTTTCAACAATACCGGCGGGGAATGATGCAGGCATTGGCTGCCGCGGAGACAGCCTACTGGGACCTTTATCTGGCGCAGGAGCAATTCAACATCAGTCAGGAATCGGTGAAGTTGGCGTCCACGATCCTGAAAGACAGCCGCGAGCGGGTGAAGGTGGGCAAGGCTTCGGAATTGGATGTGCTGCAGGCGGAATCGGGTCTGGCGGAGCGGCGGGCGATCGAGAACGAGGCGCGCCAACGGTTGCAGTCGGCGAACAGTACCGCCCTGGATCTCATCATGCGGACTTCGATGGATGGCGGGAATCGGTTGGTTGCGACCGACACGCCGCGGGTGACAGCCATGGAACTGGGCCAAGTGGCCGACCTCCAGCAGGAAGCCTTGGTGATGAATCCCGATTATCTCGGTCTGGAATTGGAGCGGCGGCAGAATGAGATTCGTCACAAGGTCGCGCGCAACCAGAAGCTTCCGCTGCTGGATCTGACCGGCGGCTATAGTGTCAGCGGCATTGGAACCTCCCCGGGCGCTTCGCATCGCCAAACCCAGCAGAACGATTTCCCGGCATGGAATGTCAGCCTGCAATTTCGCATGCCTCTCGCGGGCAACAAGCGCGCTCGCCGACAGGCGGAATCGGCAAGGCTGCAACTCGAGGCCAGCCGATTGGCGGTTGAAGGCGCCGCCGTCGAGATCGGCAACTTGATCGAATCCTCCCTGCAGGGTGTGCGCGCCGCCCGCGATTCGGTCGAGCATTATCAGAAGGTGGTGGATTTCAACAAGAAGCTGCTGGAGACGGAGTTGGCGCGCCTGGAGGTGGGCAAGACCACCAGCCGCGTGGTTTTTGAGACGGAGAGCGACCTGTTTGAATCGCGGATCAACTACCTGCGCGGATTGGCGATGTTCGAGCGCGCTGTGTTGCAACTTCACACGATTGTCGGCGTGGGCTTGAAAAAGCGCGAGATGGAGATCGACAAGTCGGAGCTGCGCATGCGGACGACCGATCTGGTGCGCAAGGGGCGCATCAATGAGGAGGCGTTCCAGCAGTTTGTCGGCGAACTGCAGGGGATCTACCGTTCGCACCGCTCGCCGGGTGGCCCCTCCGCGCCGGTGCCGTCCCAGGAGCTTCAACAGTAGGCCAGAAATTCTAGGTCGCTTTCCCACTCGAAGAGCATTGAAAATGAACAAACTCAAGGTATGTGCCAGCCGGTCGTTCGCGGCCTTTGGCTTGGCGGTCCTGGTTGGACTGGCGGCAACGGAAAGCCGGGCTCAGGAGACTGCGGATGGAATCACCGAGCCGTTTCTTGACATCGTGGTGGGAGCTCCGGTGCCGGGAACGATTGCGCGCACGCTGGTCAAGGAGGGCGACAAGGTGACCAAGGGGCAGCGCATCCTCGAACTGGTCAAAATGCGCGAGGAGCTCGAGGTCAAGCGTCGGAAGTTGCTCTGGGAGAGCAAGGCCGAACTCGATGCCGCCAAGCTTTCCGAGCAGACGTTCAAACAGGACTTCGAGGCGACGGAAAAACTGTTTACCTCGACTTCGTCGGTCAGCAAGGACGAGTTGGCCCAGAAGGAGCTGGAGTACAATCGGGCCGTGGCGGAGCGGTTGCGCCTCGAAATCACCGAGGACCGGGAGAAGATCGACTACGAGATTGCGTTGGACGCCGTGAAATTGCGCGAAATCGATGCTCCCTTGTCCGGACAGGTTGTTGAGCGGGTGTTGGATGAGGGCGAGGCCTGCGGAGCCCAGGAGCCGTTGATGCGCATCGTGGACTCCAGTCGGTGCTACTTCACCTCCAATGTGGACGCCAAGTTGGGGCCACGTTTCAAATTGGATCAAGAGGTTCGCCTGGAGGTTCAATCAGGTGCGGGTTTTGTGAACGTCGCCGGCAAGGTTTCGTTCATTTCACCGGTTGTGGATCCTTCCAGCGGTCTGCTGAAGATCCGGGTCCTGTTCGACAACCGGGACGAAGCGGTGCGTCCAGGCGTCGACGGACGCATGATCATCCCCCCGGCTCCCTAATCAGCGAAAGCCTCAAACGACGCACGACCGATCCCGAAACCGGCGGCGTTGCCAATAAATTCCATGTCCGACGAAGAAATCAGAGAAGAGCAGGGGAGTCCGGAGGAGCTTGCCGAACTGACCGGTCTGCGGCAATTTGAAGGCGCTCCCGCCGAATTTTGGGCGGTTTTTGTCTCGGTCTCCTCACGCCTGATCGGGGCGGAGAAGGGGGTCCTGGTTCTTGATGAGCAGGGAGGTGGAGGCGCGCAGCAACTCAAGAAGATTGGCGAATGGCCCAAGAAAGCCCGCGCCAGCGCCGCCACCGCCGAATTCATGCGGCAGTTGGCTCCCTTGGTCACGGACTGCCAAGCCAAGGAATCGCTCGCGCAACCGATCTTCAAGGAGGACCCGGACGGGGCTTCTGGATTTGCCTTGGCGGTGAAGTTGAAGCTGGAGGGCTCCGCTGCCATCTGCGTCGCGGCCTACGCCCTTGTGGGCGTCAGCAAGGAACAGGCGGAAGAGGCGCTCATGCGCGTTCGCCTGGCCTCGGATGTCCCCCAGTCCTACCAGACGGCCAGGGCGGTGATCCAGGCTCGCGAGGACATGCAGAAGTTTGCCACCGTCATGGACTTGTTGGCTGAGGTGAACGCCGCGCGCTCCTTCGGGTCTGCCGCCATCGCACTGTGCAACGCCATTGCGACTCGTTTCCAGTGCGACCGGGTCAGCCTCGGCTGGATCGAAGGCGGCTTCGTGCGGGTGAAGGCCATCAGTCGGACGGAGAAGTTCGACAAGCATCAGGAGGCCGTTCGCAACCTCGAAGTGGCGATGGAGGAGTGCGCCGACCAGGACGACGAGATCATTTGGCCGGCCTGGGAGACGTCCACGGTGGTGACCCGGGATCATGAGGCCTTCTCCAAGGATCAGAAGGTCGACAGCCTCTGCTCGGTGCCCTTGCGCGACAATGACGAACCTGTGGCTGTGTTGACCTGTGAACGCGCCAATGCCCCCTTCGTCGAGTTGGAGGCGCAACAATTGCGCCTGATTTGCGATTTTGCGGCCCGTCTGATTTGTGACATGAAGGAGCGCGATCGCTGGTTTGGCGCGCGTTGGGCGGCCGGGGCGCGCAAGAAGCTGGCCTGGGTTGTGGGCGCCGAACACACATGGGCCAAAGTTCTGGCGCTGGTCCTGACGATCGCGGTTGCCTGCATGATATTCGTCAAGGCCCCCTACCGCGTGGAAGCGGAGTTCATCCTGCGAAGTGATGAAGTCGCCTATCTGACCACGCCGTTTCCGGGCTATATCAGTGAAGTCAGGGCGAAGCCGGGGGATGAGGTCAAGGCCGGGCAGGTCTTGCTGATTCTGAACAAGGACGACCTCTACCTGCAGGAGGCTGAGAATATTGCCGAGTTGAATCGTCACACGCGCGAAATTGAGCGGGCCCGGGCCGCCAGTCGACTCGCCGAAATGCGGGTCGCTCAAGCTCAGGCCGAACAGGCCGAAGCCCGGCTCAAACTGGTGCGCTACCGGTTGGAGCGCTCCGAGATCAAGGTGCCGTTCAATGGCGTCGTCGTCGAAGGCGATCCCCGCCAACGAATCGGCGCCGCCTTGAGCGCCGGCGACTCGTTGTTCCGAATTGCCCGTACCGATTCGCTCTACGTCGAGGCGGAGGTCCCGGAGCGGGATATTCACGAGGCGATGGACAAGGTGGATGGGGAGATTGCCTTTGTCAGCCAGCCTGAACACAAGTTCCCGGTGCAGGTCAGCCTCGTGGAATCCGCCGCCATGCCCAAGGATGAGGGCGCTGTCTTCATTGTCCGCTGTGATTTTGCCGAATCCGGCGAGGAATGGTGGCGACCGGGCATGAGCGGTCTCTGCAAGATCAACATCGGCAAACGCCGCCTCATTTGGATTTTTACCCACCGCACAGTCGATTTCTTCAGGATGTGGCTGTGGTGGTGAGCAGGCGAGTTCCCGAGTTCGGGTTGCGGCGCGATGAACGCATGCGCGCGCTCAGTAAGGAACACGCAGCACGAAACACGTAGCACGAAAGCATGGCCGAGCAAACGTTCAGCGAGTCCTGGTACCGCATCGCCAATCAGCGGATTCACCTGCGTCCCGGGGTGAATGTGAGTCGCCAGAACTATCGCGGGGAACGTTGGATGGTGCTGGAGGATCCGTTCGCGAACAGTTTCTTCCGGATGCGGCCGGAGGCCTATGAGTTTGTCGCCCGGCTGCGGCCGGACCGCACGGTTGAGGAGGTCTGGCGGGAATGCATCGAGCGCTTTCCGGACTCGGCCCCTGGGCAACAGGCGGTCATCCAGCTCCTGTCGCAGCTCTATCACTCCAACCTGTTGCAGTATAATCTTGCGACGGACAGCGCTCAGTTGTTCGAGCGGCAGAAGAAGCGCAAGCAGCGCGAGACCCGGGCGAAGCTGCTTTCGATCATGTTCATGCGCATCCCGCTGTTTGATCCGGATCGCTTCCTGGTCGCGACGCTTCCGGTAATAGGCAGGTTTATCGGGGTGATCGGCGGCCTGATCTGGCTCGCAGTGGTCGGTCTCGCTGGCAAATTGGTGATCGATAATTTCGATAAGGCCATGAATCAGAGCCAGGCGGTTCTGGATCCCGGCAATATCTTCCTGCTCTATCTCGGCATGGTGATCACCAAGACCCTGCATGAGTTTGGGCACGCCTATTTTTGCCGCAAGTTTGGAGGGGAGGTGCACCGAATGGGCATCATGCTGCTGGTGTTTACGCCGATACCGTTCATGGACGCCACGTCGAGTTGGGGGTTTCGAAGCCGGTGGAAGCGCATGCTCGTCGCTGCTGCGGGAATGATTGTGGAGATCTTTGTCGCCGCGATCGCCGTGTTTGTCTGGTATCGGACCGGCGCCGGCACACTGCATAACCTGGCTTACAACATGATGTTTGTGGCCTCCGTATCGACGCTGCTGTTCAATATCAACCCGCTGCTGCGGTTTGACGGTTACTACATGCTGTCCGATCTGCTGGAGATCCCCAATCTGCACCAGCGGGCGGCAAGGCACCTGCGACATCTGATCGAGCACAAGCTCTTCGGGGTCAAGAAATCCGAAAGTCCGGCGCGCTCGCGCCGCGAGGCCTTCTGGCTGACCGTGTTCGGCATCCTGAGCAATATTTACAAGGTCGTCGTGTTCACCGGTATCCTGCTCTTCGTCGCGGATCGGTGGCTGCTGCTGGGATTGCTCATGGCGGCGCTGTGCATCGTTTCCTGGCTCATTGCCCCGATCATCAAACTGGTGAATTACCTGGCTTCAAACCCCCGGCTCGAACGGTGCCGGCCGCGGGCGATCGCGGTCGTCTCGATCTTTTTTGCCGGCGTCATCGCCTTGCTCCAGTTCATCCCGTTTCCCAGTCATTTCCGCGCCCCTGGCGTCATCGAAGCGACGCGCTATGCCATTGTGCTGAACGATGCCGCCGGGAACGTCGAAGAATTGCTGGCGGAACCGGGGGCTTTGGTGAAGGAAGGCGAGCCTTTGATCCGATTGTCCAATCCGGAACTGGATTTGTCGCTGATGGCGGCCGAGGCGGAGTTGGCCGAGGTGGACGCCCGCATCCGCGCGGCCCGCCAGGCCGATGTTGCCAGCCTCAAACCCTTGGCGAGTCGCCGTGAATCGGCGGTCAAAACCTTGAACCGGATCCAGTCCGATATGGCGTCCTTGACCGTCAAGGCGCGCCAGGACGGCGTCTGGGTGGCCCCCGGGATGCAGGGGTATCTAGGACGCTGGCTGGTGCGTGGCTCTTCGCTGGGGTTGTTGGTGGACCCCACTTCCTTTGAGTTTGCCGCGACCGTGTCACAGGACGATGTGAACAACCTGTTCGATCGGGATTTCGAGGGGGCCGAGATACGCTTGTTCGGCGAAGCGGAGAGAAAGCTGACCTTCAGCGACGTGCGGGTGATTCCCGCCGACCAGCATGTCCTGCCGTCACCGGCTCTGGGGTGGGCCGCCGGCGGCGAAATGCAGACCGCCGCCGACGACCCGGAAGGGAACCGGACCGTGGAGCCCTATTTCAAGGTGATCGGTAAGGTCGACGGCAAAGACGCCCCGGCGCTGCTTCATGGGCGCACGGGAAAAATTCGATTCAATACCGGAGACCAGGCGCTGCTGCCGCGGTGGTATCGGCGTTTCCGCCAGATGATCCAACGCCGCTATCAATTGTGAGGTCCCATGACTCCCTCGCAGTTCTATCGTAGAACCGGCTACCGCAAGCCACGCAAGCTGCTTTCGGGCGCGGACGCCGCGGTGAATTCTCTGGCGGGTTGTGTCAAGAGACGGTCGAAAGTTCTGGATCAGTTGATGGCGGACGCCGCTGCGGTGGATGCCATGGCCCCCGAATGGAGCGACTTGACCGATCACGAGCTTCGGGCACGCCTGCGTGGCTTTCGCGAGGAATTTCGTCGCGGTGGTCGCTCGGCTGAGGAGAATCTGCTTCCTGCTCTGGCCGGACTTCGTGAAGCTTCGGAGAGAACCCTGGGGTTGCGGCCATTTCCCGTCCAGATTGCCGGGGCGCTGGCCTTGCATCGGGGATATTTGGCCGAGATGGCAACTGGTGAGGGGAAGACCTTGACTGCAGGTCTGGCGGCGGCTTTGTCTGGTTGGAATCAACATCCGTGTCACGTCATCACCGTGAACGACTACTTGGTCAAGCGTGACGCCAAGTGGATGAGGCCCCTCTACAAGTTTTGCGAGATCAGCGTTGGAACCGTCACGGGCGGGGAGCAGCCTGAAGCGCGGCGCGAGGGCCACAACCAGGATGTCACCTACACCACCAGCAAGGAACTGCTGGCCGATTTTCTGCGGGATCGGCTGCGATTGGCGCATCTCCGCCAGCCGGCCCAGCGATTGGTTCGCAATCTCCTGCAGCCGCGCCGGGTCGCCGAGCTGAATGAAGCCGTCCTGCGGGGACTGCATACGGTGATTGTGGATGAGGCCGATAGCGTCCTGATTGATGAAGCCGTCACCCCCTTGATCATCTCCTCGCCCAAGGAGAACAAGGCCTTGGAAAGCGTCGTCGCCATGGCGGGGCGAATCGTCAAACCCCTGAAAAAAGGCCGCGATTACAACGTGGACATCAAGTACCGCGAGATTGAGTTGACGGATGAGGGGCGGGACCGGATTTCAGACCAATGTGATCGCCTCCCCGGCATTTGGCGGAGTCTTGACCGACGGGAGGAGTTGATCCAGCAGGCTTTGGTGGCGCGTGAGTTCTTCCTCAAGGACAAGCAATACATCGTGGTCGACAACAAGATCGTGATTGTCGACGAATTCACCGGTCGCCCCATGCCGCAACGCAGTTGGCGGCAGGGGATGCATCAGGCCATCGAGGCCAAGGAAGGCGTTGAAATCAGTCACCCCACCGAAACCACGGCAAGGCTCAGTTTTCAGCGTTTTTTCCGCTTTTTTCATAAAATATCCGGCATGACCGGAACAGGCAGGGAGGCGGCTCGGGAATTCTGGCAGGTCTACAGACTGCCGGTGATCTCCATTCCCACCAACAAACCCTGTATCCGGGTCCACGAACCCGACCGGATTTACACCGAGGAAGCCGAGAAATGGGCGGGTGTGGTGGACGAGATCAAGCGCGTTCACGCCACGGGGCGTCCGATTCTCGTCGGCACGCGAAGCGTCATTTCCAGTCAAAAGGTGGCTGACCTTTTGCGTGAGGAAGGGCTCAGTTTCCAGCTCCTGAACGCGGTTCATCTCTTGGAAGAGGCTCAGATCATCGCCGCCGCCGGCGAACATGGCCGCATCACCATCGCCACCAACATGGCCGGAAGGGGCACCGATATCAAGCTGGGAGACGGCGTCGCTGAACTCGGCGGTCTCCATGTCATCGGAACGGAAAGACATGAATCCGGGCGCGTTGATCGCCAGCTTATTGGTCGTTGCGGTCGCCAAGGAGACCCCGGAAGCGCCCGGATGTTCGTCAGTCTGGAGGATGAATTGATGCGACGTCATACGGGTAAGCTCGTTGCCAACTCCGTAAATAATTTGTTGAAATCTGGACTTCCTGGTTCAAAAGGGGCTGTCCAAGTCGCCTTCGCCCGGGCGCAGGCGAATGCTCAGAAACTGGCCGTCAAACAGCGTAAAGCAGTGCTGACAACCGACACCTGGATGGACGAAGCCCTGTCATTTACCGGCGTTGAGGATGTTTGAAGGCCTTCGTTTCGGGGCTCATGCCCAAAGTGTCCTTCAATTGGGAGATGGAAGGGTAGATCGGAGGCAGGAAGCGCCTCAAAATGACGCAATAACGGATAGTTATTGAGCATGGTTTCTGGAAAATCTGGAACAAGAAACTTGAACTGAGGCGGTTGACGGACGTAAACATATGCCTCGTTGTTTGCGCAGTTATGGAACAAACGACAACGGCCACATTGGAAACAGGATTTTGAAGCAGGCCGACCTCATAAGTAGTTTCGAGTTTGAGGCTCTGGAACAGCGGGTGTTGTTATCCGCTGATCCTGTTCTTTCCGCTGGCGTCCCTTCCGGCGAGGACGATCCCTTTGCCGCAGTTGAATCCCTTTCGGAAGTGGAGGATTCTGTCAGTCATTCCATCGATGAGGGCGACTCCGAAGGTTTGTACGGCGGCGTCATTGGTGAGGGATTAACCGGCGAGGAGCAGACCGATTCCGATTCGGATCAGGCCGAAGAGGTCGTGACGCATGACCAGAATGGCGCTGCCTCAGACGATGTGGAGGCCGCCGTCGTAGGCGATCTTACTGAGGTTGGGGCCCTCTCGACACAGAATTTCGCGGGCGACGATCTCATCTCCAATTTTGAGGATGCGGACGTCGAATCAGTCGGCGATCAATTGGCCGCTTCGTTGGTGACGGGGAACGGACCGCCGGAAAACCCCGAAAACAAAGGCAACACACAAGGCTTGACCGTCGGTTCCTCAGATGTAAGCGAGGACGGCGGTTCTTTGTTGTCCGGGAATCAAGCGGATAAAGTCACTGAGATCGAGGATGGGGAGACCCTTTCCGGCAACAATTCCTACGACGGCACCGTCGTGAACAATGGCAATGTCAGTCCCGGTAACTCTCCCGGCATTCAGACCTTCGCGGACTACACGCAGACAGCAGGTGGGACGCTGACCATCGAGATCGGCGGTACGACCGCGGGCTCCGGCTACGACCAGATCTAGGTCTCCGGCGCCGCTTCGCTAGATGGCGCTTTGCAGGTCTCGCTGATCAATGGATTCGTCCCGAAGGCGGGAGACACTTTTGATATCGTGACCTTTGGTAGTGTCTCTGGAAAATTCGCGGAAGGTAAAGGGCTGTTCGGATTCGGGGATGGCGACCTCTTCTTCGAGGTCAAGGCGCTTGCGGACAAGCTTCAGTTGATCGTGATTGGACCCCACGTTTTGGCCCATTCCTTATGAGACCGTTTCCGGTGGTTGTTTCGGTTTGTCTGTCTTCTTCTGGTTGCCTTGAAGGCTCCGACGCAGGGAGGCCGGAGGCCGACCGGAGGCGGAGCCTTCAACGAGTTGACTCTGGGCGAATTTCGCCGGGGTTTGCAAGCCCAACGAGCGGTGCGGTCGCTCATGGTTGTAATATCGCCGCCAATCTTCAAAGACCACGCGGCTTTCGCTCAGGGTGTAA
>CAZFLK010000112.1:0-18969 GCA_964519245.1 uncultured Verrucomicrobiota bacterium
CCATCAGGATGCACTTTTTGCTGCCCGCCCATCCACAACTTCCGACAATACCTCAGCGCCTGCCTCATCCTCTTCCTGCTGGCGTTCGAGGCCTTGGCCGTCGAGCTCAAGGTCGTTTCCTTCAATGTCAATCTCCACAACAAGGCTCTGGAGGAGACCATGGCATTGATCGAGAAGCAGGGCGCGGATGTCATCCTGATCCAGGAAGCGACCGTTGAATTCGAGAAGGCGTCCAGGGTCCTGTCGCCGGAACACTACAAGCATTCCTGGCACGCCGGCGAAGATCTGGATACGGGCGGCGGCTTTGCTGTTATTTCGAAACACCCGTTGGTGGATAAGGAGTTCATCCGCAAAACAACCGGCATGTTCGGCGCGCAACGGTTCGGCGTGAAGGTTGAAGGCATCACGATCCAGTTTGTGAACATTCACCTGAATCCGGCGGATATGCCCCGACCGTTCAATCGCTCGACCGCCTTGCACGCGATGATGTTAAACAATAAGCCCCAGGTTCTTGAGCTCCGCAATATCCTGAAACGGTGCGAACCAGACCGGCCCACGATCATCGCCGGCGATCTGAACAGTCGCTCCAGCATGTCGGCCTACAAGCAGTTGACCTCACGCGGATTCATCGACGCCCATCTGTCCGTCGACTCCAAGGCCAACGCGATTCCCACGTGGAAGATGGTCGTGGATGGCGAGCAGTTGCAGGCCCGTTTCGACGACGTTTTCCACAGTGACCAACTTGAAGCGGAAGCATTCGCAGTCGTGGAGAATGAGTATTCAGATCACGCCCTTCTGAGCTGCAGCCTGAGGCTGAGGCGGTAAGATCAGCGTGATTTCGAGGCCACGCTCCTGGTGAGCGCGGCTATGGGGTCACGGTTGAAACTTCAGCAGGCCGAAAAGGCTGGGCGCGTAGTTGCCGTACCAGAATGTCGGCGCCCATTGAAAGGATCTGCGCTCCTCGCCGCGCGGGCGATGACGCGCCACCTGCAAGCCCCAGGTCTTCGCCGTGGCTGCCTTGTCTCCGAGGTCCTTGATTGGAATGGCCATCTCCACGGTCCAGGCCTCTTCCTCCAGCGCGGTTGCCGCCAGGGCGGAACTGTTCCAGCCGGCGTCGCGTTGCTTTCCGTCGTAGAGGATGCCGTCCGCGTTCACCGCAAAGTGGCGGTAAGTCTTCGTGTCGCGGTTGACGTCCAGCAGGATCTCGATGGAATCGTCATTCCAAACCTCCCCATCGCGTTGGGTGATGCGGCTTTGCACACTGCGCAACCATGGCTCGTGGCAGCGCGCGCCGACATAGAGGTGGGCGTCGTCGTGGGAGAGCCAGATCTCGGTCTTCACGGGGGCATAGCCGTCGGCCTTCATGGGAACCAGGCGTGAGATGGTCGGCGCTCCCTGCCAGGTCGAGTCGTCAAGTCGCCCGTCGATGGTCGGGGTTGCGCCAGCCTCGGATACTCGAGCGCGCGTCGGATGCTTCCTGGCGTGCTTCATCATGTCCAAAGGGAGGTAGAGGGCCCGCTCGAGATGCAGTCCGTCTTCCTCGCCGTGGAAGTGCGCGTTCAATCGTGGCAGGGGGAGGTAGGTTGAAACGTCGCCCTCATGACGCAGGGTGAATCGGACTTCGGTCGTCTCACCGGGTTTCAGGTTCAAGGACGCGAGCCGCGGCGACACGCTCCAGTTGTCGTTGCCCGGAAGCAGCCACTCGAGTCGTCCAGAGACGGCCCCCTTGAACGAACTTGCCAGCGGCAAGGTTATCTCCTGCTCCTTGAACGGAAAGGTCTGCTCGAAGTCGCCGGAGAATCTCAGTCCGCGCCAGAATTTCTGATGGGCTTCGGTGGTCACGTCTTCCTTGAGCATCCCATCCAGCGTCAGGTTCATCATCCGAGGCCCGTTGTCCGTCATGGTGATCCAGGTGGCGTGATCGAACTCCCCGAATGTCGCTCCCCTCAAGGCGCTGCCGCCGCCGGTGGTTCCGAGCGTGTAGTAGTTGACTTCGTTTCGTTCATATTTGGCGTAGCGGTGCACGTGGCCCGCGTAGACCGTATGCTTCCTTCCGCGCAGGGCGTCTTCGACTTCGCGCCAACCGGTGTTGGATTTTCGGATGACCGGCTTTCCGTTCATGTTTCGCCGGATGCCCTCTTCGGACAACCAGAGCGGTTGGTGGATGAAGACCAGCGTCCAGCGAACATCGTTGTGCTTCTCAAGTTCCTTTCGGGCCCATTCGATCTGCTGCTTGCCGAGGAAGGGTCTTGTGCCCTCGCCGTCCTGCGTATTGAGGCAAAGAAACAGCGTGTTTTTGTACACGAAGGAGTAGTAGCGGACGCCGAACTGCTCGTCCCAGATCCGGTCCATCATGCCGTTGCTAACGTCGTGATTCCCGGGGAGGTAGAAGAAGGGCATTTCGAATCGCTCCACGAATCCATTGAACTCGGCCCATTGTCGGTGGATTTCCTTTTCGTTTCGCTGGCGGACGCCGCCCGGGATGAGATCGCCCACCGTGATGACGAATTCCGGCTGCAGCTCGTTGACCTTCTCGACGGCGCGCGGAAACACCCCGGGGCGCAATCCGCCGGTCCGATCCGTGACAATGGCGAACTGGAAATTGTCCGGATCGTTCATGAATTTCCGCTGGGTCCAAGGCTTCTTCGCCGTTATCACGCTGTGGGAGAAAGCCTGGTCGCTTTCCGGGCTGGATTGCGAGTGAAGCGGTGTTTGGCCCCAGGCGAGCGTCAGGGCGAGGAGGAACCAGTTTTTCATGGCAGTTCTTGTGTGATCGGCTTTCCGATTTACTTTACGGGGTCGTGAGCGGAGAAAGAAAACTAACCGGGATTGTCAAAATGACCATCCGACAATTTTTCTCATTGATGTTGGTTGTCGCCGTCGGGTTCGGCGCCTCACCTGTTATCGGGCAGGAGAAGGTGCCTGAGCTGCCCAAGGGCTATCGTGAGGTGGGTTCGGACAAGGCGGCGGCGTTTGAGGAACTTTGTCGGGCAACCGCTGAAACAGGGCTTTTCTCAGGCGCGGTGTTGGTGGCCGACAAGGGTAAGGTGCTCTACAAGGGGGCGTTCGGATTGGCGAACCGTGAATGGAATATCCCGAACACCACCGACACGAAGTTTCGCCTGGCTTCCGTCAGCAAGCAGTTCTGCAGCATGCTCGTGATGCAACTGGTCCAGGAAGGCGTTCTCAAGCTGGACGACACGATCACGGATCACCTGCCTTATTACCGCAAGGACACCGGCGATCGAATCACGCTGCATCACCTGATGGCGCATCAATCAGGCATCAAGGACTTTACTGCGAACTTTGATTACCGCGGCTCCATTTCCCGGCTGCCTTCGGGCAAGGATGAATTCATCAAGGAGTATTGCAGCGGTGATCTGCAAAACGATCCGGGAACGATCTACTCCTATTGCAACGCGGGGTACATCATTCTCGGGCGCATCATCGAGAAGGCGACGCGCAAGAGCTTTGAGCAGAATCTCAAGGAGCGCATCTTTGACCCCCTGGGCATGAAGAGCAGCGGTTATGATCGCAATCGCTATGTCCTGGAGAAGCGCGCCTCCGGATACACGCGCGGCCCCTTTGGCTATGACAATGCCGACTACATGGACATGGACTCCTCGCCCGGCGCGTCGGGTTCGCTCTACTCCACCGTGGAGGACATGTTCCTCTGGGATCGCGCCCTGTATACGGACTCCCTCCTGGATAAGAAGCATCGGAATCTCATGTTCACGCCGAACCGGGATGTGCCGGAGGTGAAGGCCGCTGGCGGGCGGCCGCACAGTCGCTATGGCTATGGTTGGCAAATCTACACCCGCACTCACCCGGTGACCAAGCGGCGGACGAAGGTCATCAATCACGGGGGCGCGATCAACGGTTTCCGGGCTATGGAGAACCGGTTGGTGGAGGACGACGCGTTCGTTATTGTCCTTTGCAACCAGGGTGACGCCTTCGGGAAGAGCGATGTGTGGCGCGCGGTGATGAACCTGAGCGCCGAGTTGATCCACGTCGTGACAGGGCAGCCTTTCCGGATGCCAGGCAAGGCGCCTATCACCCAGGAACAGCGGATGTATCGACTGGTCAAGGCCCAAGGCGTGGAAGCAGCGATTGAATGGTTCCAGGCCAAGGGTAGGAAGGCGGCCTGGGGCGGCGCGAATCTCGCCGTGGCAGAGCAATTGATCAAGGATGGCCGGGTGGACGACGGAATCCGGTTGATGGAGTTCGATCTGGAGTCGGCGCCGGGAAAGGTCTGGATGCTCCGGAAGGCGGCCCAGGCCTGCCTGAGCAATGGTCGTCCCGAAAAGGCGCTGTCTTTGGCGACCGAGGGCCTGGAACGTCGGCCTGACGACGAGCGTTTCGCGACCATCAAACGGGAGGCGGAACAGGATCTGAACAAGCCATAGCCCGCCTGCAGGCTTGAGGTATTCGCCGGCCTCAACAATGGTGTCGGTCATGTTGACGCCGTTTCATCTTGCCGTTCAGGTGCGCGATATCCCCGAGACCCGTGAATTCTACGGGAACAAGCTGGGCTTCTCCGAGGGGCGCAGCGCGGACACCTGGATCGATTGGAACATGTATGGCCACCAGGTGGTCACCCACTTGAATCCGAACCTCGGACCGGACGGCAAGGTTCCCAATCATCGCAATCCCGTGGATGCCAAGTCCGTTCCTGTGCCGCACTTCGGCGTGGTCATGACGATTCCTGAATGGGAGCAACTGGCGGAGAAGGCCCGGACCTTTGTCGACGAGTTCATCATCGAACCCTATGTCCGCTTCAAGGGGGAGCCAGGGGAGCAGTGCACGATGTTTTTCGAGGACCCGTCTGGCAACGCGCTGGAGTTCAAGGCGTTCGCCGACATTGACGGTCAATTGTTTGCCACATGACGGGCGCCAGAGAGCGTGTCCGGGCGAGGTAACCGAGTGTCGCCGCCGTGCGTCTGTTCCGATTGCACCCCTATAACTGCATGAATCAAGCAATTAAAAAAACTCTAACCGGGCTGTTTGCGTGCGCTGTGTTGGCGACAGCGGACGCGGCGAACAAACCCAACATTGTTCTCGTCATGGCCGACGACCAGGGCTGGGGGCAGGTCGGCTACGCGGGGCATCCTGTCCTGAAGACCCCCAACCTCGACGCCATGGCGGCGAACGGTCTTCGCTTCAACCGTTTCTATGCGGCGGGTCCGGTTTGCTCCCCAACCCGCGCGTCGGTTCTGACCGGCAGGACGCACGTTCGAACCGGGGTCCCGACGCATGGACACAATCTCTGCCTGCAGGAGAAGACTCTACCCCAGGCGCTTAAGGGAGCCGGTTACGCGACCGGCCACTTCGGGAAATGGCACCTCAACGGCGTGCGCGGTCCGGGCGTGCCGATCCTCGGCGACGACGCCAATCACCCCGGGCGCTACGGTTTCGACGAATGGCTCTCGGCGTCGAACTTCTATGACCGCGATCCCCTGCTGAGCCGCAACGGGAAGTTCGAGGATTTCAAGGGCGATTCCTCCGTCATTGCGGTGAACGAGGCGTTGAAGTTCATGGAGCGCAGTCACAAGGCCGGTGCGCCATTCCTGACAGTCATCTGGTACGGTTCGCCGCATAACCCTCAGAGGGCGGTCGAACAGGACCTGAGCGAAGTTCCCGACATCTCCAACAAGACCCTGGCCAATCACCTCGGCGAGATCGTCGGCATCGATCGCAGCGTGCGGCTGCTTCGCAAGGGGCTGCGCGACATGGGCGTCGAGAAGGACACGCTCGTCTGGTATTGCAGCGACAACGGCGGGCTGACCATCGACCCGGACGCCGTCGGCAATCTGCGCGGCCACAAGGGCAGCATGTATGAGGGCGGTATCCGCGTTCCGGGCGTTATCGAATGGCCCGGCCGCATCCAGCCGGGAATCACCGACTTCCCCGCTTCCACCATGGACATCTTCCCCACGATCGTCGATTTGCTGGACCTACCCGAAGACGTTCTGCTGGCTGTCCAAGACGGCGAGAGCGTCGCGGAACTGTTCAATGGGAAGACGCCCGGACGCACGCACGGCATCCCCTTTCGCTTCACGAAGAACGCCGCCCTCATCGACGGCGACTACAAGCTCGTCACCACAAACCAGGGCAGGGGCAACTGGGAACTTTACAACCTCAAAGCCGACCCCGGGGAAACTTCGGATCTGTCGAAAAAATACCCCGAACGCTTCACCCGGATGCTCGCGGAAGCAAAGGCGATGCTCGCCTCCGTGGACGCCAGCGCCGCCGGCAGGGACTACCCGGAAGGCCGCGTCGTTCAACCGCCGCGGAACGCCTTCTGGCACACGCTGGAGGAATACAAACCTCACTTCGAACGTTTCTTCAAACGACCGGAATACGCCGGCCAACAAAAGAAGGCGGAAGCCGCCTCCAGAAAGAAGAAACGAACGAAGAAATAAATGAGGATCCGGGAGATCACACTGATTCATGCCGTTGCGTTCGCCGCGCTCGCGCTGAATGTGTGCGCTGCGCCGAAGTGGAAGAATCCCAGCGAACGCTACGCCAACGCGCATAAGAAGTATGTCGGTGCCGCGTCCCCAATCCCGGAGGACGGCATCCGGCGCTTCGTCTACTTCGACCGTTGAATCCGGCGTTCAGATCTTTTTCTTGGGCCAGGGGCGCAGGCCGAGCAGCATTTCCGCCTTTTCGGTCAGGGGCTTTTCGGCAAGCGTCTCCTCAGTGAAATCCGCGAGGGCGCCCTTGAGAAGCGAGTAGACGGTTTGTCGATCCTGGCTGCTGTCGATCTCCACGCATTTGTTCATGCCCTTGAAGAGGTCGATCATGGGCAGGGTTTTCACTTTGAAGTTCTCGAATCTCTGCCGGATGCTTTCGACGTTGTCGTCGCTGCGGCCGGTGAAGCTGGCCCGGCCGAGGATGCGTTTCTCGAACACCTCGTAGGGGCAGTTGAAAAACACCATGGTGGGCAGTTCCGCCTCCTGGCCAAAGACTTCCCGCCAAGCGTCGATATTGCCCTGGCAGCGCGGAAAGCCATCCAACAGAAAGTTTTTCCGTCCCGTCGTTCGGATGGTCTTTTCCATTGCGTCCTTGACGAGTTTCACCATGAGGTCGTCCGGGGCGAAGTTGCCCGGGCCGATCAAGCTTTCAATCTCCTCACCGAGGGCGCTGCCCGAAGCGACCTCGGCGCGGAGCAATTTGCCGGTGGAGAGATGAGTCCAACCCAGTTGCAGCTCCGCGAGTTCGCACATGGTTCCTTTGCCGGCGCCGGGGCCTCCAAGGATGAACACGACATTCGGCTTCGGGCAGGCCTCACGCGGATCGCAATGATGAATCGTCACTTTTGGAGCGGGGGCGACGCCCTTCTTGTAGACATGCCATTCGCCTTCGGTCGGCGGCAGGTCCTCCTCGCAAGTGAAGTCGTAGGCGAGATGGCCGTCGAGCCGACAGATGCGCCAGGACTGGTAGCTGTTCGAGTAGGAGATGGCCGGGCTGCGCGCGCTTTTGCCGTCCGCGCGGTCCCAGGCCATCTTGCCGTTCCAATAGCCGAGACTGGATAGTGTGCCGGATTCCGATTCCGTCGGGGGCGCGGTTGAGGGGACGAAGAGGCCGTCGACTTCCGAGAGGCCGGATCCCGTCACTTCGATGAAGAGGGTGTTGGGTTTGGGGGCGTTGGTTTCGGTCATGATCTTCTGGTGAGGGCAAGGTCTGCGTCCGGGAGAGGCGACGTGCGAGACTTCAGCGGTTTCAGATGCGGGAGTCAATCCCGGACAAGCGCGCGCCGGGTTCTTCATTTTTTCATGTCACCTTTGGTTGCCGGTTTGCGTCTGGTTTGAAACGGTCGCTCGAATGGTCACAGCGGTCTTTCGATTACAGGAAGCATGAACACATTGAGCCGAAGCGTGTTTCTCGTCATGTGGGTCTCCGGTCTGGTGAATTGCGCGGTTGCCGCGTCCGCCGAACCCGGGCCGCTGCCGGAGTTCAGTTTCAAGGGCGTTGTGCTGCATCCGGATGACCTGACTTACTCACCCAACAACGACCTGATCCATCCAACCATCGTGAAGGTGGAGGGGCGCGTCGCGAATCCCATGGGCCGGTATTATCTTTATCACGCGCCGCACAAGCATATCGCCACCAGTATGGCTTATGCCGACAGCCTTGAGGGGCCATGGAGGGAGTATCCCGCCAATCCGGTGGTCGAGGGTCCGTCCGCCCCGGACATCCGCTGGATCGAGGAGAAGAAGAAGTTCTTCCTGTGGGGGCATCGGAAGAATTCCCAGACGGAACTCTGGACGAGCGACGACGGGATCCGTTTCGAACACCACAGCGTCAGCGTGAAGGCTGCCACCATAGGAACGCGCAACGCGACCTATTCCCGCGTGTATGAGTATCCGCTCAGGAAGTATGGCAGCAAATACATCATGCTCTACTCGGGGTTCATCGAGGAGAGAGGCATCCGCTGCATCTGGCTGGCCCATTCCCGGGATGCGGAGACATGGACGCAATTGAAGACGCCCCTGGTGGAGCCGGTCGAAGGGGAGATGAACGACTGCTACGGTCCGTCGCTCCTGCAGTGGCGGGGGCGGAACTACGTCGTCTACCAGGATCATACCTCCTGGCGGGGCGGCAACATCAAGTATGTGGAAGTCGATGCGGAGTTGAGCCCGGTTGGCGCCGGCGGGAAGCGTCGTGTGCTGCTCGATCCCCCGGATGAACCGCCGGTCAACAATCGCTATCGTGGAGGCGAGTTCTATGTGGAGGACGGAAAACTCTACTTGTATACCAGCGCGTCCAAGAACCCCCGGCTGCTGGTCTATTTGACCGCCGAGATCGATAAGAGGCGGCCAGCCAACATCGAGGCTGATTAAGCCCTCGGGTCGGTTTTCGAATGGGCTGGCAGGCAAGCGCCGTCTCAGCCGTCCGGATCGGCGCCAACGTGGCTTCCCTTGTTTCTTCGGCAATACGTGCTTGCCGGCCGACCGGTCAGTTGTTCAACCTTGGAAGTATCCATTGATTCGTGATGAAACGTTTCGGTATCCGATTTTCGATCCTGGGTCTTACCGCGCTCGCCTTGTGCGCTGACGTGCGCGCCGCCAGTGACGTGAGGATTGCCGAGGACGGTTTCACCTCGGGCGACACCGCGCTTCAGGAGCCGATTCGCGGCGATGGTTTCAAAGGCGGGTGGAAGCTTTCCGCCCAGCGGACGGCCTCGATGACGGAGGGCAAGCCGGGCGTGCTCATTCGCGGCACGGGGGACCGGGACAACGCCCTTCGCCGGGAACTGGCCGAGCCCTTTCGCGGACCTGAGTTGTTCGTGCGCTTCCGGCTCCGCTACGAACCGCCGCAGGACGACAGCGAGTTCTTCGTGCTTTGGCTGGACCGGCTCGAGGGCGGCGACGCTTCCACCCATTCCCAGAATGTTCCCAACATCGGCGTGCACGTGGCGACGTCGGGCCCCAAGAAGGGGAAGGCGGTTTTCATGGTCCGCATCGGTTCGGCCAAGTCGGCGTTCAGTTCCATCGAACTGGAGCGGAACCGGGACTATGTTGTGGCCGGCCGCCTTTCAAAAACGGAGTCGACCGCCCGCGCGGACTTCGATCAGTTCGAGCTGTGGGTGAATCCGGATCCGGCCAATCGGGGCGAACCCGCGGCCATGATCCGGAATCGTCAAAGCGTGAACTTCGTTCGTTGGGTTGGTTGGTCCACCGGGCGGAAGACCGAGCCCGGGGATCGCATCCGGGTGGATGACCTGGTGTTGAGTCGCAACTGGGAGGACTTGATGCAGGCGGTCAGTCCGCCTTCGCTGATCGAGGCGCCGGAGCCGCTGCCGGGCGAACCCTGGGAGGGGCCGGTTGATTTCGCGGGGGATGTGTATCCCTTGTTGAAGGGACGCTGCTTCGATTGCCATTCGGGCCTGCATCCCAAATCGGATTACCGCCTTGATGTTCGCAACGAGATCCTGGGCTACAGCACCGGCGATCCGTTGGCCGAACCTGGCAAGGCGCGCTCAAGCCGGTTGCTGGAGATGGTTGCCCATCCCGACCCGGGCAAACGCATGCCGCCGGCCGCGGAAGGCGGGGAGCCTCTCTCGGAACGTCAGATCGGCCTCCTGGCCGCCTGGATCGAGCAGGGAATGCCCTGGGACGAGAAACTGCTGCCCACGCCGCGCGTTGAGTCTGACCACTGGGCTTTCCAACGCATTGAGCGCCCGGCGATACCCGCAGTGAAACGCCGGGACTGGGTGCGCATGCCGGTCGACGCCTTCATTGCCGCGCGGCAGGAGGCTGCGGGCGTCATACCGGCGGTCGAGGCTTCTCCGGCGACCCTTGCGCGTCGGCTCTACCTGGACCTGATCGGCCTGCCGCCCACGCCGGAGCAGATGGCGGCGTTCGTGAAGGAATCCGCCTGCGATGCCGAGCGCGCCTACGCGGCCCTCGTGGATGAGTTGCTGGCGTCGAAACACTACGGCGAGCGATGGGGACGCTACTGGTTGGACCTCGCCCGCTGGGGCGAAAGCCATGGCTATCAGCATGACATCCCCCGGCCCTACGCGTGGCGCTATCGGGACTATGTCATCGCCAGCTTCAACAGCGACAAACCTTATGATCGATTCCTGCTGGAGCAGCTTGCGGGGGACGAGTTGCGTCCGTACTCGGATGAGAATGTCATCGCCACCGGCTTCCTGGCGTCGGCCCGCATCAGCGGCAACAACATGGACAAGGCTGCGCAGCGCAACGATGTGCTGGTGGACATCGCCAATGCGACCGGCGGCGTCATCATGGGACTGACCATGGAATGCGCCCAGTGCCACAATCACAAGTTCGATCCCATCAGTCAGCGTGATTACTATCGGCTCC
Source organism: uncultured Verrucomicrobiota bacterium (assembly GCA_964519245.1). Lineage (GTDB taxonomy): Bacteria > Verrucomicrobiota > Verrucomicrobiia > Limisphaerales > JAYPEY01 > JAYPEY01. The sequence continues at coordinate 10,836 of CAZFLK010000112.1, forward strand.
AGGCGTTCTTTGTGAATGGTCAGTTGGGCAATCTGACGCTCCAGGATCCCGAAATCGCGAACCCGACCGATCTGAAGAACTGGATGGCGGGCGGAGCCTACAAATTCTACATGAGCGAGGCGGGGAAGCTGGTGAAGAAGAAGCGGTTCGCGTACACGACGCAGCCGCACACCTGGGGCTTTCATGCGCCCGGTCAGAGCGCGCCGGACATCCAGCGCCTGCCGGTGGTGAACCGGGATCCCATTCGTTGGAACGAGGACGACCTGAAGAACACGCGCGCCCGCATTCTCATCCGGGGCGATGTCCGTCGTCCCGGTCCGGAGGTCTCCGGCGGTTGGCCCGAAGTACTGGGGGCGACGCCCGCGAAACCCGCCGGTCTCAGTCGCACGGAATTGGCGCATTGGTTGACCAGCCGGGACAATCCACTGACCGCCCGGGTGTGGGCGAACCGTTTGTGGCAATGGCATTTTGGCCGGGGCATCGTCGCCACCGTCAGCGATTTCGGGATCCAGGGATCGCCGCCTTCGCACCCCGGGTTGCTGGATTGGCTGGCCGCAGAGTTGATGGACAACAGCTGGAGCGCCAAACGCCTGCATCGCCAGGTTGTTCTCTCCGCCGTCTACCGGCAACAACGGCGGCACAATCAGGCCAATGCTGCGGTGGATCCCGAAAACCGGCTGTTGTGGAACTGGCCGCGGCGGCGCCTGGAAGCGGAAGCGATCCGCGACGCCACGCTCATCGCCTCAGGCGAACTCGATTTGTCGCTCGGCGGCCCCAGCGTGCCCCCCGAGCGCGAGGAGAAATCGCTGCGCCGGACGCTTTATCTTTATCAACGTCGCAGCGAGATGCCGACTGCGATGAAGATGTTCGACTCCCCGGAGTTGGTCGTCAGTTGCCCGCAACGCGGCGTTTCCACGGTCGCCTTGCAGCCGCTGTATCTGCTCAACAGCGGTTTCATGATGCGCCGGGCCGAGGCCTTGGCGGAGCAGGTTGCCGCTGCGGGAGACGACGCGGCGAACCGGGTGGATTCGGCCTTTCTCCGCACGTTGGGGCGGCGACCCGCCGATGATGAACGCGAACAAGCCTTGGCCATGTTGGAGGCTGACGATGATTCCCGCGCCGCGCTGGTTCGCTTTTGCCACGCCCTGATCAATCTGAACGAGTTTCTGTATATCCCATGAATCCAACCCCATTCCTTTCACGCCGGGCCATGTTGGAGCGCGGCGCTTTGGGCTTTGGCTCGATCGCGCTGACGTCGCTGCTGGCGCAGGACAAACTGAGGGCTGCGGGCCGGGAAGGGGATCATACCCGGCCGCGACTGGTCGGCCCCCACCTGCCGGCGCGGGCGAAGAACGTGATCTTCCTGTTCATGAGCGGCGGACCGGGGCAGACGGACACCTTCGATCCCAAACTGTTGCTGCAGAAGCTGGAAGGGCAACCCGTGCCGAAAAGCATTGCGGTCAACGTGCCGAAGATTCCCCGCTCGGGCGTCAATTCGCCTTTGATGGCCTCGCCCTTCGGGTTCCGGAATTACGGGGCCAGCGGCATTCCGGTGTCCGATTTGTTTCCCGAGACGGCGCGGCACGTCGATGATCTTTGCGTGATCCGATCGATGAATCACCGCATCCCGGTGCATGGTCCGGGCGAATGTGTGGCCTTGACCGGAACGGCGTTGGGCGATCGTCCCAGCATGGGAGCCTGGCTGACCTATGGTCTGGGCAGCGAGAGCCAGGATCTGCCGGGGTTCGTGGTCATGAAATCCAACAGCACGGGACCTGCGCCCCAGCGGCCCGGATGGGGGCCGGGATTCCTGCCCTCGCGCTACCAGGGCACGGTGGTCGATGCCAGGAACGGGGTGCCTTTCACGAGCATGCCGGCCGCCTACAACGACAAGAGCCGTCGGCGGCAACTGGGTTTCATTGATTGGATGAACCGCAAACACCTTGCCCGCCAAGGCGAAGACACCGAGTTGGAAGCCCGCATCGCCTCCTACGAACTCGGTTATCGCATGCAGACCTCCGCGCCGAAGACGTTTGAGATCGAGGGCGAACCCGAGCATGTCCACAATCTGTATGGCCTGGAGGACAAGGCCACCGCGGAATTCGGGAGGCAATGCCTGATTGCGCGACGGTTGGTGGAGCAGGGCGTGCGCTGCATACAGCTTCGCAACGGCGGCTGGGACGCCCACGGAAGCCTGGAGAGCAACCACCGTCGCCAGGCGAAGGCCGTGGATCGTCCCATCGCCGGATTGCTGGCCGACCTCAAGCAGCGCGGTCTATTGAACGAAACCCTGGTGGTATGGGGCGGTGAGTTCGGTCGCACGCCGACCACGGAAGGCAGCGCCAAGGGCGCCAAGCGCGGGCGCGATCATTCCCCGGCGGGCTACACGGTCTGGCTGGCCGGCGGCGGGGTGAAGGGCGGTCAGATCGTCGGCGCAACCGATGATCTGGGCTTTGTCCCGGTTCATCGTCCGATTTCCCCGGCCGACTTGCACGCCACCATTCTTCACGCCCTCGGACTGGATCAGTATCGGGTCATCTACAGCCACAACAATCGCGACGAGATTCCCACGGTGTTCGGGGGCGAGGTGGTTCGCGAGGTTTTTGGTTGAGCGACTTCTGGGGGGCGGGGTGGAGCGTGTTGGACCTTGTATGCTTGCCGCGGTTCAAGGCTCGAGCCGATCCGCCAACTCGTTGAGGTAGAATTCAAGGTAGGAGTATCCCTGATGCCGGTCTGCCGCGGATTGCCCCTTGGCGACTTTTCTTGCTGCGTCGGCGGGATCATCGGGGTCGAGGCCGTGCGATTTTTCCCAGGCGTCCGGGATTCCGTCGTTGTCGGTGTCCGCGGGAGCCACTGCGGCGGTGAGGCCCTCGAGGAACCAATTGTTGTCCGGCGCGAGCGGCGCATTGCGGCCCCAGGATCCGGTCCCGGTCTTGACATCCTGGACGGTTCTCAGGGTGACGCGGTCGCGCGGCCAGCAGCCGGCTTTGGCGAGGACGCTTGAATAAGCGGCCTTGGCGTCGGTCAGTTTGATGGCCGGAGTCTTCGCCGGCGCATCCAGTTCGCGTCCGTTGTTGTTGAATTGGACCCAACGGGGCGCGCGATCGGGGCCGCTCCATCGCCAATGGCGGGGATGGCCCTGGTAGCCCCAGTCTTCGAAGTAATTGTCCCGCACGTAGTAGCTCATCTGCGGCGACAGCGCATAGGGATAGATGCGGTCCCGCGTCTGCGGCCCGCGCCGGTAGTAGTTTCGGTGCAGGTTGACCGGGCTTTGGGCGCGGGCGCCATGGCCGTCGTCGACGTAGCCGCCGCGGCAGTTGTAGATCAGGTTGTTGCAGAAATCGCCCGCGGCGTCGGCGCGGTAGGGAGCGAGGCAGGGGACGCGGCGGGCATGGTGCGCCCAGAGGTTGTGGTGGAGGGAGATAGCGCCGCTGTCGGCGGCGGTGGCGATGAGCCCGTAGTTGTGCGCGCCCTTGGTGTGGCCCTTGTCGTCGGATTCCTCGATCGTGCACCATTGCACAGTCGCGTGGTGCGTGTGGTAGAGGTCGATCGTCTCATCATTGCCCCAGCTGAGCGAAAGGTGATCGAGGATGATGTTGTAAGTTCCCGTTCGTGCGGGTCCGAGGCCGCCCAGTTGGATGCAGTCGCCGCCGGCCCCGGAGGAGCGACGGGGGCGGACTCTCAGATGCCTGATGATGATGTCGTGGGCGCCATGATTGTAGCTGGAGATCATGCCCTCGATCGTGACGCCGGCGCCGGGAGCGGCTTGCCCCGCAATGGTGATATACGGATGCCGGATCCGGATGTCGCCGCGAATGACGCCGCTGACCTCGAAGATGACGATGCGCGGGCCCTCGGCGGCGCAGGCGGCCGCCAGGCTTCCCGGTCCCGAGGCGTTCAGGTTGGTCACCTTGATCACCTTGCCGCCCCGACCTCCCCGGCTGACCGCCCCCCAGCCCTCGGCTCCGGGAAACGCCTTGAGTCCGGGGCTTGATTGCGCCTTGGCGTCGCCGTTGGTCAAGGTCAACAACAGTCCGGCGAGGGTGATTCGGAGGGCGAGGCGGAAATTCATTTTGACTGCGGGGTGAGCTTTTTCAGATTCATGAAGAAGCTACGGCCTTCCGATCCGGGAGTCCACGCGCAAGATGTGGGGTTCCCGATGCGCTTTGCAGCGAGGAGAGGACGATTCTTTGTTGTCTCCGCAGGTTTGCCCAGTCAGACCGACATTTCAAACACTCCGGTTTTCGTGGACAGCGCCAATGCCACGCGTCGCCAGAACGCAGAGAAAACTGCCCCTTGCGGAAATCCCCTCGGCCTTCGACTCTACTGGCACGAAAACTGTGGATATTGCCGCGGCTCGATCGGACCTCGATTCCCTGCTTCAGTTGGTAGCAGCGGGGGAAAGCGTGCAGAGTCTCACCGAAAAGAAGGCGATAGCCAATCTCGTGCCTGCCGCCGCGGAAACGGGGTGGCAGGACAGTTGGAAACGCCTGGATGAAGTTTGGGGATCCGAAGCCGCCCCGGCAGAGGCTGCGGCCGCGGGACAGGCGGGCACATTCGGTAGTCGCGCGAAAGCAGCTTGTGGAAAGTGGAGACCCGCCCCCCGTTTCAACAGAGCCAAGAGTCGATATCCGAGCCAATGCCGGCCCAGACGTCGCTCTTGACAAGTTGGGACTCGGATCGTTTTTTTTCTTCAGGGCTACAACCATTTCTGTTCCGCAAGACTGGGTTGAATCGGTTACGGCTTTGAAGTTTCCGGAGTCGACCGATCGTCGTTTGCAGGAACTGATGGATTTGAACAACGAGGGGCGACTCAATCCGACGGAGCAATTTGAGTTGGAGGCGTTGGTTGAGATGAGCGAAGAGTTGTCCCTGGTTCGCGCCCAGGCGCTCAGGCTGCTGGAGCGGGATCCTGCGTGAGTATCGGCCGCGCCATCCAGGCGAAGGTTTTCGAATGAGCGCTTCAGCGATGCCAGTATTGTCGGATGCACCAATCTCTTCAGGGAGCCACATTCCACGTTGAGCATGTCATTCCGGTCTCCTTGGGCGGTTCGGACGCCCTCTCAAATCTCCTCCTTGCCTGTCCGGCGTGCAACCTGAACAAATCCCCGAACGTGGACGCAATCGATCCGCAGTCTGGAATCAGGGTTCCGCTCTTTCATCCACTTGTCGATTCGTGGAATGAACATTTTGAGATCCAACGATATCACATTCTTGGCCGAACGCACGTGGGCCGCGCCACCTTGGAAAGCCTGAATCTTAATCACGAACGGCGGATCCGTGTTAGAAAAGCCGAGGAGCTATTTGATTTGTTTCCTCCAGGATGACGCTCCTGGAGCCTCTTCTTCAGTCAGGTTCGCGCTGGAAACAGTTGGATTGATGACCTCGTTGTGGTGATCAAGATTCATGTCGTCACGGCTCGCATACAGCAATCAGCGAATCTCTTATTGCCGCGAATTGAGATGGACGACAATAACCGCCACGCGTTCGTCGCGAGAATCCGACGATTCGCACGCTTGGAAACCGACACCGAGCCCGCTACCCTTGTTTTCAGTTCTCTGAAAACGGCCGCTTGAGCCCGAATTAACCGGCATTTCTCAAACGAACTGTTCGCCGGTGAACATTACAAACGCGAGGACAACGGAATCCGCGCGTCAATCGGTCAAACGTCGTCTTTCAAAGAACTGGTTGGAATACTGCCGGAAAGGGAAGTCGGTGTCCACGTGTATTGCCCCGGTTGCGGGCGGCGTGCGGAGTTGAAAGACGGTTTTGACGAGCCTCGTTCCTATTGGGAAAGGGCCTTCGTGAGGAGTCGGCCGGCATCGACCATGTCCTGTTGTATCTGGAGACGACGGAGGCGCGTGTCGGCTGGTTCATCCGGACGCCGTTCGCCAAGGATAAAGCTTGCCGCCCGTGATGGGGCGGCGGAGGTTTCGTCCCGGAAATGTCGTTGCAGGCAGTCGGCAGCGTCTGGAAATGCGGGATTGTCAGCTTGTCCTTCAGCGCCAAAAGCGGCGGCGGCGGCTTCGGTTCCACCGTCGTAATGCAGGAGGGTGTAGAGGATGTCGAAGGCGTCTTTGGGCGCCTGACGATTGGCAAATGCCCGCAGCTTCATGACGAGGAAGGGACCGGCTTCGCACACGCGGATGGGCAGATCTTCATGGACCGTGTCGTAGAGATCTGTTCCGTTCACCCGGATCGTCCGCGCTGAGGCGAGAGCCCGGTCGATTCCCGGCAGGATGGTGGAGGGCGCGTCATCCACCATGACTGTGCCTCTCGTGGCCGGCGGTCGTTCAGCCAGAAAGTCCACGGGGATGGTGAATGCGCCCACTGTCTTCAGAAATCGTGAACCGCCCGAAGGAGGCGTTGAAAGCTGGAATCCGTGCGCCTGGAGATCCGTTCGCAGTGTCCCATATTGTCCGAGCGACGCCCCCAACGCTATTCCAAGGTCGGCGTCCAATGTCACGGGACGAGGCAGGGAACGCTTTGTGGAGATTTCGCCGCAAAGGTATCGGGGGACAAGGCCGCCCACGAGGACAAGGTCGCTGTGCCATGAGGCCAACGCCGTCCACACCGTGAGGAAGACCCGTTCCGCTATGGCGACACCCGTGGGATTGTACAGGCCGTGTGTCGGATGTTTCATGGCCTGCAGAATCCTTCCCACCGGCGAAGAGCGTCAGCTTGTTCGGGGCCGCGAAGTCCGGTCTGTTGGAGATCGAGGTAGATCTGGGCATCGCTGACCAGGTTCAAACCATCGGCCTGTTGGTTTTCCAGGAAAACGCCTTCATCGTCGGGCACAAAAAGCCATACCTTGCCTCCGTCGTCGACCGGCCGCAGACCGAGCGCCTCCGAGGCGGAACCGTTCGGTAGCGCGCCAACATAGGCGCTGGTGATGAGGGGCTCGGTGTAGGGATGCCGCAACCAGCCGGCCAACCACTGGGTAAATGCCAGAGGTTTCGAGTTCCCATCGGCCCAGTTCTGAAGCCGGCGGGCGATCGCCAACGGATCGTCGCCGAGCGTGTTGTAACGACCGACAAGCGTCCGGCGACTGAATTCGTCGGCCTGCGCCCAGGCATCGACCAGGCCGGGGGCATCGCTGAGAGCAAAGGCGCTCCGCGTCTGTCTCTCGGCGAATCCCTGCCTGATAAGATGTTGAACAATCCTCGAAACCAGCCCGCCGCTGGCTCCGGTCCGCCCGACGATTTCCTTCTGCGTCCAAACCCGGCCGCGATCGCTCAACAGGCTGCGGACGATACGGACACTCTTGCCGACAAAGACATTGCGCGGCTCAAACTCGAACTTGAAGTTGCGTCCGGGAAGGCGTTGCCGATCGATCAACACTCCCGGGGCGCGGATATACGCTCGACCGTTCAGGTCCAGCGCGGCCAGCCGCGCCTCACGGCAGAAACGGAGGATCGGGGGACGGAGTTCCGGAGCAATCAACAACGGAGGCTTGGAATCGGCCCATTGCGTGAGTTGCGATCTCAGTTCCGGCACACCTGGAGTGAGGGCATACACCGGCCGGAAGCGAATCGCGCGATCATCAAGTTTCAGTTCAACCCAAGAAATGCGTTCACTGGGCGACACGCCGGGAGGAACCCTCCAGTGCAGATCCCGTTCATTGGCAAACAATCGTCCTGCTTCCTGAACCAACTCGCTTTGGCGTCGAATCTTCACAAGGTTGATCAAATTAAATTGGTTTACTGGTCAGTAAATACCGCTTATTTGAGTAAACACGCAATCCTATTCTTGGCGGGGAAGCAACCGAGATGCCTGAGTGTCGAATCGCTTGGAAAAACCCTGGCGCCGTCGTTACGCTCACCACCAGTTCCTTGAAAACGGCCGCCTGAGTCGGAATTCTTTGAAGTTTCCCCAACGAACCGTTCACCGGCGAACAGTTCGATCCCCACCTCGGCCTCTACTACCTCCGAGCACGCTACAACAACACGGTGACGGGTCGGTTTTGGACGATGGATTCGTATGAGGGGATGCATCGCGAGCCGGCAACCTTGCACAAATATGGATATGCACATGTGAATCCAGTTACATACACCGATCCAAGTGGCAACTCAGTGTTGGTGTGAACGCCGGTCCAAAAGTGCGGCGCCGGGCGGGCGAAAAGTGCGGCGCTTGG
>CAZFLK010000113.1:0-18817 GCA_964519245.1 uncultured Verrucomicrobiota bacterium
ACGCCGCGCAAACCCGATCGTCAAGGCGTCCACATTCAAAAGTTGATCGAAGGCGATGAAGTGTTCGCGGTCCACGCGGTGCCCCTGAAGGAGCAAACGACGGCGGCTGAACTCGATCAACTGGCGACGCAGACGATACCGCAGGGACCAGATCTCCTCGTCAGTAATAAACTCCGGGTCCTCCATCCGCTTCCAGAAATCCGCGGAATTCCACTCCGCCTCGAGATTCAGGTTTGCGCCCTTGGTCCAGAAACGGGTGTCCTCGCCCTCGAAGGACTCCATGTCCTGGATTTCCTCACGCCCGTGACCGTTGCCGCCGCTGAGTTTCCGCCGCCAGAAACGCCGCACCGTGCCAACCATCCAACCGACGAGGTGGATGCCGTTGGTCACATGGCCGATCGGAACCTCCTCGACCGGCTTGTCCGGATACATGCACTGCCACATTTCCCGACTCACCTGCCCATGGAGCTCGCTGACGCCGTTTGCCGCCCGCGTCGTCTTCAACGCCAGCACGGTCATGCAGAAGGTCTCGTTGTCGTCGTCGGGATTCACCCGGCCCAGGGCCATGAACTCCTTCTGACTGATGCCCAACTCTGTCGGAAAGAAGTGCGCCGCGTAGTGCATCAACTCAGGCGTGAAGCGGTCGTGCCCCGCAGGGACGGGCGTATGCGTGGTGAAGATGCATTCCTCCCTCGTCGACGCCAACGCGGCCTGGAAGTCGCCGCCGCCCGCAAGCTTCTCCCGCATCAATTCCAGGCTCAGGAAGGCCGCGTGCCCCTCGTTCAGATGAAACACTGAGGGCTTTACGCCCAGTTCGCGCAGCAGCCGCACACCGCCGACGCCCAGGAGAATCTCCTGCATGATGCGCGTTGTGCTGTCGCCGCCATAGACCCTCAGCGTCAACTCGCGGAAATGCTCCTCATTCTCCGGCAGGTTCGTATCCAGCAGGTAAACCGGACAGCGGCCGACATTCACCCGCCAGGCACGGTAATAGACCGTGCTCATGGCAATCTTGACCGAACACACGATCGGCTCGCCCTTGGCGTCCAACACCGGTTCGATCGGCAGGTTCTTGGGATTCAGCAGGGAATAATACTCGGTCTGCCAGTTGTCCTGGTTGATCGCCTGCTGGAAGTAACCCTCGCGGTAGAACAGACTGATGCCAACGAAACCGATATCCAGGTCGCTGGCCGACTTGGCGTGATCTCCCGCCAACATGCCCAATCCGCCCGCGGCAATGGGCAGCGTCTCGTGGAAGCCGAATTCGGCGCTGAAGTAGGCGACCGGGTTCTCCCGCAATTCGGGCGCATTCCGGTCGCCCCAGGTATTCGCCTCGTCCAGGTAGTCATCGAACTTCCTCAGCACCGCGCGCACGCGGTCAGCGAAAGCGTCCTCCAACAACCGGATTCTGAGCTCATAGTCGGAGACCTCATGCAGGATGGCCACCGCGTTGTGGTAAAGATTGCGCCACGAGCGCGGCGACAACTCCTGAAACAGCTCCTGAGCCTCCTGGTTCCAGGTCCACCAGAGATTGCGGGCCACACGGTTCAAGCCCGCGACCAGTTCGGTCGCGTCATTGTATCGGTTGTTTTCTGAACTCATATCGAAAGTCGTTTCTGCCTTGAATCAGCCATTCAGCGCGCCTGCCCGGCGCGTCGGAAGGCGGGAAGCTAGTGACCAGCCCGCGCCCCAGCAAACAAATTCTTGCAACGTTTCGGAAAAACCCATTTGCCGCGTCGCCAAGGCCGGAATAACCTACCCTATCGCCGTCGTTTTCATGCCTCATATTTTTTCATCACGATCATCGATGCCGTTCATTGCCAGCCTTTGCTGGGCGGCGGCGCTGGCGGCAACGGACGCCGATCCTCCCGCCGAGAGCCCCGCGCCAACCCGCCCCGCAGCCTCGGCCCTCAAGCCGTTGACCCCGGGCATCTTCGACCTGCGGGGCGTCACCCTCAACAGCGATCAGCAGACCGTCTCCTTCCCGGCTACAGTCAACATGACCTCCAACCTGGTCGAGTATGTCGTGGTCTGCGACGACGGCAAGACCCATGAAAGCCTGCTGAAGACCCGCGTCGAACCCCGCGATATCCATGTCGCCATGCTCCTGATAGGAGCCCGGGGCGCCCCGCCCCAGAAAGCCTCCACGCCCGACCGCGGGCAGGTTCTCCAAGGCGACAAGGCCCGCGTCTGGATCGAATGGAAGAAAGAGAACGGCGGCATCGAGCGCGCGCGCGCCGAGGATCTCGTCCTCAACGATCAAACCCGGCGCCCCATGCAGCATGGCGACTGGATCTACAATGGCTCGTGGATCTTCAACGGATCCTTCGTCGCCCAGACCGAACGCTCCATCGTTTCCATCATCTTCGACCGCGACGCCCTCACGAACAGCGGCCATCCCCAACGTGGCGACGACGAAATCTGGTTCGCCAACACGAAAAGAATTCCGAAACTCGACCACCCCGTGCGCGTCGAAATCGAATTGTTGACCACAAACAATCCCCCCACCACCAACAAGAAATGATGTATTCCCGACGATGGCTCGCCGTCGCGTTCGCCGTGACCGGTCTCGCCCTTCCGCTCGACAATTCCGCCCAAGCCCAGGCTGCCGAGAACCTGTCGCTCAAACTGGAGCTCAAGCGCGCCATCGACAAGGGGCTCGACTGGTTGGCCGCCAATCAGGACGAAGCCGGTTGGTGGTCCACGGAGGACCATCCCGCCATCACCGCCCTGGCCCTGACCGCCTTCCAGCGGGAGCCCGGCGACTACCGCAAAACCAAGCATGCCCGCGTCATCGACAACGGCTATTTCCACCTGCTCAGTTGCGTTCATGCCGACGGCAGCGTCTATCGCAAGAAGGAACTGGTCACCTACAACACCTCCTGCTCCATCCTCGCCCTCGTCTCGGCCGACAACCCCGACTACGACAAGACGCTGCGGAAGGCCCGAAACTTTCTCGTCGGACTCCAATGGGACTTCGACAAGCAAGGCGAACTCGACAACCCGCTCGACGGCGGCATCGGCTACGGCGGCTCCTATCCCCACTCCGACATGTCCAACACCACCCTCGCGTTGGAAGCGCTTTATTACACCTCGCACCTGGTCAGCGAGGACAAGGACGCCGACATCGAGATGAAGAAACTGAATTGGAATGCGGTGCGCCACTTCCTCCAGAACAGCCAGAATCTACCGGCCGTCAACGGCCAGAAATGGGCGTCCGACAATCCCCGGGACAATGGCGGGTTCGTCTACTTCCCCGGCAACACCAAATCGGAAACCGTGACCCTCCCCGACGGCCGCCAGGCTCTCCGTTCCTACGGCAGCATCAGCTACGCCGGCCTGCTCAGCTACATCTACGCCGACCTGAAAAAGGACGATCCGCGCGTCACAGCCGTCTTCGATTGGCTCCAACAGAACTACACCCTCGACGAGAACCCCGGCATGGGGGCCCAGGGCCTCTTCTACTACTACCACACCATGGCCAAGGCCCTGGCCATGCACGGCGCCGACAAACTCCCCACCCGCAACGGCAAGCAGGTGGATTGGCGCCGGGACCTCGCGCTGAAGCTGATCAATCTGCAGAAGACCGACGGCCATTGGATCAACGACCAACACGCCCGCTGGTGGGAGAACGATCCCGCCCTCGTCACCAGTTATTCACTGCTCGCGTTGGAAGCGATCCATCGGGATCTGTAAGCCACGCAGAAAGCGGCTCCATCCCCGTCTCTCCGGGCTTTGGCTGGCGCCATGCGATCAATAACGGGCGGCGCAGTTCCAAGTCCCAAGGGACGAAAAGAAGGTAGCCGGTGTGTGGAAGGCGCGTCAGCGCCTGGAACCACCGGTATGATCGACAAGATCGTGTTGCGCTTGTTGACTCAATTGGCTTGGAGACGTCCAACTCCTTTGACATCGACCACATGTGACATCATAGTGCCAATATGCGAACAACATTAAACATCAGTGATGCCATATTGGCTGAGCTCCGGTCCCTCGCCGCGGAATCCAATCGGCCGCTCAGGGAGGTATTGGAGGAAACCCTGCAACGCGGATTGGCGGCGACCGGGAACAGGAAAAAACGGGTGAAGATCCAGCCCGTCCGCGCAGGAATCAAGCCCGCCTATCAAGGCATGAGCATGAACCAACTCTACGACCAGCTCGAAGCGGAGGAGCGACGCCGGTGATCGTCCCCGACGCCAACTTGCTCATCTACGCCTACGATCAGCAATCCCCCAATCACAAGGCCGCGCGCAAATGGTGGGAGGACGCGCTATCCGACGACGAGCCCGTCGGCATCCCCTGGATTGTCCTGCTGGCATTCACGCGCATCCTCACCCACCCCAGCATCGCCAGCGAACCGCTGTCATCCGAGGAAGTCCGATCCCGAGTCGATCAATGGTTCGAGCAGAAACACGTCCGTCTGATCAACCCGGGGCCGGAATGCCTCAGGCGGTTCTTCGATTGCCTCAAGGAAGCCAGACTCGGCGGCAATCTCAGCACGGACGCACTCATCGCCGCCCAGGCCGCCGAACACGGCGCAACCATCCACAGCAACGACCACGACTTCGACCGATTTTTGAACGTGCGACGGATAAATCCTTTGGAGTAGCGCTGCACGCAGCGGACTCAACGGGCTGAAAGCCCGTCCGCACAAAGCCCAGGCGTTCACGCCTGGGTTCGCGACAGGAACGAATACGCGGCCTGAAAGGTCGCCCGCGTCATTCACATGCAATTCACGCGCGGCCCATTCAGATCGCATCCAACAGCCGCGACCAACAAGGCCGCATCCCATTCTCAGCGTTGTTGCCACACCGCGAATCTCAGGCCGAATCTTTGAACGTAAACGGGCAGCGCGTCAGACCGCCCTGCATCTCAATGCACTCCGCCAGGGCGTGAGAATCAGCCGCGCGGCCCGACGCCAACCTGCTCAGCGTCCTTCCTGCCGAAAGGACCACAGCTTCCGCTCCTCCGGCCAACTGCCATCGATGTTCATGCCCATGGGCCGCAGTTTTTCGGGATCGATGACCACGTGTTTCACGCGGCGGCGTTTCCAGGTGTAGGTCGCGTGGATGAGTCCGTCCGAGGTCTGGATGATTGCGGGGTAGGAGAACTCCGCCTTCTCGTGTTCGAGCTCCAAGGCCGCCAGCCAATTCACGGCGTCGCCGGACACCGCGACGTTCAACCGCCCGCGGTTGCCGGTCGCCCGCGTCGTGTGGTTGTAGATGATCGCGTGCGTTCCATTGTCCAGGGTCACGGTGTCGAAACCGGCGTTGGGGTTCGGCAGCTTGGACGCCTTCATCAACGACCAGACGACGCCGCCATCCTTGGACGTCACCTCGGACGCCACGTTCTCCCGTGTGCGACAAAGGGCCTTGATGCTGCCGTCCGCCAGACGCAACAGCGCCGGTTGGATGGCGTTGAACTCCTCCTTGGTGTTCACTGGTCCGATCTTCCGCCAGGTCTTCCCGTTGTCGGAGGTGATCTCGAAATGCGCCAGCCACCCCTTCTCTGAATGTTCCGTGCTGGAGCCGCACAGAATATCGCCATTGGCCAATTGGATCGGCTTGTTCTTCACCGGCCCCAGAATGTCCTCAGGCAGACGGCGCGGCTCGGACCAGGTGCGCCCGTTGTCATCCGACGTGATCAGCTCGCCCCACCACTCACGCGGATTGGGGCCCACCTTGTAGAACAACAACAACGGCCCCTCCTTCGGCTGAAACAGGACCGGGTTCCAACACGGGTAACGTTTGTCCGCATGCTGGATGCCATTGACCAGTTCGACCGGTTGCGTCCAACCGCTTGAGGTCAAGCGCGCGAACCAGATGCCCACATCCTCGTGCTTCTCGTGCGTGCCGCCAAACCAGGCGACAACCAGGCCATCCTCCGTTTCCTCCAGCGTCGAGGCATGGCACTGCGGAAAGGGCACGTCCGTAAAGACAAACTCCTCGAGCAGCAAGCCCGGCTTGCCCGCGACCTCACCGTCGTATTCTGGAAGATTGCTGACGCAGCCGGTGGACACGAGGGCCGTTACGGCCAGAAAGGAGGTGATGGTTCGTTTCATGAATTCGTGGTTCGTCGTTCGTGGTTGCTTGTCTGACGCCCGGCGCCAAATGGAATGGGTATTTCGTAGCAGCCGACGCGAGGAGGCTCAAATCTTCATTGCGGGCATGCCCGCGACAAGAAATACGGAATCCCAAGAAACAGACCCGCGCCCGCGCATCCCGCATCCCGCATCCCGCCCTACTCCGCCCGCGGATTCTTCGCGAAATACAAATAGCCGTCCTCCGCGCCGACCAGGGCATCCGGGATTCCGTTCTTGTCCCAATCCACCACGGTCGGACTGGAAGTATGTCCCGAGATTTTGCGGGCGTCGATCGGCCCCATGTTCTTCAGGACAGTCTTCCCGTGCTTCTCGCCCAGGTTACGGTAGAAATCGGCGTTGACGCTGTTGAACAGGATATCCAATCGACCGTCGCCATCCCAATCGACCACCTGGATCTTGCGGCGTCCACTCCCTCCGGCGCGACCGCGAATCAGTTTGTGCTGCTCCCCCTTCTCGTTCACGAAGATGTTCTTCCCGGGCAAGAGGACCAGGCGTCCGCCCTTCTTGGCGCGTTCGAAGAAGGCGAGCCGCCCCTCATGATCCAGCATGACGATGTCGTTCATCCCGTCCCGATTCCAATCCACGGCCATCGGCGTCGTGCGCCACTGGGTGACAAAGTTCTTTCCCTTCGGATGCCACCAGTTCCACTCGGGCTTGGGCGCCTTGCCCATCCATTCCACCTCAATCGGCTGGGCTTCGGCCAGCTTGGGTTTGCCCTGGGAGCCGATGTTCCGATACCAGACCACCTTGCCCCAGATGGAATTGACGATCAGATCCAGGCGTCCGTCGTGATCCCAATCGGCGACCGTCTGGGTCGTATAGCCCCACTTGGCCTCGCAGGGCCCCTGAATCGAACCGTTCGGACCGGCCATGATGCGCAGGGTCTTGCCACCGGCCTGCAACAACTTTGCCTTCGCCCATTTCGGATTCGCGCCCCCTCCGAGATTCTCGAAAAATGCGACATAACCCGCGGTGTTGCCGCAGATGATGTCCTCGTCGCCGTCCCCATCCCAATCGACGACAAAGGGCGTCGCCAGGGCTCCGAATTTCACGTCCTTGGCCTTCTGCTGGAAATAGACCGGCTTCTTGAAGACCGGCGCCCCGCGCTTCAGTTTCCCGGTGTGCTCAATCAGGGCCACCCGACCATCCTCGTCGCCACAGATCAGGTCCAGATCGCCGTCCTTGTCCCAATCGAACGCCACCGGAACAATCATCTGCAGATCCATGGTGAGCAGCTCCTTGCCCACCTTCACTTTCTGGCCGGCCTTGTATTTCGGCTGCGTGCGGGACCCCGTGTTCTGGAAATAGGTGAAGGAGTCGCGGAATTCGCCACACAGCAGGTCCAGGTCGCCGTCGCCGTCAAAATCCGCAAAATTGGGCGACGGCCAGCCATAGACATCCACCTTTTTCCCGCCGGCCTGAACAAACTTTGCCTTCTGATAGGCGGGCTTTTCATTCGTCCCGGCATTCCGGGCCCATAACACATAACCGTGCAGCGGGCCGTTGGTCCACCGGCCCTGATCGTTGTAGGCGTCGTCCCACCCATACTCCGTCCAATCGCCGTAACCCGCGACGATGTCCTGCATCCCGTCCCCGTCGAAATCGACATACTTCCACTGCCGCGCGCGAAGCTTCTTGTTGGTGTAGACTTCCTTGTCCTTCAGCGGCAACGCGACCCGCGTATCGATTCCCTTCTGGAAGAATTCCTTGTGCTCGTAGCCCGGGGACAAGACGCGCGGCCGGCCGTCCACATAAGACACCTGGACATTGTGCGCCCCCTTGCTGATCCGGACCGGCGGCTCAAACACCGGCAGTTTCTTTGAGCCTTCCTTGTTCTCGAAGAAATAGGTCCCGTTGAATGGCTTGTCCGGACACACGACCACCAGGTCATGGTCGCCGTCCCCGTCGAAATCCATCGGCAGCGGCCAAGCCCAGAGCCCCACGCCCAGGTCCACGACGAGTCCGGGATTGTTGTATTGAATGCGCTTGAGCTTGCCGTCAGCGGCAGGGGAAGCGACGACGCCCAAGAGGGCCAGGGAAAGGAAAAGGGAGAGTCGTTTCATGTCGTTCAGGGTCGAAACGCGACCATGATGCCCTTGATGGCTGGCTTGGCAAACATCGAATTGACCGTTCCCACACTCAGTGAAAATCACGACTGCGTCCCCGCTCGGGTTGAACACTCAAATCCGGGACCCACAACTTTTCCGCAACCAGGTGAACGACGCCCTTCTCCGACTGCACCTTCCCCGTCACCCCAAGAAACGGAGCCGTCTTGGCCACGATGCGAAATTTCTCGTAGACCTTCTGCCAGACCACGAGATTCACAAAACCGGTTTCGTCTTCCAAGGTCATGAAGACCACTCCCTTCGCGGTCCCGGGCCGCTGCCGACAGATCACCATGCCGGCATAGTGCGTCCGCCGTCCATTCGGCATCCGGCGAACCGCTTCGGCATCCGGCATCCGACGGCGATTCAACTCCTCACGCAAAGGCTCCAACGGGTGTCCGCTCGTGCTGTGGGAAGTGAAATCGTAGTCCCAGGTGATGGCCTCGAATGCAGCCAACGCCGCAAACGCCGTTTCCGGTTCCTCCGGCCCGAGCTCCAATTCCGCCGTCTCCGGCCTCCGCGCGGCCAGGCCCTCCCAAAGCGCGTTTCTCCGATCGCCTCCAAAGCTCCTCAGCGCTCCGCTTTCCGCCAAGCGCGACAGGACGCCGGTATCGAGTTCGGCGCGCTGCGCCAGGTCTTCGATGGACGCGAAGGCTCCCTGTCCCCGGGCCGCCACGATCCGCGCCCCCCGCTCCACAGGCAATCCCTTCACATAGCGCATCCCCATGCGCACGGCGAATCCTTCACCGCTGGCGGCGCACTCCTCCAACGTACAATCCCAGTCGCTCCTCGCCACATCGACCGGCCGCACCTCGATGCCGTGCCGCTTCCCGTCCTCCAGCAGCGTGGCGGCGCTGTAGAAACCCATGGGCTGCGCATTCAACATGGCTCCCAGAAACACCGCGGGAAAATGACATTTCAACCAGGACGTCGCATACGCGATCAGGGCAAAACTGGCCGCGTGGCTTTCCGGAAAACCGTATTCTCCGAAACCTTGGATCTGCTCGAAGACCCGCTCAGCAAACTCCCGCTGAATTCCCTTGAGGGCCATCCGCGAGATCAACCGTTCCCGATGCCGCTCGATTCGGCCGGACTTTCGCCAGGCGGCCATGTCACGCCGCAACTGGTCGGCCTCGCCCGGGGTATAGTCGGCGGCAACCATCGCCAACTGCATCACCTGCTCCTGAAACAAGGGGATTCCCAGGGTCTTCCTCAACACCGGCTCCAGGGCGGGATGCGGATAGTCCACCGCCTCCTCGCCATTGCGCCGGCGCAGATAGGGATGGACCATGCCGCCGGTGATCGGCCCCGGCCGCACGATGCTGACCTCAATCACCAAGTCGTAGTAGTTCTCCGGCTTCAAGCGCGGCAACATCGCCATCTGCGCCCGGCTCTCAATCTGGAATACCCCCACCGTATCGGCCCGTTGAATCATCTCGAAGGTCGCCTGGTCGCGGGGGGGAATCGTCGCCATCGACCAGCGATCGCCCGTGTGTTGCTCGATCAGGTCAAAGGCCCGATGAACCACGTTCAAGGCGCCCAGCCCCAGAAGATCCACCTTGAACAATGCCAGGTCCTCCAGGTCGTCCTTGTCCCATTGTATCACCGTGCGGTCCGCCATCGTCGCATTCTCTATCGGGACGATGTCGCCGACCGGCTCGTGCCCCAGCAGAAAGCCGCCCGGATGAATCGACAGGTGCCGGGGGAAATCCTGTATTTCCGTGGAAAGCCGGAGAAACGCCTCACGCAGTCGCCCGCCAGAATCAAAACCGCTGTCGTCCAACGCCTGCGCCGACAGCGAATCGTAATGCGTCAGCCCCTTGGTCAATCGCTCGATCGCAACCTCCGAAATGCCCAGAACCTTGCCCACATCGCGGACCGCGGATTTCGACCGATAGCGGATGAAATTCGCCACCATCGCCGCGTGCGTCCGACCATACTTGGCATACATGTGCTGGATGGCTTCCTCACGCCGGTCATGCTCGATATCGAGATCGATATCCGGCGGCTCGGCGCGCTCCCGGGAGATGAAGCGTTCAAACAAGAGCCCCATTCGAATCGGATCCACCGCGGTAATGCCCAGGCAGTAACAGACCGCCGAGTTCGCCGCCGAACCGCGCCCCTGGCACAGGATCTTTCGTTGCCGGCAGAAACGCACAATCTCCCACATCGTCAGGAAATAGCCGTCATACTCCAGCTCGTGAATCAGTCCCAGTTCCTTGTTCAATTGAGCCGTCACAGCCTCGGGAACACCGTCGGGATAGCGGCGCTTCGCGCCCTTGAAGGTGAGTTCCTCCAACCGTTCCGAGGAAGTGCGTCCCTCCGGCAACTTTTCCGATGGATAACGGTAGCGAAGCTGATCCAGTGAAAATCGACAACGCGCCGCCACCTCGAGCGTCCCCCGCACCGAAGCCAAATCGTCCTGATACAAGGATTCAAATCCAGGAACTGACCGCAGCGCATGTTCGGCGTTGGGCTTGGTCAGGCGCCCGGCGGTCGCAAGAGTGACGCCGTGCCGAATGCAGGTCAGCGTATCCTGCAGCGGCCGCCGAACCGGGGTGTGATACAGGACCTCCATCCCCGCAACCGTCCGCATCCCCCACTTCTCCGCCCGCAACCGCACCCGCTTCTCACGCCGCGCGTCCTCCGGATCACAATGCCGTTCGAGCAATGCGTAGAGTCGATCGCCATAGGCCTCCCGCAACTTGACCGCCTCGGCTTCCGGTTCCGCCTCCGCCGCCAGCAGGCTTCGCGCCCCGCCCCACAAAGCAAGCAGTCCTTCGTTCCGTTCGCAGACCTCCTCCCAACTGACATGACTCGCCCCCTTCAGCGACCGCAACCGCCCCTGGGATATCAACTGACACAGGTTCGCATAACCTCCCCGATCCATCGCCAGCAGGACAAGCGTCGATTCGTCGAACAGGGTCATCTCCGAGCCGACGATCAAATGCACACCCAACTCCCTCGCCCGCTTGTGGGCTCTGACCACGCCATAGACGCCGTCGCGATCCGTCAACGCCAGCGAGCGAACGCCGAATCGATGCGCCTCCTCGATCAGTTCATCCGGATGACTTGCTCCCTCGAGGAACGAGTAGTTGCTCTTGCACCACAACGCTGCGTAGCCATCCCCCACGCCGCCGGACCCCGGGTCTGGCATGGGGGGCGGATTCGGCGATGCGGACACGCCGGAAGATTTTCACGCCGCCGTTGGGAAAACAAGATCGGACGAGGCGCCGAGCATCGCCCGGCATGAATTCATTCACCGGACCGCGGGTCTGGCACGGGCGGCGGATTTGGCGAAGCGGACACGCCCGGAGGTTTTCACGCGGTCGAAGGGGAAACAAGATCGGACGAGGCGCCGAGCATTGCTCGGCATGAACTCATTCACCGGACCGCGGGTCTGCGACCCGCAGCGACGGCGGACGGAACGAGGTCAACGTGCGAACCTGCGCCTGCCTGTAGCCGGAGGTTGCTGCGGGTCACAGACCCGCGGTCCGAATCCCCGACGCCCCCATGGATGAAGAAAGCAGATTCAACTACGGAACACACGGATTACGCGGAAGGAAGGCATGTTGAAGGTCCCCTCCCCCACAAGACGCATTCGAAAGCCTCTTCGGCCTTCAAGTTCCGTGTATTCCGCGTATTCCGTAGTTCTCAACGGATCCGCAAGAATCGCTACCGGTTCGCTTCAGTCTCGTACGATTCAAGCAAAGCGATCCAAAGCCAGTCGGGCTTTGTCGCCGTCTTCTGCTTCGACTCATCTTCCATCCGCAGAACAACCTCCTACGAACGCGCATCGAGAACAAGGGCAACGCCACGTAGCGCAGCCATCCCGGCTGCGGGTCCACGCGGCATCCCGCCGCGAGATTCAGAATCCAAACAGCCCCACGGATGGCAGAGCCGACCCACGTATGAAGAAAGGAGATTCAACTACGGAATACTCGGAATACACGGAAGGAAGACAGGTTCATAATTCGGCGCTCAATTTCCGTGTTCTCGGTGTATTTCGTAGTTTTTCTAGGATGAGCCAGATTCGCGTAGTAGAGCCGATGCCGAGGAGATTCTGAGCTTCGCATCGCCCGTGCCGGGGCGCAGGAACTTCGGATGCCTCTCGATCAGATGGTTCCGGTCCTGCCTCCCTCCACCGACCGGCTGCCCGTGCTTCCGGAGTCCTCAGCCTCTCCATCCCAAAGCGTCAGAATGGCCTCTCTTCATCCGTGGGTCGGCTCTGCCATCGGTGGGGTCATCGCACCGCATTGTTCGTCCCGAGCATTTCATTCAAGGCCCGGTTGGCGACGCGGACGACATACTTGTTCTGCTTGTCCTTCAGGGCCTCCTTCAGCGCGGGAATGGCCGGCTTCGCGTGGTCGTCGATCTCATCCAGCACGATGGCGGCGTTCAGGCGCACCCATTCCTCTTTGCTGGCGAGTTCCTTCTTCAGGGTCGGCAGCGCGGCGGTGAACTCGCCCATGCGACACAAGGCCCGCGCCGAGGCGATCCGCACACTGGCGGAGTCGTCTTTGATTCCCTCCACCATCAAGGCCTTGTGCTGCGGCGCCCGCTTGCCGACGTTGCCGATCCCAATCGCGCCCCAGTAACGGACGGTCGCGTCCTTGTGCTTCATGGCCTCGGCCAACTCCGGCAAACCCTTCTCCCCCTTCAACGCTGCGGAAGACGTGTTGCGGATCGCCTGCATGAGACCTCTCAGTCCCGGTTGCCGCAGAATTTCGTAGCGCGAGCCAAGCTTCTCTTCCCGTTCCACGATCTCGGGCTCGGGCATCAGACCGATGTCGCGCGACTGGGTCACCCAGTTCAGGTGCGCCCGACGCATGCGCTCCAGGACGGGACGATACACCGGCAGGTCCGCGATGTTGTTCATTTCGTGCGGATCCTTCTCCAGGTCGTAAAGTTCTTCGATCGGCTTGGTCGGCCGCAGGAACAACGCCACGCCCGGGGCCGCCTCGCCGGACGCCTGGACCTTGCGGATCTCCTTCATCAACCGCCCCTTCTCGGGCGTGTTCATGTACTGGTAGTAAGTCTTGAAAGGCTCATAGTTGCGGATGTATTTGAACCGCTTGTCCCGCACGGCCCGGATGATGTCATAGCGCTCGTCCATCCGATCCCGGGCGCCGAAGACGAACCGGCGCGCCGGCTTCAAGTCTTTACCCAGGAAGGCCCTGCCCTGCATGTGCTTTGGGACGTCAATACCCGCCAGGTTCAATGCCGTTGGCCCCAGGTCCATCAGGCTGACCAGTTCATCCGTCGCCGTTCCCGGAACGCCCTGCCCCTCCACGCGATATTTCTCCGGGATCCGAACGACCAGCGGCACCTTCATCCCCGAGTCGTAAAGCCAGCGTTTCGCCCGCGGCAGTCCCACCCCGTGATCCGACCAATAAACCACGATGGTGTTGTCCGCGAGCCCGTCCGCCTCCAACTCCGCCAACAGCTTGCCCACTTTCAGATCCGTCGCGGTGACCGTGTCGTAATAACGCCCCCAATCCGCGCGCGCCGCCTTGGTGTCCGGGTAATAGGTGGGAAAGGTCGTCAACTCGGCCGGATCGTGCTTCTTGATGCCCTTCGTGACGCTGGCATACTTCGAATCACTGGCAATGCCGCTCTCGTGGCAGTCCGTAAAATTGAACACCGCGAAGAAGGGTTGTTCCTTGTCCTTCCGGTTGCGCCAGTGCGCCTTCCGACTCGACTCATCCCAGGTCTCCTTCGGCTCCTTGAACTGGTAATCCTTCTTGGAGTTGTTCGAACAGTAGTAACCCGCCTCGCGGAGATAGACCGGAAAGGGCTTGATGTGCTCCGGCAGCTTCGCGTTGCAGCGCATGTGATGCGTGCCGATCGTCGTCTGATACATGCCCGTGATGATCGTCGAACGACACGGCGCGCAGACGCCGGCCGCGACAAAAGCGTTGTCATAGCGCACGCCTTGCGAAGCCAGCTTGTCAATGTGCGGCGTGCGAGCATGCGGATCGCCGTAGCATCCCAGGTGCGCACTGATGTCCTCGAAACTGATCCAGAGGATGTTGGGCCGTGAACTCTCGGCCAGCGCCGGCAAGGCCGCCATCGTCGCGGCGACCAGGGAAAGAAGCTTGGGAATCGTCTTCATGAAAGGTTTTTCAAGTTTCGTCGTGGAGCCACAACAATGGCCGTTGGCATCCATCTGCCCCCCCGATTCCGACTTAATCCGTCTCGAGCTTCGCCACCCGTCGCTCGTGTCGCCCCCCCTCAAACGTCGTCGTCAGAAAAGCGTCCACGACCTCAAGAACCGCGTTCTCCGGAATCATCCGTTCACCGAGCGACAAGACATTGGCGTCATTGTGCTCGCGGGTTTTGACGGCCGATTCCACGTTCCACGCCAATCCGCAGCGGACGCCCTTCACCTTGTTCGCGCAAATGGCCTCCCCGTTCCCGGAGCCGCCCAGCACGATGCCCCGCTCACACTCGCCGCTGGCAACCGCCTCCGCAGCCGGCCGCACAAAATCCGGATAGTCGCAGGACTCAGAGCTCCCCGTGCCGAAGTCGACCACCTCGTGCCCTTGTTCCGTCAAATACGCCTTGATCTTTTCCTTGTAGGAAAAGCCCGCGTGATCAGTGCCCAATGAAATCTTCACAATGCCTTTGTTTCTCCATCTCCGAGGCTCCGGAATTACATCCGCCCCTCTTCCAGATCGTAGACATCAAACCAGACATAAACCGGCCGCCCCGGAGGAACAAACTTGGGAATGTAATCCTCCAAAAACTCCTGCCGGGCGTCGTCCATGTCGCAGACCCGCATCGAGCGCATCTTGTTGTTCCAGTTGATGACCTCGATCCGGGGGCGTTGCCTTGCGTTTGTTCCGATCCATGCGGCAACCTCATCATCCGAAGCCCCGGTCGCGACAAATTCCTTGAACGCATCCGCCGTAAGCTCGGCGAAATCAAGGAACTCGTTATCCAATGGACAGTCAAAATGGTAATCCCCCAAGGTCCCGTTCAACTCCGCGCGGCACTTGTCCAGCGTGCGGCCGGCAACCACATATCCGCCCAATGTCTCCCGCGGGCTCCGCGGCGAGATTTCATTCAAATCCAGAGCCAATTCTTTGATCTTGTCGGCGTTCATAAGTGATTTCGAAAAGCGAAAGACGGCACATTAAGCAAAGAACCTGCGCAGGCAACAAATTACAGTTCGTTTTCGATTCGACACATCGGGTTCAAGACGGAACCCGGCCCGGGTCTGCGCCTCCAGTCGAACCCTTTCCCTCCGCGCCTCGGCTTGCCTTCAATTCCTGACGCCGTTACAACCTCGGCCATGGCATCACGTTTGAAAGACAAGTGGGTATTGATCACCGGGGCTTCCAGTGGATTCGGCGCCGCAGCGGCCCGAGCGTTCGCCGCCGAGGGGTGCAAACTCCTGCTCGGCGCTCGCCGTGTCGACCGCCTGGAGCAGGTGGCCAAGGAAGCCCTGGCCGCCGGCGCTCCTCAGGCGGAAGTTCACGCCCTGGATGTGGCCTCCACCGACAGCGTCAACGCCTACGCCGCTTGGGTCCGCCCCCACACCGACCGCGTCGATGTCCTGATCAACAACGCCGGCGGCGCCCACGGGCTCGACACCGTGGAGAACGGCAAGGACGAGGATTGGGACGCCATGGTGCAATCCAACTTCCTGGGCATCATGCGCATGACCCGGGCCATCCTGCCATTGATGAAACCCTTTCCCGGCAGCACGATCCTGAACATCGGCTCCATCGCCGGACGCGTCGCCTACGAAGGCGGCTCCGTCTATTGCGGGGTCAAGGCCGCCGAATTGCAGATCACCCGCGCACTGCGACTGGAACTCTGCGGAACCGGCCTGCGCGTCGGCACCATCGATCCCGGACTGGCCGAAACGGAATTCTCCATGGTCCGCTTCAAGGGTGACCAGTCAAAATCCGACAAGGTTTACGAGGGACTGGAGCCACTCACGGGTGAGGATGTCGCGGAGTGCATGGTCTTCGCCGCCAGCCGCCCGCCCCACGTCTGCATCGATGAGATCCTCGTCAAATGCACGGCCCAAGCCGCCATCCACAAGACGCATCGGGCCGAATCGTAGGAAGAATTTTGACCGGGCCGGAACCGCCCCCGGCGCCTCCTTGTCAGAGTCGGCGATCGGCTCCGGAATACGGGATGACGGACGTTCCGACTAGTTGAACGGCAGGATCTTGGAGCAGAGGTAGGATTCCACCAGGCCGACGACCGCAATAATCGTCAGCATGGGGGTCCAGGACTTGAGCGTCTCCTTCTCGGTAAAGCCGCTCAGACGGCCCACGATCCAGAAACCGCTGTCATTCATCCAGGAACACGTGATCGAGCCGAAGCCAATGGCGAGGTAGATGTAGAACACGTGGTAATCAAGCGTGGTGTTTGCGAGCAACGCCGACATCAGCCCCACGCCGGTGATCATGGAAACGGTCGCGGAGCCTTGCGCGATTCGGACCAGGGCCGTCACGACCCAGGCCATGAAGATGTAGTTGATGCCCATCGACTCGCCATAGTGCTGCAGCGTGTCGGCGATGCCGGAGCCCTTGATCGTCTTGCCGAAGGCGCCGCCCGCGCTGGTGATCAGGATGATCACCCCCGCCGTCTCCAGCGGCCCGTTGAAGCGCTCGCTCACCTTCTGAATGCTCAACCCGGCCTGCTTCATCAACACGAGCAGTGACAACAACGCGCCCAACCCCAAGGCAATGACCTTGTCGCCGAAGAACTTCGTCACCCCATGCAGCTGTGAGTAGCGTTCCGGTTTCGCCGCTTCCAGCGCGAACACCTGCTTCACCGCAGCCGCCCGGTCGGCCTCCGAGACTGCCGGGTCATCCGTCACCGTCGCCTCGATCGCCGCCCGGATCTCCTGCTTCTCCATCATGTCGACGAAGGAAAAGGCGCCCAACAACAGGACCGGCAACAGGATCGGCATGATCGAGGCCGCGAAGGACGGCAGTTCACTGTCCGGTTTCTCTGCCGCCTTGCTCTCATCCTCTCCGTCCGCCGATCGCACCGGGACATCCATCTTCGCATTCAGCCGCTTCGCAAACAGCATGGCGACGATCGCCGGCGGGATGCCGAACACGACGCCCGCAATGATGATCGTGCCCAGGTTCAAACCCAGCTCGTTGCCGACCAGCAGCGGACCCGGCGTCGGCGGCACGATCGAATGCGTAATGGCGCCCCCCGCCCCGATGCACATCACGAAAAACAGGTAGTTCTTGCCCGTCCGCAACGCCAGCATCCGCGCCAACGGTATGACGAGGAAGAACATGGTGTCGAAAAACACGGGAATCGACAGGACAAACCCGCTCGCCAACAGCGCCCACCCCGCGTGCTTCTCGCCAAACCATCCGATGAAGGTTCGCACGATCCGGTCCGCCGCCCCGCTCTCCAGCAGGCACATGCCGATGATGGCCGCCAAGGCAATGACAATGCCCACGCCCTTCGCCGTGTCGCCAAAGCCCTGCGCCACCTGTCCGATCGTGTCGACCATGTGGCCCGGTTCGCCACCGCCCAACCCCGAAAGCCATCCCGCAATCAACGCGGCGCAGATCAGCGCGACAAAGGCGTGCACCCGCAACTTGACGATCGCCAAAATGATGAAGGCGACACTGATGAGGAAGACCGCGATGGGCCAGTTGCTGACGGATTCGGAGGCTTGCGCGAAAATAAGGGTGTCCATGATTCCGGTTCGGTTCGGTTCAAGGCTAGGGATTCGCGCGGAAGAAAAGAGGATGCCGCCGGTGATGTCGATTGCTTTTTTGCCGCCCCAATCGGCCGTTGACACCCCTTTGTCACATACCTAGTCTCCCCCGGTAAATTCCTTAACGATCCCCGAATTTACCCTTCGGGGTTTTTTATTGCCTCTTTCGAAAGCACAACATCATGGCCAATACAATTCTAGTCGGAGCCCAATGGGGAGACGAGGGCAAGGGCAAGATCATCGATTATCTGACCGACAAGGTCGACATGGTCGTCCGCTCGCAGGGCGGCGCCAATGCGGGTCACACCGTCATCATCGGCAAAAATCAATACATCCTCCACCTGATCCCTTCCGGCATCCTGCGGCCGCGCAAGAAGTGCGTCATCGGCAACGGCGTCGTCATCGACCCGCCGCAACTCGTCAAGGAAATGACCGGCCTGGAGCGCAAGGGCGTCAAGTTGAAGGGACGCTTCTTCATCAGCGACTGCGCGCATCTCGTGCTCCCCTACCACAAGGAACTCGACGCCGCCCGGGACGCCTCCAAAGGCAAGAAGGCCATCGGGACGACCAAGCGCGGCATCGGCCCCGCTTACGAGGACAAGGCCGCCCGCAACGGCCTCCGCATGGGCGACCTTGTGAATCCCGCGGTCTTTGAAGCCAAGTTGAAGGATCGCGTGCGCGCCAAGAACAAGGAACTCAAGGCGCTCGGCCAGAAGCCGCTCTCCTTCGCGAAGATCCATGCCGAATACCGGAAGGCCGCCAAGAAGCTGGCGCCCTACGTGACCAACACCGTGGTGTTGCTGCACCAGGCTTTGCAAAAGAAGGCGTCCATGCTCTTCGAGGGAGCCCAGGGAACCTTCCTCGACATCGATCACGGCACCTACCCCTTCGTCACCTCCTCCA
>CAZFLK010000114.1:0-18344 GCA_964519245.1 uncultured Verrucomicrobiota bacterium
AAGTCCCGGGCGGAGTGAACTCTTGACCCCCAATGCCTGAAAACCTAAACCTCAATTGCCGCACTTTTCGCCCGCCCGGCGCCGCACTTTCGGACCGGCGTTCACAGTTTTCGGCGAGGGAATTCAATCCGTTCGAGTTTGGACGTTCAAGCAATCTTGATCGGGAGACTTTTCCCTTCTTGATGCATGTCCTTCAGAAATTGCGCTGATTTCGTCAGGGCGCCGCACAACTCCGCACTTGCCACTTCCTCGCCCGGTCGTAGCTTCTCGCGATGCCCATCATTATCAACGGCGAACTGATCGACGAGGATGTCATCGGTCAGGAATTCTCGGAGATCAAAGGTTACCACGAGCGTGTGGGGCGGATCTCCTGTTGTGAACGCGACGACGAGTTCCGCGCCCAGGCGATCGACAATATCACAGGTCGCGTCCTGGTGTCCCAGGAGGCGCGGAAACGCGACGAACCCATTTCGGAAGAAGAGATCGACGCGGCCGTCGCCAGGTTGAAGGAAGAACACGGCGGCGAACAGCAGTTCTACTTCAACATGGGGTTGACCCCGGAGCAGGCCGATTTGATCCGCGAGAACGTGAGCGCCAGCCTGGCCGTGGACAAGTTGCTTCAGGAGGTTTGCGGTCCGGATCCGGATCCGGAGGCGGATGAAGCGGCGCTGAAGGCCTTTTACGAGAAGCGCATCTCCGATTACATGACGCAGGAGGAAGTCCGGGCGTCGCACATTTTCAAGTCCGTGCAGCAAGCCGAGGATCGCGAGGAACTGCTCAAGGACCTGTGCGAGGTTCGCCGCCAGCTGGTCGCCGGCGCCGACTTTTTGGAGACCGCCAAGGAATACTCGGACAAACCGGCGGATGAGGTGGACCTGGGGTTCTTCAAGCGGGGTGAGTTGATGGATGAGTTCGAAGTCGTCGCCTTCTCCATGAATGTCGGCGAGATCAGTCCGGTGTTCCCGATGCATGGGAGCTTTCACATCGCCACGGTGACGGACCGGAAGCCGTCCGTGGCGATTCCCTTCGAGGAAGTGGAGAATGAGGTGAAGGACGCGTGGTTGCAGGCGGATCGCGACGCCAAGATCAAGGATTACATCGCGGAGCTGAAGCGGTCGGCCGCGATTGAAGAGGTTCGAGAGGAAGTGGGAGAGGGGGGGTGAGAGACCGCTTCAGCGCCTCATCCCGACAACGCAGCCAACGCCGCCCGCGCGGCTTTGATCGGACGTTGGGCAAGGGGGATTCGGCCGCCCGCATACAAGCGGCAGTTGGATGGAGAGGTTCCGCAAGATTGGATTGCCAGCCGGGCGGATCGAATTAATCTCCCGCGCATGAGTCAAACCGCCATGCATCGCGAAAACCAATTCTCCCGCCTTTCCCGTCGCAACATGATCGCCGCAACGGCGCTCGCTTCCGGGGGGGCGTTGCTCTCGTCGGTTGGGAAGTCCGGCGCGGATCAACACAAGCAGGGCGGGGCTTTTCGCTACGGGTTGAACATGAGCACGATCCGCGGTCACAACCTGGATGCCGCGGCGGAGATCGATATCGCGGGCAAGGCCGGTTACCAGTGCATTGAGCCGTGGTTTCGTAAGATTTACGATTATGTTGGCAAGGGGGGTAGTTTGAAGGATCTGAGGAAGCGCATTGACGATCACGGGCTGACGGTTGAAAGCGCGATTGGATTTGCGGCTTGGATTGTCGATGACGTGGAGCGACGCAAGCAGGGGTTCGAGGAGGCCAAGAAGGACATGGACACGATCGCGCAGTTGGGCGGCAAGCGGATAGCGGCGCCGCCGGCCGGAGCGCGGCGCAACGAACCGCCGGTCGATCCCATGCGCGCGGCGGAGCGTTACTACGAGCTTTGCGAGTTGGGGGTCAAGATGGGGGTCGCGCCGCAGATCGAGATGTGGGGTGGACATCCCTGCATCGGCACGATTGGCAAGGCCGTCTCGATCATGGTTGAAAGCGGGCATTCCCAAGCCTGCTTCCTGGGCGATGTCTATCACACCTACAAGGGCGGCAGCAACTTTGCGGGATTGAAGCATATCCCGGCTCGGGCGATTCAGACCTTCCACATGAACGACTATCCCGCCGATCCGCCGCGCGAGACCATTCGCGATGAACATCGGGTTTACCCGGGAGACGGCATTGCGCCGATGAACGACATTCTGCGCGGGTTTGCTGAGATTGGCGCGTTTCCGGTGTTGAGCTTGGAATTGTTCAACAAGAGCTACTGGAAGCAGCCGGCGATTGAGGTCGCCAAGACGGGCTTGCGAAAGATGAAGGCTGCCGTGGCGAAGGCGGAGCGGTGAGGCGGTCGTCCGGGCGTTCGGGTCGACGTTTTGTATTGGAGTGAGCCCGGTTGAGCGGGAGGCATCGAGCCGATTACTCACGGGCGCGGCATCGTGAGATTGAATTCGGGGTGGGGGTTGGTTTAGGTTTCGCCTGCAGTGATAAGCGACCAGAACAAACAACGAACCGCGGGCGATGGCTCCAAGGGATCGGGAAACAAGGCGTTTCCGGTTGGTTTGGTGGTTGTCGCGGTTTTGGGCGCGGTTGCATTTGGCGTCACGCGCATGGGCGAGCGGGATGATGGGAGCGGGGCGGTCGCTGTTTCCCCAGTCGCGCCGGCGATCACGCCAGACTCGCCTCCCGCGGCCGTTGCGGAGCTTGCGGGGGATGCGCCGAGGGTGTTTTCCCTGACCGGGGGCGCGAATGCCAAGGGAAAGCTATGGTGGAACGGAGTTCCGGAGGCGATGCGACGCCATGCCGTCGAGCCATCGGAATCCAGCAACATTGCCCGCAAGGATTACGCGGGCGCGGAATCGTGCCGGGAGTGTCATCCGGGCAACTACGAGAGTTGGTCGCATCACTCGCATCGTTGGATGAATGCGATGGCGACGGATGAGATCGTCATGGGCGATTTCTCAGGGGAGGCGTTCATCGACTATCTGGGGGGGCGGGCGTCCTTTTACGAGGAGAATGGGCGGCGTCGCATGAAGCTGGAGCGCGACGAGGTGGTGAGGGTTTTCGATATCAACCGCACCATTGGCTCCCGCTTCACGCAGTATTATGTGGGCAAGTTGTTGGAGGGGCCGGAGACACAAAGTCATGTGCTCCGTCAGTTGGAGCATGTGCTCCCGTTCGGTTGGTGGATTGACAAGCAGGAGTGGATTCCCGTGGTGCACGTGGGCGAGGAGTTGCCTGACGGACAACGCAACGATCCGTTCGCCCGCCCGAACGAGTTCTATTATGACGGTCGTTGTTCCGCCTGTCACACGACCAAGCCGATCGGCGATTGGATGATGGGCATCGGCGGGTTGCAGCGGTTTGAGAAGTCCTCGCCGCATCCGGTGTCGTTCGATGTGTCCGCCTATCTGAAGGAGAATCACGGCAAGAATCTACCGGCGGCGTTGATGAAGCCGCCGGCGTCCAGTCAGGATTTTCTGCGAGTGATGAGCGCGATCGAGCGGTTGCCGGCAGTGGAGCATGCGGTGAATCTGGGCATCAGTTGCGAGGCGTGCCATCACGGGGCGCGCGAGCATGCGGAGACAAGCACGAAGGAACAGGGGGCGGCGCTGCCGTCGTTCTTTCCGGAGTCTCCGCACTTGCTTGTCGAGGCGGGGAGCGCGGAGGAGGCGACGGGACGGACGCGGGAGAACCTGAACTGGACCTGCGTCCGTTGTCACAGCGGGGAGCGGCCCTACTACGCGGCCGGCATGGCGACCTGGAATTCCACCGAGTTCAGCGACGCCGTGAAGGGGCATTGCTACCAGCTGAAACCGGACGGCAGCGGTCCGCAACGCATCCTTACCTGTGTGGATTGTCATAATCCGCACGAAGGAATTGGCGCGAAGTGGAAGCCGGAGCCCAAGGATGATGACGCGCGTTGCCTGGACTGCCACGCTCAGTTCAAGCAGGAGACAGTCCTGACGTCACACACACATCACCCGGCGGGAAACGAAGGCAGTCGCTGCATGAACTGTCATATGCCGAAGATCAACGAAGGCATGCAGGACATGGTGCGAACGCACACGATATTCAATCCCACCGAGCCGAGGATGATTGAAGCCAATCAACCGAACGCCTGCAACATCTGCCACCTGGACAAGCCCATCGACTGGACCTTGGGCCATCTGCGTGAGTGGTATGGGGACCAGCATGTTTATGACGAGGAGAAGATTGCGGCAAGCTATCCCTTTCGTGACGAAGCGGTCGGACTGGGCTGGCTGAGGAATCCGCACGAACCGACGCGGTTGGTTGCGATAGAAGCGTTGGCTGTGTCGAAGTCCGAGTGGGCCCTGCCGTTTCTGCTGCACATGCTGGATGACCCGTTTCTGTTGAACCGGCAGTTCACCCAGAGGCGCGTGGAAGAAATGTTGGGGGTGAATCTGCGTGATTACGGCTATCGTTTTTACATGACTCCGGAGGAGCGAGCCAAGCCGATCGGGGCCATCAAGACGGCTCTGGCGAAGGCGGGCCCGGAGGAGTCGCGCGACAGCGAAGCCCGCCAATGAATCCGGCCAAGCGCAGGTTTCAGCGTGAATTGCGCGAGATGCCCGGGGGGATTCTCGATTCAGTTGCTTGGATCGCGCGCAGATTCTGGCCGTTGCTCTTGGCTGGCGCGCTGGGCAGCGCGGTGACGCTTTGTTTCTTTGCGCGTTGAATTGACCGTCTCGGCCAGGCGGCGGCCCGCCGCCGGCGAGTCTTGCAGGAAGGGGGGCAAATCTTCAACTCGATCTGTGGGCAACGGGGCTTGCAGGCCCCTGCCCGAAAGAACGCCGCGCCTGATTCATTGGCGTTCCCAACGTTGACGCCGACCAACGAATGGTTGCGGCCTTGCGTCAGCAACATTCGTTGCCGGCGCTGTCGCAGCAGGACGACGCCGCGGTTGTGTCCTGGTTATCCGCGCCCTTGGTTTCGCGGGGATGTCGCAGTTCTCCCTTGGCGCAATTGAAGGCGTCCGCCTCGGCTTCCGGGACGGGGCGGCGCGGTTCGATGAGTTCGAAAGCCCCGGCGTAGGGAGGGTGGCGGTAGCGGTTGAAGACGGCGTCGCTGACGGCGTAACGCTTGCCGCGTTCCATCGCGTTGTTGTCATCGTCGAGGACCTTCTTGAAGGGGCCCTTGTAGATGACGGCTTGATTTCGCTCAAGTCCGCGGGTTGGCGCCCCTTTGAAGGCCTGTAGGGTCAGGGAACGGAATTCGATTCCTTGAACAGTTTGCCAGGGTTGCGGGTCCAGATTCAGAATCTCGATGCCATGAAAACCGGCGTTCTCAAAGGCGGCCAGGAAGTCGTCCTCGCGGAAGGCGCCGGAAATGCAACCGCTCCAGAGCGCGGGGTCTCGGCGCATCTCCTCGGG
This sequence comes from uncultured Verrucomicrobiota bacterium, assembly GCA_964519245.1. GTDB lineage: Bacteria > Verrucomicrobiota > Verrucomicrobiia > Limisphaerales > JAYPEY01 > JAYPEY01. The sequence goes on from CAZFLK010000114.1 coordinate 5,361, forward strand.
GACGCTCTCGTCGGAAACAATGTCCGAGATCACCGCCCGGCCGCCGATCTTGAGAACGCGGAAGATCTCGGAGAAAAGGAGTTCCTTCGCCCGTTCGTCGACGAGGTTCAGCACGCAGTTGGAGACCACGACATCGACGGACTCGGTTGCGATCAGCGGGGCCTTGGCGCGCAGTTCGTCGGCGAGCTCGGAAGCCTTGAGGAAGGCATCGGCGTCGTTGATCGGGTTGGACTTGAGTTCGCGGTCCAATTGCTCGAGATCGAGCGCGAGGTCCTGAATGCGTCCTTTGCGGAACTCGAGATTGTCGTAGCCCATGCGTTCGGCCACGAGGGGCTGATTGCGGCGCGCGACTTCCAGCATGTCATCGGTCATGTCGACGCCGATGACTTTTCCTTTGGGTCCGACGACCTGGGCGGCGATGAAACAGATCTTGCCGGTTCCGCTGCCGAGATCGAGGACGGTCTCTCCCTCATGAAGATGCTTGCTGGGGTCGCCGCAGCCGTAGTCGCGTTCGATGACCTCCTCGGGAATGATTTCGAGGAACCGGCGATCGTAATCGACCGGACAGCAGAGGGCGGCTTCCTGGGCCTGCGCGGCGGCGGCGTAGCGTTCCTTGACGGCGGATTCCGACTTGAGTTGGCTCATGGCAGATGGGAGCTGGTGTGGGTTGGGGAGGTTGGTTTGATGATCTTAAGGCGGAAGGCTGAAGCCCACAACGCTCAGAAATAGGCCGCCAGATGACGCGCGCCCCGGTGGCCGGCGAGGATGTAGGCATACTCCTCGTCTGACCAACTCGCGGTCGCGATGGAGCCATTCTCGGCGAACTGTGGCTTTGGGCCGGGCAGCGAGCCCGGCAGGTCGGCGGCGTTGATCACCAGCAGGTGCACCTTGTCCTGAAGCCCCTTCGAATTGTCATTCAGACAGATGAGGGTGACTTGTTTTCCTTTCCATTCGATGACGCGGCAGCCGAGGCCGCTCAGGTTCCGCAGTTTTGCGGGCATGGTGAAATCGGAGGGTGTCGGGCGCTGGTCCAGCCACTCGTCGATGCGGTTCAAATCCTGGTCACGGAAATCCAGCGAATCGAGATCAACCACGGCCTGCACCATGTCCCGATGGTAGGCTGCGTGTCCGGAATTTGCGCGGAGCCACAGGCCTCCCAGGCTGAGCAGCAGGGCGAGGCAGGCGGCCCAGGCCAAGGCGGCTGAGCGACGTTGCCAGCGGGCCGGCGCGACCACGGCTTTCGCAGCGAGAATGGACTGCTTGAGATCCGGTGGAATGGGAGCCGTGCGGAGTGCGGACGCAATTGAGGCGTCGTTCGCGCGTTGTTCCTCGAACCATTCAGCGAGTTCAGGGTCGCGACGGGCCCAATCCAAGGCCTCGCGGAACTGCGGGTCATCGGCGTCCCGACCGCCGGGACGATACGCGCTCAGAATGAATTTGGCTTGCTCGTTATCCATGTTTGCTGGATGGCAGGGTTGGGGGATTCAGGGGGACGATCTTGTCGTTCTGACGCTTGGAAACCCGGACCTGCAGCAGGTCCCTGAGTTGCTGTTTGCCGCGGGAGAGGCGGGACATGACCGTGCCAATCGGAAGATCCAGCAATTCGGCGATCTCCTTGTAGGAATGCTCCTCCAGGTAGAAAAGCGTCAGCGGCGCCCGGTAAAGTTCATCCACCGCCATGATGGACTCGACGACAATGCCTCCGTCGAGATCATTGATGACGGTGGGCGGTTGGGAGGGCATCTCATGGCTGACCGCGTCAAATTCCTGGTGCGGGAAGCGGGTCTCGCGGCGGCGAGATCCGAGGAAGGCGCGGTGGAGGGTGGTGAACAACCAGGTTTTCGCTTTCGAGCGGTCTCTCAGTTGGTGGCCTTTGGTCGCCCACATGTAGAAGGCGTGCTGGGTCAGGTCGCAGGCTTCATGCTCTCGCTTGGCGAGGCTGAGCGCGAAGCGGTAGAGCGGCTCGTAGAACCGCTCGACCAACTGTTCAAATTCCTGATTGTCCACGTCGATGAGAGGTTTCGCCGATGGCTTTATTCCTGTTCCGGAACTGTCTGCCTGTCTTTGGCGATCCAGCCGCCGACAGCCTGTTCGGGAGCCAGGCTGCCGCGGCGCGTTATCCAGAACGCAGCGGCCAGCCGGGAGGGATTCTGCGGCGCGCCGGCGAAGGGGGGCAATGTTGCGACCCAGTAGTTGTTTTCGTTCTTCAAGGCCGTTTGCTTGAACCTCAGGACGGTGAAATCGTGATGGAGTTTTCGACCCCGGTTTTCGCCGGATCTCACCTCCGTGCGCAGGCCGGAACCGAGAAGCGCCGAGTGGATCGTCCATCCCGAATGGGCCTGAGGGGAAGTAGCGGGTTTGTAGACGATCCGCCAGGATCCGTTGCTTCCTCGCGTTGCGGTCATGACGCCGGGCTGGTGAGTTGGCGGCGCGGGAATCTTTCGCCGCCCAAAGAAGCCGCGCCATTCTTTCCCGTTGAGCGCGAAACCGGGAGTGTAAACGCGTTCGCTTCCCCAGGCGCGCGCATGATCCCGCTGCCGTTGCGAGAACGACGGGGAGGCGAAACGATCCGGCCAGTCGAGACGATCCCAGTAGTCCACATGGAAGACGACCGGAACGACCTGAGACCAAAGGCGACTGTCATCCTTGAGTCGGGAAATCCATTTGTCCGCGGGCGGGCAGCTGCTGCAGCCCTCCGATGTGAAGAGCTCCAACAACTGCGCCTGCTGCGGCCCGCTGCGGAAGTGGAGGGGGGCAGCCTCAAGGGGCGGCGCAGTCAGCGCGGCGAGCCAAAGGCTCATAAGGCAGGTTTTGGCATTCATGTGTCGATCGGTGGAGGCGTTACCGGGTCCATTCCATCCATTTGGCGAAGAGGCGCTGCAAGGCCGGCGTGAGGCGGGACCTGGTGTAGGCGTTGGCGCTTCGTTTGATGGCTTCAGCCTGAGTGGGGTAGGGGTGGATGGTTGAGCCGAGACTGCCCATGCCGCCGCCGGCTTTCATGACGGCGGTAATTTCCGAGATCATGTCGCCAGCGTGGCGCGCCACAATGGTGGCGCCGACGATGGTGTCCGATCCTTTGCGCACGTGTATCCTGACCAATCCTTCGGTTTCTCCATCAAGCATGGCGCGGTCGATGTCGCCGAACGGTTGCTCGAAAGTGGCGATTTCGATTCCTTTCTCCTCGGCGTCCTTCTCGGACAAGCCGACATGGGCGAGTTCCGGGTCGGTGTAGGTGCACCAGGGGATGATGAGATCGCTGAATTTCTTGCGCCCCCCCTGAGCGAGATTCAGGACGCCGAAGAGGGCGTTTTGGACGACGATCTGCGCCGAGGCGTCGGCGGTATGGGTGAACTTCGTTGGCAGGCAGACATCGCCGCAGGCATAGATGCGCGGGTTCGTCGTGCGCAGGCAGTCGTCCACCTTCACTCCGTCGCGTTCGTCGAACGCCACTCCGACGTCCTCCAGTCCCAGCCCGGCCACATTGGGCGCGCGGCCGACGCCGATGAGAACCTGATCAACCGTCAGTTCGCTTTTCGAGCCTTGGCCAGCGAGATGCAGGGTGCGCGCCTCGCCGCGTCGTTCGATGCGTTCAATGAGGGTGTCGCAGATGATTCTTACGCCGTCGCTTTTGAGTTGGTCCGCGACGATCCGCGCGGCGTCAGGGGCTTCCCGGGGCAGGATTTGACAGACTTGCTCCAGCAGGGAGACCTGGGATCCGAACCGGGTGAACGCCTGGGCCATCTCGCAACCGATGGGCCCGGCTCCGATGACGGCCAGGCGTTCCGGCAATTCGGTCAGGGAGAACAAAGTTTCGTTCGTGAGGCAACCGGCCTCGCTGAGGCCGGGTATGGGCAACGCCACTGCGCGGGCTCCGGTCGCGATGACCGCTTTGCTGAACTCGAGCTCCCGGCCGGCGACCGCCACGCGGTTTCCGGTGAGGAATCTGGCCTCGCCCAGATAGACATCGACGCCCATCTCGCGATAGCGTTTCGCCGAATCCGCCGGGCTGATGCGGGCTCGCAGCTCGCGCATGCGCTCCATGATCGCCGGAAAATCGACGTCGACGCCGGCGGGAACACGGACGCCGAATTCTCCGGCGTTGCGCACATCGGCGACGGCCCTGGCGGCGCGGAGAAGGGCCTTGGATGGAACACACCCGACATTCAGGCAATCGCCCCCGATGAGGTGGCGTTCGATCAAGGCCACCTTCGCGCCGATGCCGGCGGCGATGGCGGCGGAGATCAAGCCCGCGGCGCCCGCGCCCACCACCACGAGGTTGTAACGACCTTGCGGGGTGGGGTTCACCCAGTCGGGTGGATGAACATTGGCGACGAGCGCCTGGTTGTGGTCGTCCCAGGGGGTGAGTTTGACAGGCTCGGAGGCGCTCATGTCAGGATCCGGTCGCCGAGGCGTTTGCGAGTTTTCGGTCCAAGGCCTTCTTGGCGATCCGCGTCGCGGCGATGGTGAACACGAGGGTGGCGATGAAGCCGCCGATCTTGAGCGCCTTGGTGGAGTTGGCTTCATCGGCGGCCGCGACGTTGGCAAGATAGCCGATATAGACCCACATGATGGTTCCGGGAATCATCCCGATCCAGGAGGCGAGGAAATAGTCCCGCAGGGAGATTCGCGTCAAGGCGCAGCCGTAGTTCAGTAAATTGAAAGGAAACATGGGTGAGAGCCGCAACAGGCCGACGATCTTCCAGCCCTCCTCAGCGATGGCCTCATCGATTGCCGCGAACGTTGTGTTTCCCGCGATCCTCTGGGCCGCCCAGTCCCGCGCGACGTAACGACCGACGATAAAGGCGGCGGTGGCGCCGAGGACGGAACCCAGGGAAACCCAAATGAAACCCTTCGGAAGACCGAACAAGGCGCCGGCGCCGAGGGTCAGGATGGAACCGGGAAGCAGCGCCACGGTGGCGGCGATATAGACCAGGATGAAGACGACCGGCCCCCAGTAGCCCAGGCCTTCGATCCAATCCAAGGCCGCCTGCATGCGAGCTTTGGCGTCGAAGGTTCTGAAGAGCAGGACCAGGGCGACCGCGGTGAAGCCCAGGGCAATGAGCTTTCCCGAGGCGCCGCGTCCCTTCCGTTGGGCCTCAGGGGCGGCGGATCGGGATTCGGTGGAATGGGATTGTTCCGGCATCGGAGGAAAGAGCGGTCGAGGATCCGCCTAGGCGATCGCCCCGGTGCAACTGCTTCCGGCGCCGGCGGCGCAGGCGAGGCAGTGAAAGTCCGTCCGGATCTCCCGGGCGGCCAGATCGTCGGGGGTGATGTCCCAGAGGGAGAGCGGCTTTCCGTTGCTCAGTCGCAGGTCGAGCATCTGGTTGAAGTCGCAATCGTAGAGTTCGCCTTGATAGCCGACGCTGAGGGTATTGCGGCACATGAGGTCCGGGATGGTCGCCGGATTGAAGGCATTCGCGAGCAAGTCCAGGTATTCATCCCATCGGCCGTGCTTTCGGAGATCCTCGGCGAATCGCGCAATGGGTTGATTGGTGATGGTCAGCAGACGGTTGAAGGCGATCCCGAACTCGTCCTGCAGGACCTGTTTGTAATCGGCTTCGAGCTCGGCCTGTGGACCGGGCAGCTTTGGCCCCAGCGGATTGTAAACCAGATGAAGCTCCAACCCGGCCCCGTAGCCGACGGCGTTCAACCGTCGCAGCCCCGCGATGCTCTTGTCGAAAACGCCGTTGCCGCGTTGCTGATTGACGTTCTCCTTCGAATAGCAGGGCAGGGAGGCGATCACCTCGACCTGGTTGGCCGCGAGAAACTCCGGCAGGTCCTCATGGCCGGGCTCCCCGATGATGGTCAGGTTGTTGCGGTCGATCACCCGCGCGCCGGCCTCGCGGGCGACTTCGACGAAATAGCGGAAGAACTCACTGATTTCCGGCGCGCCGCCGGTGATGTCCACGACCTTCGGGCGATGGCTCGTGATCCAAGCGCCGATGCGATGAGCGGTGTGTTCGTCAATGGTCTCCGTGCGCCAGGGGGCGGCGTCCACGTGGCAATGCCGGCAGGCCTGGTTGCATTGGCGTCCGACATTGATCTGCAGCGTTTCGAGGCTTCCGCGTTTGAGGGTGAGGCCGTGTTCGGTCAGCTTGTTGTCAAAGCGGTTGGGCATGTGCCCGTAGGATACGCGCGATGCGGAATTATTCCACGTGATTCAGCGCCCTTGCAATTTGTTTCCGGAATCCGCTACTTTCCGCCATGCAGTTTTCCGAACTGGGGATTTCCCCGGATACATTGAAGGCCATTGAGGAGTTGGGCTATGAGAAGCCCACGCCGATTCAGGCCAATGCGATACCGACGGTTTTGGAGGGGCGCGATGTCATTGGCAGCGCGCAGACGGGCACGGGCAAGACCGCGGCCTTTGCCTTGCCGATCATCAGCAAGTTGCAGAAGCACGACGGCAGTCGCATCCGGGCGCTGATCCTGGAACCGACCCGGGAGTTGGCCGCCCAGGTGGAGGAGGCGATACACAAGTTTGCCAAGCACACGGATCTGAAAGTCGCGGTGATCTACGGCGGCGTGGGCTACGGCAAGCAGCGCGAGGAATTGCAGGCGGGCGTGGACATTCTCGTGGCGACCCCGGGCCGCTTGCTCGACCTGCACCGGCAGCGCGACCTGCATTTCAAGCAGTTGGAGTATGTGGTTCTGGACGAGGCGGACCGGATGCTGGACATGGGCTTTCTTCCGGATGTCCGGGCCATTCTCGAGAAGACCCCGCGCGAGCGGCAGACATCCCTGTTTTCCGCGACGATTCCCCCCGCGATCGAGACCCTCATTCAATGGGCCATGCGCGATCCGGAAACGGTGGAGATTGGTCGTCGGCACTCTGCGGCGGAGACGGTGAAGCATGTGATTCTTCCGGTGGCGCACGCCCAGAAGGACGACCTGTTGCTGGCGCTGCTGGAGAGCGTGCACTTTGAATCGGTGATCATCTTCTGTCGCACCAAGGTTGGGGCCGACATGATTTCGCGGCTCTTGAAGCGCAACAAGCATTCGGTTGCGGCGCTGCATTCCGATCGCTCGCAGAAGGAGCGGGATGAGGCCTTGAAGGGATTCCGCAGCGGCAAGTATGAAGTTCTGGTGGCGACTGACATCGCCTTGCTGGGTTTGGTCATCATGTATGTCACGCACGTGATCAACTATGACGTGCCGGAGAATTCGGAGGATTATGTGCATCGCATCGGCCGCACGGGCCGGGCGCAGACCAACGGCGACGCCTTTACCATCATGGTGGCGGAGGACGCGATCCACGTTCATTCGATCGAGCGCTTCATCGACCAGAAGATCCCCCGTGAGACTGTCGAGGGCTTCGACTACAAGTACACCGCGCTGTTCGACCACGACAAGAAGGGCGCTCCGTCGCCCCATGAGCGCAAGTTCAAGCAGACGCGCGTGGCGGGCGGATACCACTTCAGCGCCGGCGGCGGCAAGGGGCGGAAGCGGCGGCGGAAGCGGTGAAGTCGGGGAGGGGAACGTTCGACGGTCAACGTTCGCCTCGCGTTGCCTTCCGCACGGTCACCTTTAGTCCGGCTGGTTTGTCCTCCAGCCATGCGATGAACTTGGTCACTTCGGGGTGGGGCTTCAGGGCCTCGAGGGTGTTGTAATTCCTTTCCAGCTCTTTTTCTGAGAAGAGTGCGTGGATCTGCTTGTGGCAGGGGCGGCAGAGGAGGGCGATGCGCTCCTTGACCTCGCGGCGATCGAACTCCCTTTTATTGCGCTTGTTTGCGTGGCGCGTGCGCGGAATCAGATGATGCTTGGTGACTTCGTCGACTTCGCGTCCGCAGAGTTCACATTGGCAGGAGCCCTTCATTTCAAGCAGTTGTGGCGGTGGGAGCGTCGGGTGACTTCCTTGAGCGGGTCCAGTGAAGCGAAACCAGGATCAGGCAGGCGATCAGGCCCAGCCAACGCACGGCGCCCTCTTCGAAAACGACCGTCGCGTTGAAGATCATGGAGAACATGAAGCCGCGCCAGAGTCGGGTGAGCCATTGCGCGCGGAGGCTTGGGGCGGAGTGGATCCAGAGTCGAATCGTGTCGATTCCCCAGGCTGCGGTGAAGAGATAGTTGAACCAGATCCCGCCACCCCAATCGAAGCCGGTTGTGTCGGCCGTCTGACGGGCAACCTCCGCCACGGCGGCGGCATGGCTCCAGTCGTGATGGAGATGGAACGCCAGGATTACATGCAACAGGTAAGCCAGGAATCCAAGGGTCCAGAACGCCCGGAATGATCGATCTTTCCCTTGGCGTCCGCCTTCGGTCATGCAGAGCGCAGTGAACCAGCACGCCAAGGCAATCCAGATGGTCATTTGTGTGGTGTTCGGCGGCATGGGGGAGACGTTGGATTTTGGTGGAAGCTTCGACCGGAACCACAGATTGCAAAGACAAAAAAAGCCCGCGCTCCACTGGAGCGCGGGCCTTGAAGAGGGGGCAACCCTGTTCAGACGAGTTTCTTGAACCACTTGGCGTCGCCGGGGACAGCGATGGGATACTGGCCGTTTTCGTCCGGCTGGCTCTGCGGATCGCCGGTCCAGCGGCGTGCTTTCTCGTCGTAACCCAGGTTCTTCGGCATCAGGTCGACCTCGGAATTGAAGGCCTGGTCCCAGCTGATCTTCTTGCCGGTGTAGGTGCACATGCGGCCGAAGATCGCGGACATGGTGCTGAGCGCGCCGTATTCGGCTTCGTTGTAGGGCTTGTCGTTGCGAATCGCCTCGAACAGGTCGTCGTGCTCCTGTTGGTAAGGGTTGGGGTCGCGCTGACCGGCAGCCGGACGATGGCGCCACTTGTTGTTTCCGGAGAAGATTTGTCCGCCGCTGACGTCTGCATGGCCCTTGGTGCCGACCACGTGCTCGGAGACGCTGTTGAAGGTGCCGCGAATATGGCGGCACTGGCTGTAGCAGCGGGAGCCGTCCTCATACTCGAACTCAACGAAGTGGTGGTCGAAGATCTCGCCGTCGTCGATGCCCTTGCGGACTTCGCGACCGCCCATGCCCTGGGCGCTGATGGGGTGGGTTCCCTTGACCCAGTTGATGACGTCGATGTTGTGGATGTGCTGCTCGACGATGTGGTCGCCGCAGGTCCAGACGAACTGGTACCAGTTGCGGAGCTGATATTCCAACTCACTGGGTTTGCGGCCCCATTGGTCGGTCAGCCCTTGGCGGGTTCCCTTGTGGCCGACTGGATTGCCGTTCCAGTAGCAGCGGGCGGAGACGATGTCGCCGATGGCTCCGTCGTGGAGCCGCTTCATGGTCTCGATGTATTTGGCCTGGTGGTGGCGTTGGAGGCCGACGCCGACCTTGAGGTTCTTCTTCTTGGCCTCCTGCGCGGCGGCGAGGACCTTGCGGACGCCGGGGGCGTCGGTGGCGACGGGCTTCTCAAAGAAGACGTGCTTGCCTTGCTTGATGGCCTCCTCGAACTGCATCGGGCGGAATCCGGGCGGGGTGGCGAGGACGACGACGTCCGCTTCGGCGATGGCCTTCTTGTAGGCGTCGAAGCCGACGAACTGGCGGTCCGGCGGAACGTCCACGTGGTCGTGGTGGTTCTTGCGGATATTGCTCAGGGAGCCGAGCAGCTTGTCCTCATAGGCGTCGGCCATGGCGACGAGCTTGACGTTGCCCTTGTTGAGGCGGTTGGTCGTCAGGGCCTGGTTGGCAGCGCCGGTGCCGCGGCCGCCGCAACCGACCAGGGCCAGCTTCAGCTGATCGCTGGAGGCGGCGTGGACAAAGTTTTCCACGCCGAGGCTGGCGATGGCGGCGCCGCCGGCGGCCATGGTGGAGCTGCGGCGAAGGAAGTTGCGCCGGTTGATCGGCGAAGTGTCATGTTGTTTGTCGTTCATGATTCTTGGTTCGTGCTTCGTTTGCTTGCCTGCTGTCGTGCGAGGCGGGTTTGATCTCATTCGCCGTTGCCGCGCCCGGCGCTCCAGTACTCGAACATTTCCTCGGCGCTGGGCACTTCGAGAGGGCGGACGATGCGCATGCCGAGGAATTGGGCGTCAGTGTGATACCAGATGCTCTTGGGCAGTTGGGGATCCTGGATTTTCCAGTCCGGGTGGGAGGGCATGCGGGCGGCGCTGCGGAGGAACTCGGGATTGTGGTCCCAGGAGCCGCCGCGGGCGGGTCGGGGGTAGAGCTCGACCGGGGTGTTGATCGGATTGGCGGCGGTTCCTTTCAGCGTTCCGTAGTAGTCCTTGGAATACTGGTCGAGCACCCACTCGGCAATGTTGCCGTGCATGTCATGGAGGCCCCATTGGTTGGGCTTCTTTTTGCCGACCTGCTGGTATTTCCAGTCGCTGTTGGCCTCATACCAGGCATATTCGCCGAGCTTGGAGACATCGTCGCCGAAGTGGTAGGCGGTGGTTGTGCCGGCGCGGCAGGCGTATTCCCATTCCGCCTCGGTCGGCAGTCGGTAGAAATGGCCGGTCTTGGCGCTGAGCCACTGGGTGTATTTGCGGGCGGAGTGTTGCGTCATGCTGATGGCCGGGAAGTCGTCCTTGCCCATACCGAAGCTCATTTCCACATAGGGCTTCGTGGGGCGGCTGCAGGCGACGACCTGTTTCTTGGCGGCGACGATGATGGGATCTGAGGAAGCCATGTTGGTCTCGGCGTCGGCGGGATACATGAACAGTTCGAATTCATTCCAGGTGACCTCGTGCTTGCCCATCCAGAAGGGGGAGATCTTGACCTTGTGTTGGGGGCCTTCGTCCTCGTTGCGGCCGGCCTCGCTGTTGGGGCTGCCCATGACAAACTCGCCGCCCTTGATGGGAACCATGTGATAGTTGACGACGGAGTCGGGGATCTGGTTGGCGTAGGGCTTCATGTCGCCCTCGGCCTTGGCTTTCTGGTTCTTGAGGATGCGCTCGCGGATGGCTTTCACCAGTTCGAGGCTGTCGGCCGATTCGTCCACGGCTTTCTTCTTCGGCGAGAGCGTGATGCCCTCGGGCCATTCGGCTCCCTGTTCGATCCAGAGGCGGACGAGGTCGATCTCTTCCTTGGAGAGGGGGCCGCCCTTTTTGGCGGGGGGCATGAGGCTGTCGTCGTCGGCGTCGAGCGTCATGCTCTCGTGCACGTAACTGCCCTCGGCGTCGAAGGGGATGAGATTCGGTCCGTTGTCGCCGGACTTCATGGCCTGCTCGCGGGTGGTCATGTTGAAGCCGCCGTCCTCTTCGCCATCGCGATGGCAGGCCACGCAGTTGAATTCGAAGATGGGCTGGATGTCCTTGACGAAGCGCGGGCGGCGGACCTGCTTGAGTTCGACGCCGTTCGGCCATTTGGCTCCCTGCTCGATCCATTCCTTCAAGACCTTGAGTTGGTCTTTGGAAAGGTGGTCGGATGCCTTGGGCGGCATGACATCGTCGTCGTCGGGATCCAGGGCGGACAATTCATAGAGGAGGCTCTTCTCGGCGTTGCCGGGCACGACCGAAGGGCCGTTTTCGCCGCCGGATTGGAGGCCTTCCTTCGTGTCGAGAAGCAGTTCGCCTTTGGCCTTCTTGACGTTGTGGCAGGAAACGCAGGCGGCCTCGAGGACGGGTTTGACGTGCTTGTTGAAATCGATATCGCGGGCCGAGGCGGCTGAGAGGGAGGCGCCGTAGGCCAGTGACGTCAGCGTGAGTATAAGTCTGTTGCGTGTCATGGTTCCGAATTAGAGCCGGCAACTGTTGACGGAGCCGATTGGTTTGTCAATCTGTTGAACGTCGGTTTGACGCCCTTGCGAGGGAACGTGTTCAAGTTCAAATGGTTGGCGGGGGTGTTCGCCGTAGTGGCGGTGATCACACTGGCGCTCGCCCTTGTCGTTCCGCCGAAGGATGATCGGTTGCCGATCCCCGATCCGAACGCGTATGACTACTTCGTTCGAGCCGGACGGTTTTTTGTGTAGGATATGAGTTCGGTCACGAACGACGATGAGATGATCTTCTACCGGCCGATTCAGGCCAATCCATCCAATCAGTTGGCGCTGGCGGAGTTTCGGCGCGGGTTGCAGTTCGATTGTGTGGTTCCCCTGGTGTCTTGGGTGACTGACGGCGTGGATGCCTATCATGCGGCCATGAACCATTGGAGCGATGTCAGGGATCTGCATTTTCTCCTGGAAGCGGAGGAGACCGTGGTCCGCGAGCAGGGTAGGACGGATTATGCGGCCCAATGCGCATTGGAGTTGATTGAGTTGGCTCTGGAGGCGTTTCGCAGGAGGCATGATGACCATCCCGGGGGATTGGCCGAACTCGCGCCCGGGATTCTGAAGCGTCTGCCGGAGGATCCCTTTGGAAATACAGGCTTCGTGTATCGCAGAAATTCGACGAGCTATTCGCTTTACAGCCTCGGCGCGGATGGCGAGGACGCCGATTTCCGCAAGCGATGTGCACAAGCGGAAGCCCGACGGAGATGTGCTGACATGGCGATAGGCAGACATCGGGCGCTGGCCAGACCTTGAGTCAGGCGGCGGCGGGTGTGATTGAAAGTGGGATGAGCAATCGCTCGGGCTGAAGGCCCGACCGCACAGACCCCGGGGCCGCGCCCAAAAACAGAAGGCGGACTGAAAGGTCGTGCGCAGTTTTCATTTCGGGGCTCGCGGGCGACCTTTCAGGCCGCATGCGGCATTCTATTGCAAGAACCAGGCCTGAAGGACTGGCCTTTTTGCGGTCGGGCCTTCAGCCCGGAGAACACGACCCGCTCTTTTCCCGGCTCTCAGATCTGCTCATCCCAGTTGCAATCACGTGGCGCCAGCCAAAGCCCGGAGAGACTGGGCCTTGATCCCTGGAATTGACTCGGCATTGGAACCCCTTCTAGCCTGTCTGCATGTCGAACTACATGATTGCGGATTTCAACGACATCGATCCGGTCCGGTGTCCCTGCGGTTGGGCCAAGCGTGCGTTTGCTGAGCCGGACAACGACCTGGCCACCATGCATGTCGTGAACATCGAGGAGGATTCCCGCACGCACTACCACAAGAAGATGACGGAGATCTACTTCGTGCTTGAGGGCGAGGGGCATA
>CAZFLK010000115.1:0-18219 GCA_964519245.1 uncultured Verrucomicrobiota bacterium
CTGATAATGAACCAGGGAGGCCAACTCGCGTTCGTCGCTCAATGGCGGCGCGTCAACCGTCTTCAAGATGACCTGGTCACGGGGAATGCCCATGACGACCGGACCGGGTTTCAACTTGGCGGCGGAAAGCGCTTTCGCGATGGCCGCCCCGATCGCCGCGGGGTCGCCCTCGTCCACCCTCTCACCCTCGAACGGAACGACGTCGCAACGCGAAACCGAGCCGCCGGACGCCTTCACCAACCCCAGCCGGTCAACCGATATTTCCAGCCCGCTGACAGCGCTCCAACGGCGCGCGTTTCGGGCGCGCATTCGGAGCCCGGAAACCGCGCCCGGCTGCGATCCGCTTTCTTTGCTTACTTCGCCCATTCTGGGTTCTTCAGGTGGTTGCTCACACTATATGGTGTGGCTTGGCCTTGAAAAGGTTTAGATACGGTGTTCTTCAGCCGATCCACGCCCTCAAAATGCTCCCCCGACGGCGTCCCCTGCCGACAGTTCCGCCTCGCTGTCGACCTCGAATGGCAGCCCCAATCGGGTGAGGTCGCGCAGGTAGATGACCCGCGGGTCTCCCCCCGCCGTATCGACAATCACTTCCAGCAACCGAAACTGGCCGGAACGGGCCCCGTAGCCCAACACGCGAAAACTGTATTGGTATCCGCGAGCGGTCAGGCGCGGCGCGATCTTCCGGAACAGCTCCGCATCCACGACCCCCTCGCTGAAAAGCCAAGCCGGGGTCTGCAACTGTTCCTCGGTCAAACCTGCCCGCGCAGACACAATCGCTTCAGCCAACGATTCATCGATGCCGGGAATTGTCTGCAGCACGGCCGCCGAAGCCGCGCCTACGTGAATCTTGCCAAACAACGTCGGCGCATTGGTGTCCGACATCAAATCCAGCGCCGCAGGCAACTCTTCCACCCCAACCCCGGAGCTGTATTCGCGCTCCTTGCCCTCTTCATCCTTGAGTGTTCGCGTTTCCTCAAGCAACGCCGCCGGATGCCCCACCGGCGCCTTGTTGCGCCGCAAGGCTTCAATGAACTCCACGGTCAGATCCGGCAACCCGTTCGTGGGCAACGCGGAGGAGGCGTCATCAATCACCGCGCGGGCCTCGCCCCCCGCGGTCAGGTTCGGCTCATAGGAGACGACCGTCAGATAGGGACGCAATCCGGCGTTCAAGGCGCCGTTCGCATTGTCAGGCGGAAAGCGCGCCTCGCCGTCGTCTTCGTTGGCGTCGAGCCGAAAATTCTGATTGGCGTCCTCTCCGTATAGGATCGCCTTCGTAAAGCCGCGAACGAGCAACAATTCATCAAGGGTTTTCAAAGGCCCGTTGTGAATCTGGTAGGGCCGGGCCAACGTGTCGTAGTAAGCCTGCTCCGCGCCCTCCGGATTCGGCAGGTTGTCCTCGTCGATGAAATCAAGCAGGGCCTGCGAGAGAATCGGCTCCACCGCCGGCAGCGCATTCAACGCCTCTTCCGTCGCAACGTTGACGTTCAACTTGCCGGCCTCGGCGGAAAGCCCGTGCCGAATCGGCGCATCCAGGTCCCCGCTCCCGGTGAAAACGGTGAACCTCCATTGCTCTGAACCATCGTCGAAGACCGGTTGCGCGCGAAAGTAGTCCGGATTGTCCCGCCAATCGATCGTCTCCAATTCATTGGTGGACAGCGATCGCATCGCCTTGCGAACCCCGGCCATCGCGGCCGCCCAGGCATGATGCCCCCCCAGGCCCGCCGAGGTCGATTCTTCCTCCACCCGCATCTGAAACATGAGGCTGATCGCCACCATCGACGCCAGCATCACCACGACCAACACCCCAACGAGGATGAAGCCATCCTTCCGTGAGCGATGAAGCCGCGCCCCGGCGGGACAATGCCCCCCCGGGGACGAACGTGCTGACCTGCATGTCCACGCCCCAACAAGCCCAGGGTTTGGCTCAGCGGGACCGCCGCCACTCCGGCCGGCCCATGCCCGGCCATCCGCTCTGCAAATGCCCCCGTCCACCTTCATCCGGCCGCCTCCTCTTCGCCTTCCTCCGACTCTCCATCATCGAACTCATCTTCAGAGCCCTCCGACAGAGGCGCGTCGCCGCCGAGGTATATCACGCGTCGAAAGATCTCATAGGGGTAGTCATCCGGCTCCGTCATCTCGGGCAATGGCTCGAAACCCAGGCTGACCTCGATCGCCGGCGGCAGGGATTCGCCGGACCAATTGTCCTGCCACGCGCCGCCTCCCCAAAAGCGGAAGCGCGAGTAACGGATGTTCTCCGTCAACATCTGGGGCTGCGCGAGGGTATCGATCGCGCCGCCCGATTCGTCCGCCGATTCTTCCCCGACCGCCTCCTCCTCACCCACGGCAGTCTCCGAATCTTTCTCCCCATCCCCGCCCTCCCCCTCGCCTTCGTCCTCCAGGTCTTCCATGTCCGCCTCATCAGCCAGGTTCTCGAAGTCATCCAAGGCCGGATCGACATTCGGATCGCGCATGGAGACCAAGGCCTGCGCGGAGCGATACAGCCCGTTGGTCCGCAGGGGGCCGCCAACATAGCGGACCAGGATCAAATCCGTTTCGGGCCGGGGCGCCCTGCCCATTTCCGGCCCGCCCCATTGCGACCGGTCGGGCAGATGCGTGGTCGCAAACTGAATGGAATTGGAATCTCCCCGAAATGAGCTCGCCTTCTCATGCGCGAAAAGACGCCGTAGTTCATCATCAAGTGTCTGCATGACCAACCGCGTCTCCCGAAGCTTTCCGCTCTCGGCAACCGCCTGGGTGCGCAACTCCGACGCCTGCCTGAAGAAGTAGAGAACCACCAGCATCAACCCCACCGCAATGCTGATTGCCAGGATGACCTCGAGGAGGGAGAAGCCCGCCTTCGCTGAACTGCGACGCAGCCTTTCCGCCGCCTTCGACGCTCGCCACGCAGCCGTCCGTAGCGCAGCCGTCCCGGCTGCGGGTTCTGGCGGCGTCTCGCCGCAAGACACGACACTCCGGGCGGGAACGCCCGCCGAACCCGCAGGCGGAGACGCCTGCGCTGCTTGGCTCCCCAACTTCATGGCGCATCAAGCCCCGTCACATCGTCGGCATTGACCGGCAACAGTTCCATCAGGCGAACGGTATGCGCCGGCTGTTGATGACGAACGATCACTTCCACCTGCTGAAACCCGGATTCCGATCCCAGGTCCAGCGACTCTTCCGGCGTGGCGACCACCTGCCAGGTCCAATTGGTGTAGGGCGCCTCCAAAGGCTCCGGGTCGGCGGGATCGTAGACGCGCAATCCCATCCGCAGTTCGGACATGACCGTCGCCGCGAGATTGACGCCGTGGGTGTTGAGCCGCTGCCGCTCCACGCTCCGAACCGCCGCGTTCATGCCGCTCGTGATGATCGCCGCCGCCGCAACAAAGAGGGCCAACGCAATCACAACCTCGAGCAAAACGCCGCCACGTTGTTTGCGCACGGCAACCGCCGCAAGGAGGCCCTGCCGTTTCGAACGTTCGCGGAAGCGACCCTTCTCACCTCGGCTGCCGCACGGGCCTCGAAACCTTCGACGCGCCAATTCGCGGCTGGTTCTATCGGACTTGATCATTCTCCTCACCTGAACCGCACGCACGCGTCATCGGACAAACGTCGTCGGTTCGCTGTTGGTCATCAGCGGATCATCGAATTCACCGCCCAGAGCATCGGGTTCCATATCCGCCTCATCCAGGAGGAACAGGCCGTTGGTTCCCACAAGTTGTCGCCGCACGCCCCCCGTCAGGCCAACCAACTCCACGAGAAACCGACGCGCATCCTCAGCCTCCCGCGAGGTGACAATCAATCTGGCGGATTCACTGGAGCCGTCAGGAAAGAACGCGAAGCGCGCCTGGGCATTGTCGCCGAACGCGACCGCGGCTCGATCGTCTTCCGAAGCGTCAAACGCCTCTTCTTCCAGGTTCTCACCCAGAATGGAATTGTCGTCACGGGACATCAGCAACGACTCCACATCTTCCATCCCGGTTTCCTCCTCCTCATGAAGACTCACGCTCACCAACTCATTGACCGCCTCGGCCAGCGAAGGGATCATCACGAGATTCGTGTAGAATCCCGGCTGATTGACCGGATCCGGCTCCCACTGAACCTGCACAGTCGCCCCGGGCGAAACTTCATTGGTCGAAGCCTCAAGAACCAGATAAACCGGCGTTCCAGACGCAGCCGCACGCGCCCGGGCAAACCCAAACAACGCCTCCAATCGCGTCAACCCCTCGTCCAGCTGGCGATTCCTCTGCAGCGGCGCAAAACTGTAAACCGCCGCTCCAATCAACAACAGGAGCAGCGTGATCGACAACAACAACTCGATCAGGGTCAACCCAAGATCCTCGCGTTGGCGTCCGGCCCGCTTGAGGATCATCTACATCCGGGGGAATGAATTATTGCTCGTCGGCCTCGATCGGCGCGCCATTCTCGTCCGTGGCGCCGAGGGAAATATCATCCTCGGTCTCCGGCTGCCCGTCCGGACCGATCGAATACAGTTTGTAGGGAAGACTGCTGCCGCCCGCCCCCTCGTCCAGCGAGGTGTCGGTGGGCTCATATCGCAGGCTGTTGCCCCAGGCGTCTTCCAGAACCGTCCCCGGCTTGACGTAGGGCCCCACCCACTTCTCGGCCATCCGCTCATTCTCAAAGGTGGGCTTCGTGGTCAGCGCCGAAAGCCCGCCCTCTTCTTCCGTCGGATAATGCCCCACATTCAATCGGTAGGTGTCCAACGCGCTCGAAACCTGGGTCAACAATAGCCGTGTCGTATTCTTTTCGGCCCCCTCCTGCTGCGGCAACAGGAACGCAACAATTGCCCCGGCGAGCATCAAGATGATCACAATCACCAGGAGAACTTCAATCAGTGTGAAACCAGATGCGCGACGACGCGCTACATGTTGTTGTTTTGGTTGGACGAATCTCATTATCTTGTGGTTGGTGTGTTGGAGCTTGGAAAACTAAGCAATCGTCGACGGATGGCAAGCGACAATTATTCAAGTTATTGAGGCTTTTCCAATCCCACGCTGGCCGTTCATCTCGAGGGAGGACGATTGGGATTCGGATTGTCTTGTTTGGACGCGTTCCCTCGGCGCATTATCTCCGTCCATGAAGATCCTTCGCTCCCTGGCCATACTGCTCTTCTCGGCCATTTTCTTCAACGCATCCGCCGCAGACCAACCCCCGCTCGTCATCCTGCTGGGCGATTCGATCCGGATGAACTACCAGTCCGCCACGAAAAGCTCACTCAAGAACAAGGCGGAGGTCTGGTCGCCCAAGGACAATTGCGCCCACACCGCCTACACCCTGCAGAACCTCGAACGATGGCTCACGGAAGCCGGCCGCGAACCGACGGTCATCCACATCAACGTCGGACTCCACGACATGTTCCTGAACGCCAAGACCGGCAAGACCCGGCACACTCTGGAAGTCTACGACCAGAATCTACGCGCCATCTTCGCCAAACTGAAAGCCCGCGCGAATGCCCGAATCATCTTCGCCCTCACCTCCGCCGTGATGGAGGACCGTCAAGCCGCCTCAAAGGGATACAAACGCGTCGTGCGCCGCAATGAAGACGTGGATCGATTCAACGCGCGCGCCGCCAGGATCGCCAGGGAAACGGGCGTTGGGATCAACGACCTCAACGCCTTCATGAAAGGGAACGATCCCGCCAGATTGTTGCGCGATGACGGCATTCACCTTTCGCCCGCCGGCATGGCCGCCATCGGCAAGCAGGTCGCCCGTGTCATCGAAGCTGAATTGACCAGCGGAAGTCGCTTGGAGGCATCGTTGAAACCCTTCCTCGGCAAGCCGGCCATGACGCTTCAGCAGGTTTACAAGAACGAGCGCTTCCCCAACATCGTCGTCAGCCTGAAGGGCACGGTCATCGCAACCTGGGGCAACAAACACATTCGCGCCCGCCGCAGCGAGGACGGCGGCAAGACCTGGGGACCGGAAATCACGATCGCCAAACCCGGGTTCCATGGCGGAGGCACAACGGTCGATGAAACCACCGGCGACATCCTGGCCTTCGCTGAAGACAAGCACCCGCCCGCGCCATTGACGATCTATCGCAGCAAGGACGACGGCAAAACCTGGAACGCGGAGAAGCCGAAGATCCTTCCCGACTCCAAGGGCAACATGCCATCCATGCACATGAATGATCACGGCATCACCCTCCGCCACGGCAAGCACAAGGGGCGACTCGTGCGCCCTTCGCGCTACTACGGAAAACGCAACCACCGCGACGAATGGCCCAGCCACTACACCGGCGCCATCCACAGTGACGACGGCGGCAGAACCTGGCGGACCAGCGACCCGTTTCCGGAGAACGGAACCGGCGAGGCCGCCGTCGCCGAGTTGTCCGATGGCGGCATCTACTACAACTCACGCGTCCATTGGCAGGAGCGCCCACGAAACACCCGACGCCGCGAGGCCCGCAGCCGGGATGGCGGCCACACCTGGACCGATTTCCGTATCGTCGACATCCTCCCGGACGGCCATCAACACCGCTCCTACGGCTGCATGGGCGGCCTCGTCCGATTGCCGGTCAAGGGACGAGACATCCTCATCTTCAGCAATATCGACACCCCCAACGCCACCCGCGAACGCGGCACGGTCTGGGCAAGCTTCGACGGCGGCAGGACCTGGCCGGTAAAACGCTTGGTCTATGAAGGCAAGAGCGCCTACTCCTCCCTCAACGCCGGCCGCCCCGGCACGCCCAGCGAAGGCTGGATCTTCTTACACTTCGAAGGCGGCCCCAAAGGCGGCTCCGCCGTGGCGCGCTTCAACCTCGCCTGGCTGCTGGCTGGCGAGGCAACCGGTGATGGAGACGTTCCCGGTTGGGTGAAGGAGTAGTCCGTGGTCCGTGGTCGGCGCGCGTGAGGCAGGTTGGACACGGAACTCAAGACGCTTTGCGAGAAGATCAGGGCGGAAGATGGTTCGCTTCTTCCTGAACCACTCCCGTCCCCCGAATCCCAAAATCACTTTGACAGAAACCTGATTTTGCCGCGCCATGACGCGCCTGGAATTTCAACCCGCTCAATCGATCATGAAAAAGACCAAACCCGCTCTCCTTTCCCTCGTTGCGGCGATGACCCTTCCGTTGGCCGCGGCCGCCGCCGACCAGGACACGCGCTGCTATGAACTGCGCACCTACTACGCCAACGAGGGCAAGCTGGACGCCCTGAACGCGCGTTTCCGCAATCACACCGTGGCGCTGTTTGAAAAGCACGGCATGACCAACGTGGGCTACTGGGTTCCGCTCGAAAACGACGCCAACAAGCTCGTCTACCTCATGGCCTACCCCAGCCGCGAAGCGCGCGGCACAATGTGGAAGGCCTTTTTCAACGATCCCAATTGGAAGGCCGCATACCAGGCCTCAGTCGCCAATGGCAAACTCGTGAAACGCGTCGACAGCCTGTTCCTGAAGGCGACCGACTATTCAATGTTCACCAATCCAGCCAAGGCCGACAAGGAGCGCGTCTTCGAACTGCGCACCTACACCACGAACGAGGGCAAGCTCGACGGCCTGAACGCGCGCTTCCGCGACCACACCGTGGCGTTGTTCGAGAAACACGGAATTGAAAACATCGGCTACTGGACTCCCATGGACTCCAAGCATGGCCGCGACAACAAGTTGATCTACCTCATCGCCCACAAGAGCGTCGATGGACGCAAGGCCGCATTCGGCGCGTTCGGCAAAGACCCCAAGTGGCAGGCCGCCCGCAAGGCCTCGGAAGTGAATGGACGTCTCCTCGTCAGGAAGGGCGTGCAGTCCCTGATGCTGAAGCCGACAGGTTACTCACCGATGAAGTGACGTCGAGCCGGCAGGGCGAAACTCCCGCGGAGCCGAATTGGCGCTGATCTGGGACGGTAGAGCGCAACGTTCCGAGTCCGGTCCAGTGAAGACATCACCCTTCAGCTTCGCCTACCCCCCTCCGAGCTAAGATTCAATTTCGCCCCTCCAAGATTCGGCGCATTGGACGCCCGAATCGTCCTGCCCCCGACGAAACATCTCAGCCGCCTTCCTCAGACTCGCTACAGCAGGCTCTCGGAGACTCACCGCGTTCAGTTCCTTGGCCAAATTTGAGAACGCGTGGCCAGCGGATGAGTATTCACCGAGGGAAACGAACCTCTCGACCGCTTTGGCACACCAGGATTCGGCTTGTTCGATTTCCCCCAATCTTCCAGCGACACAGATCATATTTCGCATAAGCGATGCTTCGAGCCCGACATCGTCGGCTTTTTCCGCCGCCTCAATGGCGTTCGAATAATGTAGCGCGACATTCTTCCATGCCTCACCTTGCTGTTCCAAATCCGCAAATTCCATTTCCACCTCGGCAACTCCCGCCCAGTCCCCCAACTTCGTGAACGCGTTTGCTGCGCGTTTAAACAACCGCCTCGCTTCAGCTTCAGAACTCCACGTTCCCAAATCAATTAAGATGGCCGCGGATTTTCGCAGGTTTCCCCGAACCTCATGTATACAC
The DNA here is from genome assembly GCA_964519245.1 of uncultured Verrucomicrobiota bacterium. Lineage (GTDB taxonomy): Bacteria > Verrucomicrobiota > Verrucomicrobiia > Limisphaerales > JAYPEY01 > JAYPEY01. The sequence continues at coordinate 8,475 of CAZFLK010000115.1, forward strand.
AGGCTCTCGTCCAACCAACCACGAGCCTTCTCGTCAAGCGACGCCCTGTGCATCTCCCAGGCAAATTCCTCCAACGCGGCAGCCTCTCCTATCTCCCCGCCAAACCTTCGCACCAGCAAACGCAAACCATGGAATATTCGTTCCGCTTCCTCACAATCTCCTCGCTTGAGAGGTCGGCTCGCCCAACCTGCGGCTGTCTCACCCAGCCACCTCTGCCAGATTGAATACGAGTTCACATACATATCTCACCTTACACACCAACCCTGGATAGCCGCTGGTCCGGCATAGCGGGAGCTTCGCCCCACCGATTGCCTCATTGTTTCCCCAACTGGCTCGCCAGGGTGAAAATCGGCAACAACAACCCCAGGGCCATGAAGCCGATTCCCATGGCCACCGCGCAGAGGATGATTGGCTCCACCAACCGCACGGCCTGGTCGACCTGACGATTCGTCCGCCGCTCCACGGTGTCGGCGATCTGCAGCAGCACCTGGTCGAGCTTGTTCGACTCCTCGGCAACCGTGATCATGGCGATGATCTGATCCGGAAAGAAACCGCCGTTCGACAAGGGACCGGACAAGGTCTTGCCGTCGCGCACACTCTCGGCGGCCTCGGAAATCTGCCCGCCCAACAGATCGGAACCCGTGGCGCCGGAACTGATCTTCAACGCCGACAACATCGGAACCCCGTTGGCCAGCATCGTCCCCAGAATGCGACAGAACCGGGTGACCGCCACCATCCGAAGCGCTTTCCCCGCAACCGGGATCCGCAGTTTCACCTTCTCCAACAACAACCGGTTCGCGTCGCTCTTCAAGGCCGACCAAAACCCCGCTCCCAAAACAACGAACACCAACGGGAACGCATACCAGTAGTCGCGGACAACATGGCTCGCCCCGAACAAAACCTCGGTCGGCAGCGGCTTGGCCGCGCCCGCCAACAACGGCTCGAAACGCGGCACGAAGAACAGCAGCGCCCCGACCATCACCGACACGCCGGCCGCGACCAGCATCGCCGGGTAGGTCAACGCTCCAAGCACCTTGCCGCGCAATTCGTCAAGTCGCTCCAGAAAGTCCGACAGACTCCGCAGCACGTCCTCCAGGAACGCCGCGCGCTCCCCCGCCTGCACCATGCTCGTGTGCAAGGGCGGAAAGACATCCGGAAACTCCCGCAGCGCCTCGGTCAAAGTCTGGCCATCCGCCACCTGCTGCCGGATCTCCCGCAACACCTGCTTGAGCTTTTTGTTCACCGTCGAACGGATCAACGAATCCAACGCCCGCAACATCGGAACCCCGGATCCAATCAAGTCCGCCAACTGCCCATACATCAACCCCACATCCCGCGACCGAATCCGAATCTTCGACTTGCCATCCTCTCCCCGATCGTTGTTCGCCGCCCCAACCAACGAAACCGGAAACAGGCTCTTCTCCTCGATCGCTCGCAACGCCGCCGCCTCCGTGTCCGCCTCCATGGCGCCAGTCACCCGCTTGCCGGCATTGTCGACCGCAGTGTATTGAAAACGAGGCATGGCGCGGCGCGGGAAGTTCGGGTCAATCGCAGACAACAGGGGGAGAAAAACTCTTACCTCCAAGGCCCAAATCCCAAGCCCCAAGGGACGCCGACAGATCACCACAATCACGGCATGACGGCAGGACTCCCTGCGAGACTTGGAGCTGGGAGCTTCTTGGGGATTTGGAGCTTGGAGCTTGGGATTTCTTCACGAGCATTTCAAACAGCCTCCCGAACGCGCCATCAAACCGCTGTGCACGTGAGGGTCTCATCGATCGTTGTCTCGCCTCGGCGCACCTTGATCCAGCCATCCTCGCGCAAAAGGCGCATGCCATGCTGCCGCGCCTTGGCCTCGAGCCGGTTCGCCGGGGCCCGCTCCACGATCATCTCGGCAATTTCGTCATTCATCGTCATGAGTTCGTAGAGCCCCATGCGTCCGCGATAGCCGGTCTTGCGACAACGATCACAGCCTTCGCCGCGCCAGACCCGCTCTCCCGGCCTGAGCCCGAAGTCCGCCGGCGTCTTCAAGGGATCCGGCTCATAGGCCGCCTTGCAATGCTCGCAGATCCGGCGAACCAACCGTTGCGCCATGGCCCCGGCCAGGGTGCTGCTGACGAGGTAGGGCTCGATGCCCATGTCCATCAACCGCGTCGCAGCCGAGGGCGCGTCATTGGTGTGCAACGTGGACAGGACCAGGTGCCCGGTCAGCGATGCCTGGATCGCCGCCTGGGCCGTCTCCAGGTCACGGATCTCACCAATCATCACCACGTCCGGGTCGTGTCGCAGGATCGCGCGAAGTCCGGCGGCAAAGGTCATCCCCACCTGCGAATTCACAGGTATCTGATTCACCCCGCCAAGGTGATACTCGACCGGATCCTCCACCGTCAGAACCTTCAGTTCCGGACCGACTATCTCGTTCAGCGAGGAGTAGAGCGTGGTCGTCTTGCCGCTGCCGGTGGGCCCCGTCACCAACACAATGCCGTGCGGCCTTTCTATCAAGGGCCGAAAAACACCGTAGGTCTCGGCGTCCATCCCGATCTCCTGCAGCTTGAAGAGGATGTTCGCCTTGTCCAGCAGGCGCATGACCACCCCCTCGCCAAACAGCATGGGTATCACGCTCACACGAACATCAATCTGCCGCCCTCCCACATGAAACTTGATGCGCCCGTCCTGGGGAATGCGCCGCTCGGCGATGTTCAGGTTCGCCAGGATCTTGATGCGACTGATGATCGCCGCCTGAAACCGGTGCATCTGTTGCGGCACCGAAGCCTCCTGCAAAACACCGTCTATGCGGTAGCGGATCGACATCGTTTCCTCATACGGCTCGATATGAATGTCACTCGCCCGTTCGTTGACCGCCTCCAGGATGATCTCATTGACGAGCTTGATGACACTGGCCTCCTGCGCCATCTCGAGCAGATCGTCCGACGCCGCGCCCGCGCCCGCAATCTCGACCTCCTCGTCCGCCGCCAACTCGTCCAAGGTGTCCCCGCCCAACCCGTAGTGAGTCTTGATGTGCTTCTCGATCTCTTCCCGCAAAGCCAGGACCGGCTGGATCTCCAGCCCCGTCGTCATCCGGACATCATCCAAGGCATACAGATCAAAGGCGTCGCTGGTCGCCACCTTGAGCGTCCCGTTCTCTCGAGAAAGCGGCAACAGACGCTTGCGAAAGACGATCTTGGAAGGCAGCGACTTGAGCGCGGCGTCATCGATCTCCAAATCCTCCAATTCCACCAACGGCAGATGAAGCTGCTCGGACATCACCTCCAACAACTGCCGTTCCGTAAGCAGCCCCCGGGAAACGATCGCCTCATCCAACCGAACGCCGTCCGCCCGCTGAAGCCCCTGAACCTCGTCCAGCTGCGCTTGGGCCAACAACCCTTTGTCCAACAACAGTTTTCCCAGTGTCATGTCGATCCAGACGCCACGGCGACATAGCGGGGGCGTTCGCCCTGCCATTGGAATGCGCAGCCGGAAAAGAACAAGCCTTTTCTGGGCTCCGACTTGCCTTCACCGCCCTTTTTTCTTAAGAGAAGGTCCGATGGAACTTACGGTCGACACATTTGAGCCGGAACTCGAAGAAGCCCTTCGAAATTACGACAAATACGTGGTCTGCCTCGACAAGGCGACCGATGATTGTCGAGCGTCGCTGGTTTCCTTGATTCAGAAAGCCATCAAGGCCTTCACGACCCGCCCCCCGGAACTGCGACACGGCATCGCCCTGGACCGGCAAGTGACCATCATTCTCAGCCAAAGCGACTCCGCGAGGCCTCTCTGCGGCATCTACTTCAACCTTCACTCCCCCTACCACCGCCAGCAAAACGAACCCAGAAACCAGGTCGAAGTCTGACCACCGCCCCCGATCACGGCTCCTCGCCCGCCATCCCGCTGACCAAATCCCCCGGAAGAACCTCCCCTTCCCGGATATCCGCAACAATCGCCCCGCCCCTTGCTTGACTGGGACGCGTCGTGATTCGCACCTTGCCGACCCGTTTGCCCTCGCGCAGGACGCCCATCAAGGCGCCCGGCTCCGGCAGTCGACTGAAGGAAAAATCGATGATGGCAAACCGCAAGTCCGACCGAACCGAAACCACCTTGCCCTCGATGTTCGAAGCAACCTCAATGCGGGGCCCCGCCTCTCGCGACTCCGGCTTCAAACCCGCTTGAACCGCGTCGCCGCCGGCCGTCGGTTGATGCGCGCAGCCCGCGACCAACAACGCCCCGACCGCCACACCCACAACACAAACGCGCCCCCCGAACGGCGCAGCGCGCAGCCGCACAGCCTGAAGCCTCTCAGTCGAATTGCTCATCGTATCCCAAACTCCTTCGCCGCAGCCGTTTGAATCGCCTGCCATCGCTTGTCCCAATCCACCCAACTCGCCTCCCATTCCTCCCCGGTCAATTGCTTGCGCGCGCGCGCCAAAGCCGCCTTGGTCGCCTCGAAATCGGCCCGCAACAGCTTCTTGTCATCCCACTCGATCGCCGATTCCAACAACACCAACCGGTTCTCCGGATAGTCCGGATCGAGCTTGACCGCCTGGATCAGATGTATCCGCGCCTTCTTCTTGCTGCCCACGCTGATCGGCCAGCCCGGCGCATCCCGATAGAGCATCCCCAGGGAACGATCCGCCCCCGCATGATTGAAACCCGCCTCCAGGGCGCGCGTCCGCAACAACGCCCCCTCCAACTCGTCAACCAACGGCAAGGCCCCCAGATGTCGCGTTCGCGCCAACTGCCCCAAATTCATCGCCAGGAAATAGTGCGGTCCCGGCGTTTCCGGACTCGCCCGGACCGCCCCGCGACACGCCGCAATCCCCTCCTGCGCCAAGCGCGCCCGCTGCGTCTTGCTGACCGCATATTCCGCCCAATCAAAACAGGTCCGCCCAAATTCCCAGGCCTTCCCGGAATCCTTCGGACTCTCCCGATGCGCCCTCTTCGCCGCCTCATACGCGTCCCGCGCCCGCTGCGCAAAGACCTCCGTTTCCGGCGTGCGTTCCGCCGCAACCGCGCCGCCGACCAACGACAGCGCCATGACAATCCAGCCAATAACGCCGCCGACCCGACAGAACACGTCCGCCGGGGCGCCAAGACCGGCCTCCGACACAGACGCGCCCCAGGCCCGCATTCCCTTGCCCGTTCCCATCGCAGCGCCCTTCCGCGCCTTCGAATTAACAGTTGCCAACATGTTGTATGCGAACTATATGCTGCCTCTAATGCGTACTCGATTTCGAATTTGGCCCGTTCTGGCAGGCTTGCTCAGCCTCGCCTGCCTGACCGGCTGCGGCGGCATTCACGCGGAAAAGGGCTTTTCCCCGATGTCGCTGCTGCTGCCGGGCATTCTCCAGCACGAACCCGAGAAACCGCTCGCACCGAAACCGGCCGAATCCACGGATTCCCCGAACGCCGCTGTCAACGAGGAGCCCAATACCGCCTAGCCCATCGTCAATTTCCCCTTATTGACGTCGGAAATCGCAATTCCAATCATTTTTCTCTGGCTAACACCTAAGGGATTTCCCTATATACTCGTTCTTTAATTCTGATTCAGTTTCATTCGACCGCTTAATCATATGCCAGTTCCCGTTTCCCAAATGTGGACAGTCGCCAGCTACGTCCTCGGACAGAAACTCCGAGGCAACCAGCGCTATCCACTCGTGCTCATGCTGGAACCGCTCTACCGCTGCAACCTCGCTTGCGCCGGCTGCGGCAAGATCCAATACCCATCTCACATCCTGAAGGAAAGCATGAGCGTCGAGGACGCCCTCAAGGCCGTCGACGAATGCCCCGCCCCCATGGTCAGCATCCCCGGCGGCGAACCCCTCCTGCACCCCGAAATCGATAAACTGGTCCGCAACCTGGTCGAACGAAAAAAATACATCTACCTCTGCTCCAACGCCCTGCTCCTCGAGGAAAAACTGGACCTCTTCGAACCCAGCAAATACCTCACCTTCAGCATCCATATGGATGGCCTCGAGGAGGAACACGACTTCGCCGTCTGCCGCGAAGGCACCTACAAGAAGGCCGTCGCCGGCATCAAGAAAGCCGTCGAACGCGGCTTCCGCGTCTGCACCAACACCACCTTCTTTGATGGAACCAACCCCGAACGCGCCCGGGAATTCTTCGACGAAATGATGGACCTCGGCGTCGAAGGCATGATGGTCTCCCCCGGCTACAGCTACGACAAGGCCCCCGACCAAAACAAATTCCTCAAACGCGAGAAAACCCATTCGCTGTTCCGGAAGATTCTCAGTAAAGCCAAGCGCCGTTGGCAGTTCAACCAATCCCCCCTGTTTCTCGAGTTTCTCGCCGGAAAATGGGACTTCGAATGCACCCCTTGGGGCAACCCCACCTACAGCGTCTTCGGCTGGCAGAAACCCTGCTACCTCCTGCAGGAAGGCACGGCGGATTCTTTCCGGGAACTGATGGAAACCACCGATTGGGACGCCTACGGCCACAAAAGCGGCAACCCCAAATGCCGTGACTGCATGGTCCACTGCGGCTACGAACCCACCGCCGTCGATTTCACTTTCGGCTCGCTCAAGGGATTCATGGCCACCGTCCGCTCCACCCTGTTCGGAGCCAATATCCCGGAACCCATCGACGAACCGGCCAGCGCCGCCCTCGCCTCCGCCTCCACCGTGGAGGAAGACTCCCCCTACCGGCACGGCTACGCCTTCGAGGTCACCGACAGCTCGAACGGCGACCTCTCCAAGGCCCTCGACGCCGCCTTCAACTACCGCGGCAATATCACGGTCACCTCCAAGGACGGCTCCGAGACCCAGGGCTACCTTTCCCGCATCAACAACGACTCCATCGAACTCTGGTCCAACAAATCCCGCCGCGCCACTGTCGCCATCGATGCCATTCGTCGCCTCGACTTCTCCGGCAAAGATCCCGCCGAAGGCAAGAGCTGGGAAGCCTGGGTCAAGAAGCAGGAAGTCAAGAAGTCCAAGGAACCCGAAAAGGCGATGGCCACTTGACCCCCGGAAACCTCCGGGGGGCGGACATCGCCCGGGTCGCCGTTCACTCATACAACGGCTGGGTTGAATCAACCTCCCCAGGACTCCCCTTTCCCCGACATGGCGCGCTTAGACGCGCATGAATTTTTTTTATTCAAAAGATTTATAAATAATTAAGACAGACCCCGGCCGTTGTGGAAGATTGCCACTAGCCGGCCAAGCACAAGACGTAACATGCCCAGAGTGACTCCAACCAAGCGAGGCGGCGCCCGCGCCGCCGGTCCGACCAAATACGACGCGCACCACAACGTCCTCAGTCAGACCTACGGCGACCTCGCCGACCTGCGCCGCGAACTCGCCGATTCCAAGGACGCCGTCGCCGAACGCAAGGAACTCCTCAAGACCTTCTCCCGCTGCAAGGACTCCCAGCGCGCCTGGCTCCTGATTGAGGACTACTTCGAGAAACTCTCCCTCTCCCGCAAGGACTTCGCCGGCAGCGACTGGTGGCCCAAACTGCTCGCCGCCTCCGGCAAGGCGCGCCTCGAAGAAACGGCGCTGCTCTTTCTCAAGGCCGGACGCTCCCTCCCCAGCGAACTGATGGCCTACGCCAACTTCGACCGCCTCGCCGAACTCGAGCAGGAGGAGCAGGACCAGGAAATCGTCCAACAGCTCGAATCCTGGCTGTTGCCCCAATCCCAGCCTCACCTCGACGCGCCCCGAGCCTCGCTCAATGTCGTCTGCACCCCCGTCAAGTCCGGCGATCACTCCACCCTCCACCGCCTCAAGGTGGACCTCCACCTCTTTCGCCCCCGCACCGGCGCCAAGATTCGCAGCTTCGCCGAAATCGTCGACCTTACCACCCGCTCCGCCCACGAACGCGAGCTCTTCTCCACCCGCGACTGGGAATTCATCGAATGGCTCGCCGCCTCCTACAAGGATCGCGAGGATATCGATGACTCCGTCGCGCTAAGCGGGTTGGAACTGATCCAATGGCTCACCCGCTGGGGGCACACCGACCGTCTCATGCTGGTCGACGCCGACACCCCCGTGCAATTCCACGGCCAACTCGCCGAACTGGAACCCCATCTCGTCAATCACACGATTGAACTCTCTTTCACCCAACTCCTCTGCGCCCCCGATGGCGAGCGCAAGGAACTGAAGGATGTCGTCTTCTTCGACGCGCTCCCCCTCCTTGCCCTGGTCGGAAACGCCTTCCTCCTGGTCCGCAACACCCCGCCGCCGCACATCATTGAATCCTGGCTTTCCGAGCCGCTGCTTCCCGTCGCCAAGCTCAGCCACGGACTCCTCGTCCACCTGCGCAAGACCGGCCGCCGCGAGGGAGAAACCGCCGAACTCTGGGACCAACTCTGCGAAACCCACGCCGCCGTGCCGCAGTTCGTCTTCGAGCTCGCCGACGACACCGTCCGCCTGCGCCTCAACGCAAAAAGCGAAAACGACGGCAGCCTCTGGCAATGGAACGGCCACGACTGGCAATACGCCGGCAAAGGCAAACGCAAGTCGACCAAGCCCGAGATCCTCGACGACCCGCGCCTCGGCGCCGCCTCCGCCTGGCTGCGTAGACTCGACTGGTTTACCCCCGAGCCCGGACTATGGGTCGGCGACGCCAACGAGAACTTCCTCAACGTACTCGCAGCCGCCTGGCCGGAACGCCCCAAACAGGCCAACTACCTCGGCAACGGCGCCTTCCAACGACTCTTCCTCAAATCCAAACCGCTCAAGCCCAAGATCATGCTCAAGGGCAGCGGCATCGATTGGCTCTCCGTCTCCGCCAAATGGGAGGCCGAAAGCCTCAGACTCTCGCCCGCCGACCTGAAACAACTCGCCGGCTCCACCGGCCGCTTCGTCAAACTCCCCGACAGCGGCTGGGTCGAACTCGATAGCGCCGCCGTCCAAAAGGCCCATGACGCCATGGCCGATCTTGGCGTCGACGGGCTCAACGCCGACGCCCAAAAAATCGAGATGCTGCACGCCAGCGAAGCCGACGAGGAGACGCTCAATCAAATCGCCAACAAGGCCGCCCTGCGCACCCTGCGCAAGAAGCTGGAGGATTTCTCCGGCGTCCCCAATGTGGGCCTCCCGGAAGGCCTTCAGGCCGATCTTCGCCCCTACCAACAGGATGGCTTCGAGTTCCTCTGCCATCTCACCAAGGTCAAGATGGGCGGCATTCTCGCCGACGACATGGGCCTCGGCAAGACCCTGCAAACCCTGACCTGGCTCCTCTGGCTCAAGCAGACCGAAGGCAAACGCCACAAACCCACCCTCGTGATCTGCCCGGCCTCCGTGTTGCACAACTGGCGCCGCGAGGCCAACAAGTTCACCCCGGACATGAAGGTCCTCGTGCTGGAGAGCGGCGCCGCGCGCCACAACCTGCGCAAGCAGATTCCCGAACACGACATCATCATCACCAACTACGCGCTGCTGAGAAGGGACCTCGAGGCCCTCTGCAAGTTTGAATTCGGAGCCCTGGTGCTGGACGAAGCCCAGTTCATCAAGAATCCCACGGCGCAGGTCACCCAGTCGGTCAAGCAACTCAAGGCGAAGCGCCGCCTGGCCTTGACCGGCACGCCGCTCGAGAACCGCATGCTCGACCTCTGGAGCATTGTCGACTTCGTCCAACCCGGCTACCTCGGCACCCAGGCCGACTTCACCGAGAAATATGAACCGCGCGGCGATGTCGCCCCCTGGGAGCAGAAGACCGCACGCAAGCGATTGTCCTCAAAGCTGAGACCCCTCCTGATGCGCCGCCTGAAGACCCAGGTCGCCAA
>CAZFLK010000116.1:0-18144 GCA_964519245.1 uncultured Verrucomicrobiota bacterium
TGGGTCATCTCCGCCCAGGAATCACAGATCAAGGATATGGAGAGCTACATCAGCGGAGGCTACTGAAGGAGGAAGGCGGAAGGGGATCAGAGGGGCACGTCGAAGTATTCCAGAGCCCATTCCTGCATGTAGCGGACCTGGGTTGCTTTGATCCGGTAAACGATCAGGGCGGGGTTGTCGATTGAGCCGAGGTAATGCCGCATCAGCGGATTGGCCTCCCAGATTTCCTGCAGGAGGTCGCGGTTTTCAAGGATTTCCGCGATGCCGCTGAGTCGAACCTGGTTGTGTTCCTCGTCCATGTAACAGAGTTCCACGTTGGGGTTGAGTTCGATTTCCCGGGTCTTGTGATACTGGCGAAGATTGGCGACATAGATGGTGAATCCATCGGTGCGAACGGGCGAGACGGGGCGCAGGCGAGGCCGGTCGCCGTCGATGCTGGCAAGGCATGGGAAGCGGTCGGCCGCGATGACGGCGGCGGCGAGTTCGGGGAGTTGGGCGGGATCGATCGGTTTGGGTTCCGGTTTGGCCATGACGGTCTTAATCTGACAAAGGAATGGGAACAAGGGAATGGGAAACTGGCTTGGGGATTGCGGGCAGGTTTGGCTTCCATGTTCGAGCGGCAAACGCTCAACTTGTCGAGATGCGACTGCTGTGGATTTTCCTGGGGTTGGCCGGTCTGTTCCTGCTGCCATTCCTGCTTTGGGGAGAGGCGCTGACGTCGGCGTTTACGCAGGAGGGCGCGGCGGATTGGTTGAATCAGTTTGGCTCCTGGGCCTGGGCGGCGGGGATCGGGCTCTTGATCTGCGACCTGTTGCTCCCGATTCCCGGGACCGCTGTGATGGCGGCGCTGGGATTGGTTTATGGCCCGCTTGGCGGCGGCTTGATCGGGGGCGGCGGGGCGTTTCTTTCGGGATCCTTGGCCTACTGGCTGTGTCGCGGGGCAGGCCGCGGCGCCGCATTGCACATCCTGGGAGCCAAGGACCTGAACCGGGGCGAGAAACTGTTCAACGAGGTGGGCGGCTGGTTGGTCGTGCTATCGCGATGGCTGCCATTGTTCCCCGAAGTGATTGCCTGCATGGCGGGATTGACCCGGATGTCGGCAAGAAAGTTTCATCTCGCCATGGCTTGCGGTTCATTTCCCTTGGGATTGATGTTTGCCTACATCGGGCACAAGGGGGCCGAGCATCCCACGTTGGCGTTGGTCTTAAGCGCGGTCCTGCCGCCCATGATCTGGGTGATCGTGCAGCCGTTCTTTCGGGCGAAGGGAAGGGAAGCGGTGGAGTGATGCGGGGCGCGGGGTGCGAGCCCCAAGAACCAAGAACCAAGAACCAAGAACCAAGAACCCCGCTCTCAGCTTCTAGGGTGGAACTGGCGGTGCACGTCGCGGAGGCGGGCGCCGGCGACGTGGGTATAGATTTCCGTGGTGGCGATGGAGGCGTGGCCAAGGAGTTCCTGGATGATGCGGAGGTCGGCGCCGTGTTCGAGCAGGTGGGTCGCGAAGCTATGGCGCAGCATGTGGGGGGTGACGTTGCGGTCGATGCCGGCGAGTTGGACCCGCTTTTTGACCCTCAGCCACATGGTAGGGGCCGCGAAGGCGGTGCCCCGTTGCGTCAGGAACACATTGGCGGGCGTGCGCCGCGTCACCAGGTGGGGGCGGCCTGCGTCGAGGTAGCGTTGCAACGCGTCAACGGCCTTGGCCCCGACCGGCACGACCCGCTCCTTGGAACCCTTGCCGATGACCGTGACAAATCCCGCTTCCAGATGGAGCTGCTCGAGCCGCAAGGCTCTGAGTTCCGACAGGCGCAGCCCGGAGGCGTAGGCCAGTTCCAGAATGGCTTGATCGCAACGCGAAGAGGGGGTGGAGGGGGTTGGCTCCTCAAGCAGCTTCTCAATCTCCGCGGCGGTCAGGGCCTTGGGGAGCTTTTTCCATCGCCGGGGAAGAGACAAGTTCTCGGCGACATTGGCGGGCAGGATCTTCTCGGTTTCTGCAAACTTGAAGAAGGCCTTCAACGCAGCGATTTCCAGGTAGACCGTGGAGGCGCTCAGCTTGGCGGTGGAATCCTCCGGGGCGTTCTTGGGGCGACGGATGCGCTCGTGTTGCAGGAACGCCATGAGCGTCTGCAAGGTGACGTCTTCCCAATCGGCAAGTCCTTCCGATTCAGCCCAATCAAGAAAGGTTCCCAGGAGGTCGGCATAGGTCTCCTGGGTGCGTTCCGACTGGCCTCGCTCGTGGCGGAGGTATTGCAGGAAATCTTCGACCAGGTGGCGCATGGTTAGTGTTTCAGGTAGGCGATGAGATCCGCCATGGCCTGCGGGGGGATTGCCGCTTCGAGTCCTTCGGGCATCAGCGAGAGAGCCGATGCGCGGATCTCCCGGATACCGTCGCGCGCCACGGTTTCCTTGATGCCCTGGGCCAGCGTGAGCGTCAGGGCGCCGACGGACTCGTCAGTGATCAGTCCGGACAGGACTCGGTCGTCAGTGGTTTCGATCATGTAATTCACGAAGCGCGGTTCGATAACTGCATTGGGATCAAGAATGGCTTCGAGCCAATCGGCGGCGCCCTTGTTCCGGTAGACGGAGAGATTCGGGCCGACGGGGTGGCCCCGTCCCTTGAGCCGGTGGCACGGGGCGCAATTCGCCGTGAAGACCAGCGCGCCTGCGGTTTGGTCACCGGCGAGGTTCAAGGCGATCTGATAGCGTTGGATCACGGCGTTGCGGTCGGTCGAATTGTGGCTGGGAAGGAGCGTTGCGACACGCTTCGCGATGTCGGGCGCCCGATGCCGGGACAGCCGAAGCCGGGTGATGGAATCGAAGTCGGCGGGGGCGACGACTTGGGCTTCGACGGCGTCGAGCAGCGCACTGATCCAGGATGCGCGGGTGATGAGTTTGGCGATGATCCGGCTGCGCAACGCGGGTTGGTGTTTGGCCCAGTTCCGCAGCAGGATCCTGGGCGCGTGTTCGGGGGCGCGGCGAGCGATGGTTTCGCTGGCGATGGCCTGGAGTTGCGGGGAGTCGGGGGCGTCCAGAATCGTGGAGAGGATGGCAAGGTCGGCTTCGACGTCGTTGGAAGGGTATTCGAGCAGCGTGGTTGCCGCGGTCCGAAGAGAGAGCGGCCGGGCGGGATCCGGGGCGATTTGTCGCGCGCGGGCGTAGGCTTGTCTGATGGTATCGACCGCGTTGCGCGTCGCCGGATTCTCCGAAGCTTCAAGGCTGGCGAGTATGGCGGGGCGGCGGTCGAGCGTTCGCTGCGCGGAGGCGAGGGTCATCCAACTCCATGCTTCGTCGCGCTGAAGCGCGGGAGCGAGTGTGGTCAGAATCCGGCCGACGCGTTCGTGGTGGGCGCCCGCCGCGGCGGTGGCGAGGAGTTGTCCCATGGCGTCGCCGGAACGGGCGTTGGTCGTGCCGGAGTGCGCCGCCGCGTGAAAGATCTCCTCCGGTTGGGTTGTGGCGGAACTGAGCACGGCGGCTTGGAGCCACTCGTCGTTGGCGGCATTCGTCAACAGTCGCCCCAAGGCGGCGCCCGCGCGGGGATCCCGCCAAGAGCCGAGCGTCAGCGCGAGTTGGAAACGCACCCTCGGGCGCTCGTCGTTGACGAGCTTCAAGAGGGCGTCGGCGAGCAGGGGATTCCCGGTGACGCGCGCTTCGCTCAATCGGACGGCATGGCGTCGCACCTGGGGGTGACTGTCGGCGAGGGCGTTCAACAACGAGGCATCGCGCAAGGCCCCGAGGCCATCCAGCACGCAGAGCGCCTGCAGCCTGATCGCGGGTGATTTGCCTCCCCGGGCAAGTTTCTCGAGGATGGGGACGGCGGTTTTGTCCCTTCGGCGCACCAGTTCCTGGTGGACGGCGTCCCGGAGCGTTCCATTGCTGGAGTTGAGCTTTTCGGCCAACACCGCGGATTTGAGGTTCGCAAGGGCGGCGTGGTTGGCGAGGCGTTTGCCGCGAGGAAAGACCCGGTAGATGCGGCCCTTGTCCGAGCCGGCGCGGACGTTGAGTGTTGCAAGTCGTTCGGCGGGGATCCAGCGCGGGTGCTCGATGACGTGACGATACATGTCAACGACCCACAAGGCTCCGTCGGGTCCGGTCATGGCCTGGACTGGCCGGAACCAAGTGTCGGACGAGGCGAGGAACTCGGAACGTTCCTCATCAGGCGCGCGATGGCCGGACAACGCCGGGCCGTCGCCAGAAAGTTTGAGGCGGCGAACCAGGTTGTGCACGGGGGCGCAGGTGAAGGCGTCTCCGAGATAGTCGGCGCCCAGAACGACGTCGCGGTAGACACCGACGCCGCAGCCACCGGTGACACGGTTGGCGTGCTCGGGGCGATTGAATCTCGGAACAAGCTCGCTGGCCGGGTAGATGCGTTCCGGATTCTCGCCGGTCGGGACATAGTGTCGATCGGGGGGCAATGTCGCGTGCGGGTTACGGTTCCGGCAATGCTCGGGCAGGGGATACTGGAACAGTGAACTGCTGTTGTTGCCGCCGAACCAGTCGCCCCAATCGTTTCGGACGCGGCCTTGTTGGGTGTAGCCGGAGGCGGTTTCGAAGAGTCCGAGATCCGGTTTCATCCGGAAGTCCTTGCTGCGAATGTTCACTTCATTTCCGGTTGAAAGGGTCTTGATGACGCCGCCGCGCAGGCCGTTGGCGCCGTAGACCCAGTTGTCCAATCCCCACGAGAGTCCGTTTACCCGGGCCTGGTAGTTGTCGGTGATGAATCCAGTGAACAGGGTCCGGACCTCGTCGGCCTTGCCGTCGCCGTCCGTGTCCTCGGCATAGAGGATGTCCGGCGCGGAACAGATCAGCGCGCCGTTGCGCCAGGCCATGACATCGGTGGGGAAGGGTAGCTTGTCCAGGAACAGGGAGGCCTTGTCGTAGTGGCCGTCGGCGTCGAGATCGTTGAGGAACTTGACGCGGCCGCCAGGCCTCCAGTCTCCGTCGAGACCGCTGGGATAGTCGTGCATCTCGACCACCCAGAGTTTGCCGTCGATACCGAAATCGATGGCAACCGGGTCGACAATGAGAGGTTCGGCGGCGACGACCTCGATGTGAAAGCCCGGCTTCGTATGCATGAGCGCGACCGAGTCGGCCGCGGGCGTCGGGAAGGATGTTTCTGCGGTTTGTTGCGGCTGGCGAAAGGTGTTCGGAACGGTCTTCTTCACGGCCTGGACAATCTTGTTCTCCAGTCCGGGTTTGAACTTGTTGGGGCGGTCGTAATAGACCATGGAGGCCTCCCCTTCATAGCCGCCCTCTCGGAGGATGCGCTCGGAGGGGATGTAGCAGGGGACGTCGTTGGCGTAAGCGTTGATCCAGAGTCGGGAGCGGTCGAACTCGCGCTTCAGACGCAGGGCGTAATCGACCACGACCTCGCCGGGGAGGAACACCATGGCCAGTTGGTCGCCGAAACTCCAGGTTTGGACGGTGTAGTCCAGTCGGGTTTGCAGGCTTTCGCCGCGGTTCAGTCGTTCGAGATTCTTGCGCGCGTGGTAGGCAATGTTGGCTTGCTTGTGGGCGGCGCGCTCCAGCCATTCGTCGCGGGTGCGTGACTCGAACTCAAGCGAGGCGTCTTCGGTGGCGCAGTTCAGTTCTCCGGTGATGGGCTTCATCGTGTTGGAAGCGATGAGTTTGTCTGCCTGGTCCGCCAATTCCCGGCCGTGTTGGATCGCGTAATCGAAACCGTGGTTCGGGGAATGCCGGAGCTTGGGATTCTGGTCCGCGCCGCAGCCGATGGTCACGAGGAGCAGCGCGCCCGGATGTTTTTTCTCGAAAGCGTCCTGGGCGAAGCCGGCCCAGTCGCCACAGATGCGATTGTAGTTTCCGCCCAGAGTCGTGCAGTGGCAGGCGTAGTTGACCAGAACGGCGCGAAGTTCGCCGTCAGCATCACGCACGCGCAGGGCGGGCAGGGCGTGGTCGACGGGGCCGCCCCGGGTGCGTCGGTTGTTGGCGAAGTCAGCCGTTCCGACGCCCCAGTCAAGCCGCGAGGGACGACGGTTCGCGACCGCCTCCAGCGCGACCTTGACGAGATTCTCCGTCAACTCGGCGGTGTAGCGCTTGATGCCGGCGCGGTGTTGTTCCGGGATGTCCATGCTGAACAGGTTGGGCAGAACGCCCTCCAACATGGGCGCGGAATGGGTGTGGCTGGATGCGATGGCAAAGCGTTCGTTGGGCAACCTGATCTCCCGTTGGAGACGCTGGAGGACGCGCAGTCGCAGGGAGAAGGGAACGCCGCAGTTGTCGACGGTCAGCAGGATGGCCAGTTCGTGGTCCCCGCCGATGGCTAGCGCCTTGGCCTTGATGGGTTGATCGACGCCCTCGTGTGTGGAGCGGCGACCGCCATAGCCGCTTAATCGAACGGGGTATTCCGGGGTGATATCGATGTCGGCGGCGCCGACGAGGCGGGTCGGGACGGGCGAGGCGGCGGTGGTGTGCGCCGGGCGCAGGATCGCCATGGTCAGCAACAGGAAGATTGTTGCCCGGCATGGGCCATGGGGTCGTGGACGGAAAGCGTGCATAAGGTGACGACGCCAAAGCGTCGAGCGTTCGACAATGCCCTGTCGCGCGCGGGGAATCAATGATGCAGCGCGACGATCCGACTAGCGATTCAGGGGTTCGATGCGCACGGGGCAGACCTTGAGCTCCGCGGTTTCGGTGACGGGGTCGTAACCGGAGCCGGTGAGGATATTGACGGGCACGTCCGCGAAGCTGAAGCTGGCGAAGACAGTGCCGCGCGGGGACTGGGTGGTGGCCTGGACAATGATCTCGATCGAACCGCGGGCGCTGGACATGCGGCAGGGCTGGCCGTCCTTGAGTCCCCAGTCGTTGACGTCGTCCGGATGGACTTCCAGCGTTTCACGGGACAACAGGTAGTCGATGCCGCCTGATCGGCCTGTTTGGGTGCGGCTGTGGTAGGACTGCAGGCGTCGCCCTGTGGTCAGCCAGACAGGGAAGGCCTCGGAAATGCTTTCGCCGGGATCCCGATAGCCGATCACCTTGAAGACCCCGCGCCCGTTCTTGAACTCATCTTCGTGGAGAACCGGCGTGCCGGGATGGTCCTTGTGCGGCACGGGCCAATGGTATTCGCCCTGGTCGATGCGATCCCAATCGAGTCCCGCGTAGATGGGCGAGATCTGGCAGAGTTCATTGAAGACCTCTTCCGCGGATTCGTAGTCGAAGCCGGGGATGCCGACGCGCTTGGCGATCTGTGAGATGATCCACCAGTCCGGCTTTGCCTGTCCGCGCGGCGGGACGGCAGCGCGCAATCGTTGGACGCGTCGTTCGGTGTTGGTTTGCACGCCATCCGTTTCCCCGAAGGCGGTGGCTGGCAGCACGACATCGGCCAGTCGGCCGGTTTCCGTGAGGAAGATGTCAATGACGACGAGATGATCGAGGCTCTTGAGGGCCTGTTCACAGTGGTTGCGGTCCGGGTCGGTGACCACGGTGTTCTCGCCGTCGATCAGCATGGCCTTGATCCGGTCGCCGGCGCCGTTGAGAGCGCCGACCTTGGTGATGCCCTTTTCGGGATCCATCTGGCGGCCGTAGAGGCGCTCGAACTTCTCCTTGGATTCGGGGAGGTGAACGGGTTGGAAACCGGGGTAATTGGAAGGGACCGCGCCGCAATCGCCGGCGCCCTGGATATTGTTCTGCCCCCGCATGGGATTGATGCCGGCGCCCTCCTTGCCGAGGTTGCCGGTCATCAGGGCAAGGTTGCAGAGGCTTTGGACGTTATCGACGCCGCAGATGTGCTCGGTGATGCCCAGCGTGTAGTAGATGCCCGCCTTGTCGGCGCCGCCATACCAGAGGGCCGCCTTTTCGATGTCCCTGGCTGGAACCTGGCAGATCTCGGAAGCCCATTCCGGGGTGAACTGCCTGATGTGTTCGAGAAAGGCGTCGGCGTCGGCGGTGCGTGATTCGATGAAGGCGAGGTCGATCATGCCCTCGCGCTGGATGACATGGGCCATCGCCAGCAGGAGGGCCACGTCCGAACCGACCCGGATCGGAAGATGGAGATGGGCGAGTTTGGCGAGCGGAATCCTGCGGGGGTCGGCGACGATCATCTTCGCGCCGCGGGCGATCGCCCTCTTCAAGCGCGTCGCGGCGACAGGATGGCATTCGGTCATGTTCGTGCCGATGCAGAAAATGACGTCGGGTTTCTCCATGTCGGCCAGGGGATTCGACATGGCGCCCCTGCCGATGGTGGCTGCCAGACCGGCAACCGTGGGCGCGTGTCAAGCACGGCTGCAGTTGTCGATCTGATGCGTGCCGAATCCTGCGCGAATGAACTTCTGCATCGTGTAGGCGGCCTCGTGCGGCGCGCGGCCGGAGGCGATGCCGTAAATGCTGTCGCGGCCGTGATCGTCGCGGGCCTTGTTGAAGCCGGCGGCGGCGCGATCCAAAGCCTCCTCCCAAGTCGCCTCTTGAAGTTCTCCGTCCTCGCCGCGGACGAGCGGGGTCTTGAGCCGGTCCTCGTGCTGGACAAAATCAAATGCGAACTGGCCCTTGACGCACAGGGCTCCCTCGTTGGCCGGGCCGTCCATTGCGGGTTGGATTCCGACCAGTTTGTCGCCCTTGGACAAAAGATCCACCGAGCAGCCGACGCCGCAGTAGGGGCAGACCGATCGGGTCTTCTTCAATTCGTTCTCGTCCCCCGCGCCGCGCAGAGCCTTTTTGTCGGCGAGCGCGCCGGTGGGGCAGGTCTGGACGCACTGGCCGCAGAAGGTGCAAGAGGAGTCCTTGAGATGATTCCCGAACTCCGTCGAGATCTGCGCGCTGAAGCCTCGATTGACGATGTTGATCGCGTGGTCGCCCTCCTGTTCTGCACAAACGCGCACGCAGCGGTTGCAGGAGATGCAAAGATCGTAGTCGCGGAGGATGAAGGGATTGTCGTCGACCTGGTTGCTGGCGCCCGACTGCTTCCCTTGAAATCGCCCGGTCCGCGCCCCGTAACGATCGACCAGCGTGGTCAATTCCTGGGAGGAACAGCCGCGGAGGGGATCGACGTCGATTTCACGATTCTCCGAAGCGACCAATTCAAGCAGCGTTCTACGATGCTTCTCGATGGCGTCGGTCGCGGTCCTGACGACCATGCCTGGGGTAGCCTTGGTGGTGCAGGAGGCGACGGGATTGCGCGCGCCTTCGAGTTCGACAATGCAGAGCCGGCAACTGCCGAAAGGTTCCAGGCGAGGGTCGTAGCAGAGCGTGGGGACGGAATCCTGATGACGCTTGATCACCTCGTAGAGGGTTTCGCCGGATTTGAACGCCAGTTCACGCCCATCCACCGTGATGGATTGCATGGTTGCTATGGCGTCGGAATCGGGCATCGGTCAATCGTTGGCAAATCACGGCCGCGAATTCAAGTCGCGTTCGACGGCTTCGGGGAAGTAGCGGAGCAGGCTTTCGGTGACATGGGGCGCGGCCATGCCGAGTCCGCAGGCGCTGGTGGACTTCATGGTGAAACCGATATCCCGGGCCTCCGCTTCCCATTGTTCGAAGTTCGTCGGTCCGGAGTCGCCGCCCAAGCGTTCGGTCAGGCGCTGGGTTCCGATGCGGCAGGGGAAGCATTTGCCGCAGGATTCGTGCGCGAAGAAGTCCATCGCGTTGTGGGCCATCTCGACCATGTTGCGGCTATCGTCGAACACGATGATGCCGGCCGCGCCGAGGAAGGAGCCCTTGGACCGAATGCAGGGTTCGTCGAGGGTGACGTTCAGATCGTCGCCGGCCAGGAAACCGCCGGAAAGTCCGGCCATGGTGACGGCCTGGATGGTTCGCCCTTTGGGCGGTCCGCCGGCCCAATCGTGGAGCAGCGTCTGCAATGGCAGGCCGATCGGGACTTCATAGTTGCCGGGCTCTTGGATGTCGCCGGATAGGCTGACCAGCTTTGTGCCCGCATGATCGCCTTCGCCCAGTCCTTGGTACCAATCCGCGCCCTTGCGGATGATCGGCGCGACGGAAGCAAGGGTTTCGACGTTGTTCACGACCGTCGGCAGATCCTCGAAACCGTGGGTGACGGGGAAGGGCGGCCGATTGCGCGGGTAGGGGCGCTTGCCCTCGAGGCTGTTCAGCAGGGAGCCTTCCTCGCCGCAGATGTAAGCCCCGGCTCCGCGCCGCAGCTGCAGGCGAAAGGAGAAATCCGTTCCGAGTATGCGATTGCCGATCAATCCGGCCTCCTCGGCTTCGGTGAGCGCGCGCTGGAGCAGTTCGAAGGTCTCGGGGTACTCGTAGCGCAGGTAGATGAATCCGCGGGGAGCGCCGGTCGCGTAAGCGGCGATGGTCATGCCTTCAATGACGGCGTGCGGATCGTAATCCATGACGGCGCGGTCCTTGAAGCATCCGGGTTCGCCTTCGTCGGCATTGCAGACAATGGTCTTCGGGCCGCGTGTTTCGTCGGCGACCGCCTTCCATTTGACGCCGGTCGGAAACCCGGCTCCGCCGCGCCCGGCGAGCTTGCTGTCAGTGACGCGCTGAATGACCTCGGCTGGCTGCATTTCGTTGACGGCGAGGGCGAGCGCCTCGTATCCGTTGGAATCGCGATAGCCCTTGAGTGTATTGCGATCTGGCGTTCGAATGTTGGCGAAGACGCACTCCTCGATTCCGCCCGGGTTCGGCGGCGGCAGGCGGGAGGGGAGCCGTTCGAGTGAATCCGCGGTCCTGCCGATCCAGGTCTCATGGCCTTTCAGCACGGGCACGGTCTGATCGCAGCGCCCGGAGCATGCCATGGCCGAGGCTCCTTCCTTCCTGAGAGATTCGAGCAATTCCCTGCCGCCTTGCAGGCAGCAGACCGGTCCGGTGCAGACGCGGGGCGCGGCTTGAACGGGGGCGGCGCGGTCCAGGTGATGATAGAATGTAACCGTGCCGTAGAGTTCGGCGAGCGGGATCCGGGTCAGCTCGGCAATGTCGCGCAAGGCGTCCTCACTGAGGAAGCCGTCCCGATCATGGAACGCGTGAAGCAAGGGCAGCAAGAAGGCGTCCTCATCCTTCCAGCTGAGAATCAATTCGGCATTGGCGGCGTCAACCATCGCTGCGAAGGATTGCGCGCCGGGAATGGCACGGGCAAGGCAAAAGCCGGGGGATCGGGATTGCCTGGAAGCGGAATCGACGGCAGGGTCGGCGGAGTGGTCCGTCGGCTTCCAGTATTCGGCATGCGATTTTTCAGTCTAAAAATGCGAACGTCGGGCGCTGTCGGCGTGATGGTCACGAGCGCGTGTCTCGGTCTGATGACGTCGATTGCGGCATTCGCGCAGGGCGGCGTCTCCCTCGACCCGGGCGGCAGGTCGCTGATTGGCGATGCGGAATTGGGGCAGTGGCGACGGTTGGTTCCTGCGGATTCCGGGGCGATCTCCCTCAATACGATTCCCTATCGTCAGCCTGACTGGGAGTGGTTGGATGGCGTCCTGCGCAGTCCGGAGGGCGGGGGAGAGTTGATGACCCGGCGGTCCTTCGGAAACTATCAATTGCGAATGGAGGTTCGCCAACCGGAAGGGTCGCAGGGGAGAGCGGGGATTTTTCTCCATGGACGTTACGCCATCAACCTGCCGCCGACGGACGCCCCGGGATGGCAATCCGTTGAGATGACACTGACGCACCTTCCGGGGCAGAAGGCGAAGGCGTCCGTCTGGGTCGGAGGCCATCCGCTGGTCGAGGGAAAGGTCTTGGAGGAGGCCAGTCCGGGTGGATTCAAGTTTGATCCTGTTGAGGGAGGAGCTTCGGTCGATCTGGAGAAGGCCAACACCGGGAAGGCCCTGTTTCAGGCCGCTGGCGACGCGAACAAGCTGCTCTCCCTGGGCGAGCGCGATTTCACCGTGGCGGTGCGATTCAGGTCCAGTGAATCACGAGGCGGGACATTGTTCGCAAAATGTCCGCCGACCGGCGACTGGGCTCCCGATGCTAAGGCGTTGTTTCTGCGGGGCGGTCGACTCTGTTACGATATCGGCTGGTTGGGCGTGATGCGTTCCAAGGGAAGCTTCAATGACGGCAAATGGCACACAGCGGTTCTCACCAAGGAGGGCGGCCGGGTGACGCTCTGCGTGGATGGCAACGTGGAGGCGAGCCGCAAGCAGTTCAGTCGGCCGGACAAGCCGGGGCATGTGTTCAAAATTGGGGCAGCCAATCGGAATTTTGCGTTTGATTTCATCGGGGATTTGGATGGACTTCAATATGAGGGTCGTGGGCTGGGCAGACGGGAGGCTCAGTCGTTGAGCCGGGGAGCGGAATCGCCTTTCGAGCCGGCGTTCAGGTGGGTTCCGGGCGCGGAAGAGCCGGAATTGCCGGAGCTGACGATCCGATCCCTCGAGGGACCCGTCGGGCCCATTCGCTTGCGGGTGACGGGAGGCCCCCTGGAGTTTCGGAACATACAGATCCGGCCGCTGGACGTGGTGGACCACAAGTCGTTGATCTCCTCGTTGGACGGTGAGGCGTTCCAGCGTGGCGAGAGCATCTATGCCGGTTTGTGCGTCAATTGCCATGGGAAGGACGGGGTCACGCCTTCCTTGCCGCAGTCGCGCGCCTTTGGCAAAGGCGAGATGAGGTTCGGCACGGATCCGTATGCGATGTACCTGACATTGACGCACGGGAACGGCCTGATGGGGCCGCAGACCTGGATGTCGCCGCGGGAGCGCTACGATGTGATTCATTACATCCGGGAGAAGTTCATGAAACCCATGCGGTCGGACCTGCGGGAGATCGACGACGCCTACCTGGCGGGTTTGCCCCGGGGAATATCCGGGGAATTGGGCGCGGGCGGAGCCGAGCAGGAGCGTGATTTTGGGCCAGCGTTGGCGTCGCAACTGCAGAAGCGCGTGGTCAGCGCCTTGACCGTGAAGTTGGGCGGGAATGTCACAGCCTCGTACAACCTGCACGACCTGAGTCTGGCCGGGGCATGGAAGGGCAGATTCCTCGACCTGAGCGCCACCCAGCATGAACGTCTCCGCGGGGAGGGGCAGCCGCAGCCCGCTGGTGAGTTGATGCAGGGACTGCAAACCTGGTTCTGGGGACACGAAGGAACATTGGATTATCCGAGGGAGAATCTCCTGCCGCGCGGTCCCTTGCCCACGAAGTGGCTGGATTACAAGGGCCGGTTTGTGCATGGGAAGGAACTGGTGTTTTCCTACTCGATCGACGGGCGCGATGTCTTGGAAATGCCGGGCACACAGAAGGGCTTCGACGCGCTGATCCACACGCTGGAGATCGCGCCGGGTGAACAGGCTCTGAAACTCTGCGTCGGGCAGGCTGAGCAGCATGAGGATGATATTGTTGGCCTGATCCCATTTGACAGCGCGGAGGTGAAGATCGCGCGGCGATCGGGCGATGCTCCGGGGCATGCCCTGTTGGGCGGCGAAAGTCTGGACGGCGTGCTGGGGCGTTTCAATGTCATCGCACTATCCGGCGATGTGAAGGGGCTGAAGCTGTCGGTGGATTCGGGCTATCGGATGGTCCTCGACATTCCGGCCGGCGGCAGCGCGCGAACGGTCCAGGTGGCGCGGTATGCGGGCCGGGGCGCGCCGGGGTTGCAGTCTTTCCTGGGGATGGTTCGCCATCGTCAGGCGAAGGGGGAGCTTCCGAATCTCGCGGAAATGACGCGGGGCGGGCCGTCAAATTGGCCGGATGTGCTGACGACCGCGGGGGAAATGGGCTCCGACGCCCAGGCCTACACCATCGACAATCTGAACCTCCCGGAATCCAATCCCTGGAACGCGTGGCTCCGGACGGCGGCGTTGGATTTCTTTGACGACGGGCGGATGGTCGTGACCACGCACGGCGGCGATGTCTGGATCATTTCAGGCATCGACCAAGGCTTGGAGCGATTGGAATGGAAACGTCATGCGGCCGGGCTCTATGAGCCGTTTGGAGTGAAGGTCGTGGACGGGAAGGTCTACGTGACCTGCAAGGATCGGATTGTTCGCCTGCATGACCGCAATGGAGACGGTGAGGCGGACTTCTACGAGAATTTCAGCGCCGATACGGATGTCTCCATCTTCTTTCATGCCTTCAACTTCGATCTGCAGACGGATTTGGACGGCAACTTCTACTACGCCAAGGCCGGGCAATATACGGACCATGCGTTGCCCGGCGCCGTGATCAAGATCTCGTCCGACGGGAAACAACGGGAGGTCTTTTGCACGGGGTTCCGAACGCCCAATGGCATGGGCATGTTGCCCGATGGGCGACCGACCGTCAGCGACAACCAGGGCACGTGGATGCCGGCGTCAAAAGTCAGCATCGTAAGGAAGGGCGGATTCTACGGCTACGTGAACAATGTGAGGAACCCCAACTGGGCGCCTGATGGCGGTCGGATCGATGTGTCCAAGGTGGTTCCGCCGAAGACCTTTGATCAGCCGATCATCTGGATGCCCCAGGAGTTCGACAATTCCAGCGGGGGGCAGTTGTATGTGGATGATCCCCGTTGGGGTCCGTTGTCGGGGCGCTTGTTGCACACGAGTTTTGGCAAGGGCTGGTTGTACTATTTCCTGCTGCAGGAAGTGGGCGATGTTTCCCAGTCGGCAATCGTCAGGCTGCCCCTGGACTTTGCGACCGGCATTCATCGCGCGCGGGTGAATCCCCGCGACGGTCAGGTTTACACAGTCGGCCTGAATGGTTGGAATGGCGGCGGACGCAAGGGGTTGGTCGAGGGCGGCATTCAGCGCGTGCGTTATACAGGCGCCTCGGCGCGCCTCCTGACCGGCGTGAACGTGAGGCCCGGCGGCATCGAGTTGACCTTCAACTTCAAGCTCGACCGGAGCGTTGCCGCAAGTAACTCTTCCTATCAGCTACAGCAGTGGAACTACAAATGGTTGCAGCGCTACGGTTCGGATCAGTGGTCGGTCGAGGAGCCGGACACGAAGGGGCGGGACGACGTCCGGATCAAGGAAGTCGTGGTGACGCCGGCGGGCGATGGCGTTTTCCTGGCCATACCCGGCATCAAGCCCGTGAATCAGATCCATGCGACCTTGAACCTGAAGGCCGAAGGCGGCGGGAAATTTGTGGAAGAGTTCTACATGACGATCAATCGGATACCGGAGCATTGAGCCATGGCTTACAATCAATCCCATGACTGGCTGAGAATCGGCGTGGTCGGCTACAGCGGACGGAAGTTCGATGAAGCGGTGGCGAGGGCCGAACTGACCCGGATATTCAACGAGGAAATGGAGACGCGTGAGGCGGATCCGGGGCGCATCGAAATCGTCAGCGGGTTGACAAACGTCGGCGTGCCCAAGATCGCCTACGAATTGGCTGCGGACTTCGGGATGAAGACCGTGGGGATTTCGGCCAGTCGCGCGCTGACCGCGGACGAGGGCGTCTTCCCGGTCGACAAGCAGATAATCGTGGGGGAGAACTATGGAGATGAGTCCGAGGAGTTTGTTTCCTACATTGATGTGTTGGTCCGCATTGGCGGCGGTCAGCAGAGTCGGGACGAGGTGGAGATGTTTCGGGAGCGATTTGATGGGGATGACGCCAGCCTGGGGAGGTGTCTTGTCGAGGTGGAGTTGCCTGAGTTGAAGAAGGTGGATTGATGGAGGAATGCGAGATTTCGAAAGTTCTTTCGGGTCGGCAGGCTGGGGAGTTCGCGGCATTGAAGGGGCGAGCATTGCTCGGTAGTGGCAGCCCGGTGGGAGGCGCAGGCCGAGCAAGGCTCGGCGCTCCGAGGCGTCGTGTTCGGCGGACGCTGAGTGCAATCGCGGTCCTGACGCTGTTGTTCTTGACCATCTCCGCCGAGGCCGCCCTGCGCGCCGGGGCGGCGACCAGCAACATCACGCCGTCCATGGGGGTGCGACTGGACGGCACGATCATGCAGGTGGGACCGGCAAAGGGCGTTCACGATGAACTGCACGCCCGGTGCCTGGTATTGGACGACGGCAAGGAACGTTTTGCCATCGTGGTTTGTGACAACACCATGATCGCGCAGTTCGTCATGGATGACGCCAAGGCGATCATCGAGCGGCAGTCGGGGCTCCCAGCCAACCGCGTGTTGATTTCGGCGACGCATACCCATAGCGCGCCGCGCGCGATCGGGATCAGCGACGAACCGGAGGATAAGAACTACTTGAAGTTCCTTGCGCGGCGGATCGCGGACGGGGTGCAACGGGCGATCAACAACCTGGCGCCGGCCGAGATCGGCTGGGGCGGGGCGGAGGTTCCAGACTTTGTCCACAATCGTCGTTGGTTTGTGGAGGGGAATGAGAAGGCCTCGAATCCGTTCGGTGAGAAGGGCGAGACCGTGCGGATGAACCCCGGTCGCGGCAACCTGATCAAGCCGGCCGGTCCGGTGGACAAGGAGTTGTTCGTGCTTTCCGTGCGGCATGCCGACGGTCGGCCGATGGCGTTGCTTGCCAACTACGGACTCCACTACATCGGCGGCATCCCGGGCGGTTGGGTAAGCGCGGATTACTTCGGCGTGTTTGCCGATCGGATCCAGGAGTTGCTGAAGGCCGACCGGCAGGAACCGCCCTTTGTGGGGATCATGTCGAACGGAACCAGCGGCGATATCAATGCCATCGATTTCACCAGCCCCCGAAAACGTTTCAAACCGTATGAGCGGATGACGCAGGTGGGGCGCGCCACGGCGGCGGCGGCGTTTGAGATCTATCGGAAGATTGAACATCGCAGCGACCTGGGCCTGGGAATGCGGGAGGTCGAACTGCCCTTGCGTATCCGCAAGCCCGACGCGGCCCGACTCGAATGGGCGAAACCATTGTTTGCCAGCGGACAGGCTAAGTTCGACGCCGGCAAGCGGTTGACGCGACCCGAGGTTTACGCCCGCGAGGCGATGCAGTTGAAGGACTATCCCGATGTGGTGACGATCAAGCTGCAGGCCATGCGAATCGGCGACCTGGGAATTGGCTCGATTCCCTGCGAGGTGTTTGCCGAGACCGGACTGGGCATCAAGGATAAGAGCGCGCTGAAGGCCGCGTTCACCATCGAACTGGCCAATGGCTTCTACGGCTACCTGCCGACGCCGCAACAGCATGAGTGGGGCGGCTACGAGACCTGGCCCGCGCGTTCCAGCTGTCTTGAGATCCAGGCGGAACCGAAGATCCGGAAAGCGGTGTTGGGGATGTTTCGGCAACTTGCGGAAGAGTGATGCCGGACGCGACAACAGGCGGGGAGGGCCGCGCGGAGGATGTCCCGGTTTACATCGCGGGTAAACTCAAGGAAGCCCGAAAGGTGGAGGAGGTCCTTGAAGCCGGCAAGGTGGCTTATCGGCCAAGGCATCAGCGCTATGCGGGGTTCCTGTTTGGCGCTTATGACGGCGTGGCGTTTGACGTGTCCGTTGAGGATCGGGATCGCGCGCTGGATCTGTTGCGCAGCGCTGGATTGAAAAGCGGACTTCAGGGCTGAGGAACGCGGGATTCGGCATGGTTGTCGGCGCGAAGCTTGTTACGCGGAGTGAAGGGGAGTAGCTCGCACAGTTATGAGCCCGGCTGACTTTCTCACTGAATTCAGGAACGAGCGCGCTTCCGCAATTCTCCGCACGAACGACACCGACAACGCGCGCAAGGCGATGAACGCCGCGGTTGAGGGGGGCTTTCGGATCATTGAGTTCACCTATTCCATCCCGCATGTTCTGGAGCTGATTCGTGAGTTCTCGGAACGGGCTAGGGTGATAGTCGGGGCGGGGACGGTGGTGACCCCGGAAGAGGCTGCGAAAGCGGTGGAAGCCGGGGCCCGCTTCCTGGTGTCGCCGGTGGTTGATGAGGCTGTGATCAAGGCCGCGGGAGATTTGGGTGTGGCCATGATGCCGGGCTGCGCGACGCCGACGGAGATGTTGCGGGCGCATCGTTTGGGCGCGCCGTTGCAGAAGCTGTTTCCGGGGCAGGCCTCGGGGCCCATGTGGGTCAAGCAGACTCTGGGGCCTTTACCCTTCCTGAATATCGTTCCGACCAGCGGTGTGGATATCGAGAATGCGGTCGACTATTTGAGGGTCGGTTCATTTGCGGTCGGCTTTGTAAACAGCCGGTCGTCGGTTCAAATCCGACAGCTGGCTCCATTTTTTAAGGTTTTTCCCCCTCCGACGTCCCACCAGGTCTCCACTGGTCTCATCCAGACCTGTAAATTTACAGGTAGGCTGTGTGAAAAACAGCTGGAGGTCATGGTTAAGCCTCACATTTTGGCCCATTCCTTATGAGACAGTTTCCGGTGGTTTCGGTTTGTCTGTCTTCT